>NZ_CP083564.1:3060000-3362280 GCF_025143985.1 Sulfitobacter sp. W027
ATCGCGCCGTCCATCTGAGCGGCACCGGTGATCATGTTCTTCACATAGTCAGCGTGGCCGGGGCAGTCGACGTGGGCGTAGTGACGTGCTTCGGTCTCATACTCAACGTGAGCGGTCGAGATGGTGATGCCGCGGGCCTTTTCTTCGGGCGCGCCGTCGATCTGGTCATACGCTTGGAAGTCACCGAAATACTTGGTGATCGCCGCGGTCAGCGTGGTTTTACCGTGGTCAACGTGGCCGATTGTGCCGATGTTGACGTGCGGTTTGGTGCGTTCAAACTTTGCCTTTGCCATGGTGGCGCCCTTTTAATTGAGGGGCCCCAACGGGGACCCGAACCCTATCTGGCGGGCGATGTATTGGGTTCGGGCGGTAAAATCAAGCGGGACTTGCGCCTTGGGGTCACTTAAAGCCAGCCGCGCTTATAGCACCGCGCAATCCGGGACCCCGCAGGCGCCATCATTTGTCTTCAGGCCCTCCGGCAGAGGACACTGCCACACCGCCGTTGAACCAACCCTGCTCGCGGTTTTGCTTCACCAGATAATTTTCGATCGATTTGGCGGCATTCTGGCTGAGGTTCTTCAATTGCTCTTCGGCAGATTTGGTATAGCCCGAGCCGACGACCGGACCTTGATCGAGGGATTCGAAGACGGTGATCTGGTGCGGTTCGGCGTTCAGCTTCTTGTTTTTGGCGTCATCCCAGACGGTCAGGTTCAGGATCAGGATGGATTTCGGCGCAAAGACCAGCGGGATGCCCGGCTGGGCCAGAACATAGCCTTCAACACTGATGCCGAAGTGATAGAGCCGTTCGCCTTCGTAGCGGTCGAACCGCTCTGCTGTCGCGGCGCGCACGGCCTCGGCCAGGTCGTCTTTGCTGACCTCACGGCTCAGCGGACCCTTCTGTGCCTTGGGAGCCACGACGATATTGTGGTGCAGGTTGAAGTCACCCAGTGGCGTCGGTGCATCGCCCAGATCGGATGCGCCATTACAGGCGGCCAGCGTCACAACAGTCATCAGCACGGCAAGAACACGGATCATCGGCATATCCCTCGGGGTGTTAATATCTCAAAAGGCCTAGCCGATGGCCGGGAGGGGCGCAATCATTTGCCGCAGTTGCGCCCCTCTCCCCCCGCCCTATCTTGGTTAGGTGTGAGGACATCATCATGACCCAACCAGCCCCCCTGCCCGTGCGCGTGCCCCTTGTTACGGAACCTGTTGGCCTGCTCGGCAGCCTACAAATGGCGCGGCGTAATGTGCTGAGCATCATCCCCAAGATCGCCACGACGCAACCCATGGTCTCGGGCAAGACCGGCAAGCGCTGGCATATGGTGATGGACCCCGGCGCAATCCGGGAGATTCTGCTCGACCGGTTAGACGATTACCCCAAGTCGGACGTGACCAAGAACCTGCTGCGCCCGGCTATCGGGGAATCGCTGTTTATCGCCGAAGGTGCGCATTGGCGCTGGCAGCGTCGCGCCGCAGCCCCGGTGTTTTCCCAGCGTAATGTGCGCAATCTTGCCCCGGTGATGACAGCCGCCGCCATCCGCGCGGCAGACCGGATCGCTGCCGCCGGGCCGCGCGCGGTAAATATGCTCGACGAGATGGTGACGACGACCTTTGACGTAATCGGCGACGTGACCTTTTCAGGCGACGGCACCTTTGACCGCGACAAGGTGCATGGTGCGATTGACGACTATATTGCCGAAGCTGGCAAAATCAGCCTGTTCGACATCTTGGGCTTTCCCGACTGGCTGCCGCGACCGGGGCGGATGATGTCGGGCCAAGCGTTAAAGCAGATGAAGGCCATGGCTGATAGCGCCATCGAGGCCCGCATTGCCCGTGGGCATGAAGGCACGCCTGATTTGCTGGACCTGCTGCTCGAAGGCGTCGACCCCAAGACAAAACGCAAGATGAACACCGGAGAGTTACGCGACAACCTGCTGACCTTCATCGTTGCGGGGCATGAGACAACTGCGCTGACGCTGGCGTGGTCGATGTACCTGATGGGGTTCGATCAAAACATCCAAGACCGCGCGCGGGCAGAGGTGCAATCGGTGCTACAGGGCCGCGCGTGCAGCGGGGAGGACGTGGATCAACTGCCCTTGATCCGCATGATCGTCGATGAGGCGCTGCGCCTCTACCCGGCTGCCGGCATCATCTCTCGCACGGCGCAAAAACACGATACGCTTTGTGACCGCGAGATACGCCCCGGCGATACGGTCATGATCCCGATCTATGCCCTTGGCCGCAACGAACTCCTGTGGGACGCGCCCGACGCCTTCCGGCCCGAGCGTTTTGCCGACCGCAAGGCGATTGACCGCTATGCCTATCTGCCCTTTGGGGACGGGCCGCGCATTTGCATCGGGGCAAGCTTCGCGCTGCAAGAGGCGGTGATTATCCTAGCCACGTTGCTGAGCCGTTTAAAATTCACCCCGGTTCCGGGCAAAGACCCTGAGCCGGTGATGATCCTGACTCTGCGGCCTGAAGGCGGTGTCTGGATGACGGCAGAGCCGCTCAGCTGACCCCGCCGCAAAGCGGGGCCCGTCAAATCAGTTAAACTTATTGTCGCGTGGGAAGCCACGGGGCGCCATACGGCCCGAACTGGCGCGCTTGCCGGTCCATTCCGCAAGATCGACCTCGGTGCGCGTGCGGCCTGCCGGGTCTTGCCAGCTTAGGCCCGCTTCGCGTGTGAAGGTGGTGGCATCCGACAGGCCGCCGTCCTTGTATTTTTGCAACCGGACGCCCTTGCCACGGCCCATTTCGGGCAGTTCATCAAGGCCAAAGACCAGCACCTTGCGGTTCTCGCCCACGGTCGCAACGCTATCCCCCGAGACAGCACGACAGACCAGCGCCGCGACACCTTCGCCGCGCACGTTCAGTACCTGCTTGCCGCTGCGGGTTTGGGCCACGACCTCATCCTCGGGCACGATGAAACCATCGCCCGCGCTGGAGGCCACCAGAAGCTTGCGCCCCGGTTGATGAATGAACAGCGACACGATCTGCACTTCGTTGGGCAGATCGACCATTAGCCGCAGCGGTTCGCCCATGCCACGCCCACCGGGCAGATTGGCGGCGGAAACGGTGTAGAATCGTCCGTTCGAGCCAAAGACCAGCAGACGGTCCGTGGTCTCCGCATGGAAGATGAAACGTGGGCCGTCGCCGTCTTTGAACTTCAATTCACGGTTCAGATCGATATGGCCGGTCATGGCCCGGATCCAGCCCATCTGGCTGCACACCACGGTGATCGGCTCACGGTCGATCATCGCCTCGATCGGCACGTCCTCGACTTCGCCTGCGGTCTCAAAAGTGGTCAGTCGCTGCCCGCGTTTGATGCCGTCGATGACCCAATCCTTGCCGAACTGCTTTTTCGTCTCGCGCAGTTGATCTGCGATGGTGGTCCATTGCAGTTCTTCATTGTCGAGCAAGTCTTCAAGCCCCGCACGTTCGGACATCAGCGCATCGCGCTCTTTCACCAAGGCGTCTTCTTCCAAACGCCGCAAAGACCGCAGCCGCATGTTCAGGATCGCTTCGGCCTGCACATCAGAGAGACCATTCTCGCGGCCCGCATAGCTATGCGGCACGGCGCGGGTGTCGCCGCTCTCGGCCAACACACCCGTCGCCTGCGCCTCGGAATCTGCGATCACCGCGAGCTTGGACACGTCGACACCAGCCAGCGGGGAGACATAGGCAGCCTCGTCCATCGCACGGCTGAGCGTGTCCTGATGCACCCGGCTCCAATCCTCATACATCAAGGCGGCTTTGGGGTCATCGTCATAGCGGATGATCTCGATCACGCGGTTTAGGTTCAGGAACGCGGTGATAAGCCCCTGCAAGACTTCCAGCCGGTGGTCGATCTTGTCCATTCGGTGCCGCGATCTGCGCTGAAGCACCTCGCGCCGGTGGTCAAGGAAGGCGCGCAGCACTTCTTTCAGCGAGCAGACTTTGGGCGTCTGCCCGTCGATCAACACGTTCATGTTGAGCGAGAATCGCACCTCAAGATCTGAGTTGCGGAACAGCATGCCCATCAGCACCGCCGGATCGACGTTTTTCGAGCGCGGCTCGATGATCATCCGCAGGTCTTCGGCGGATTCGTCGCGCACATCGCCGAGAATCGGGATCTTCTTGGTCTGGATTAATTCGGCGATCTTTTCGATCAACCGCGATTTTTGCACCTGATAGGGAATCTCGGTGACCACGATCTGCCACAGACCCCGGCCCAGATCCTCGACCTCCCAACGGCAGCGCAGACGGAAAGAGCCGCGCCCGGTGCGGTAGGCATTGGCGATATTCTCGGCCGGTTCGACGATCACCCCGCCGGTGGGGAAATCGGGACCGGGCACATAGTTCAAGAGCGTCTCGTCGCGGGCGTCGGGCGTCTTGATCAGATGGATACAGGCGTCGCAGAGCTCGGCGATGTTATGCGGCGGGATGTTGGTGGCCATGCCCACGGCGATGCCCGAAGAGCCATTGGCCAGCAGGTTCGGAAACTGCGCGGGCAGCACCACAGGTTCGGTCAGCGTGCCGTCATAGTTCTCGCGGTAATCGACGGCGTTCTCGTTCAGCCCTTCCAGCATGGCCTCGGCCACGGCGGTCATCCGCGCTTCGGTGTACCGCGAGGCCGCCGGGTTATCGCCATCAATGTTGCCGAAGTTACCCTGCCCGTCGACCAGCGGGTAGCGCACGTTGAAATCCTGCGCCAAACGCGCCATCGCGTCATAGATCGCGGCATCGCCGTGCGGGTGGTAGTTACCCATCACATCGCCCGAAATCTTTGCCGACTTGCGGAAACCGCCCGTCGAGGACAGCCGCAGCTCGCGCATGGCAAAAAGAATCCGACGGTGGACTGGCTTTAGCCCGTCTCGTGCGTCCGGCAATGCGCGGTGCATGATCGTAGACAACGCATAGGTCAGATACCGCTCTCCTAAGGCGCGGCGTAGCGGCTCGGACAGGTCATTCGGGTCGAGTTCTGGGGGTGTGGTTATGTCTGACATGACGGGTCTTTTAGCCAAGCGTGACAGGGCGAGCAAGCGACAGATTGCTGAAGGCCGACTCAGCAAATGCGCCCCTGTCACGGTTTCAAGTGAGAAAAAAGCAATACTTTGGCGCTATGCGAATTCTTGCCAATTGAAATTGAACCATTCGCGAAGTTTCGCGTTGGTCTCTCAACAGCGACATGGTTTTGACAAGGACGGGGAACAGCATAATGAAACGGTTCATCTTTTTGACTTTTGGTTTCATGGGCTGGGCGTTTTATGAAATGAGCGGCGGGGCCGATTTCGTACCTGCAGGTCCACAGTTGGCAGGTTCCGAAGCTGCCGATTCGACGCTCATCGCCAGCGCCAATGCGGGCACAACTTCTTCCAGCTTGGTCACCGCCGCTGCCGCCAACGCAGCCCGCAAGGCCGAAAGCCCGATCACCCCCTTCGCACAGAAAGCCCCGGCGCGCGATGATACCGCAACCCGCGTGGCGCTGAACCTGACCACGTTGAGCGATCTGCCACAGGCCAATGATGCAATGGTGCAGAAAGCCGTGGCGACGCCGGAAACCCGGGCTGGCGCTAAGGTTGTAAAGGCGAAGACCGTCAATGCTTCCGCTTCGATGGTTCAGAATGCATCCTATTCAGTGACCACCTCTAGCACGCCCGTTGTCATTCCGAGCCTGATCAATTCCGGCGACAACAGCGCGACCTATGTGAGCACCACGCAGGCCGATATCCGGAAAGTGAGTGGCACACGGGTGAATGTGCGCGGCGGTCCAGGCACCAATTTTGGTGTGGTTGGCAAGTTAGGTAAAGGCGACGCCGTTGAGATCATCGAAGACAATGGTGCAGGTTGGGTGCGGTTCCGCAGCGTAGACGGTGCAGAATCCGGTTGGATGGCCGACTTCCTGCTCAGCAACGGCTAACTTGCCAATCCTATAGCATCGCGCGATGAAGGGCCTTTCATATGAAGGGCCCTTTGCATGTCTGCGACCCGATCCATCCTCATCACAGGCTGTTCCAGTGGAATCGGCTATGCTGCTGCACATGGTATGCGCGCGCGGGGCTGGCAGGTCTTTGCCGCCTGCCGCCAGCAAGCCGATTGCGACCGCCTCAGCGCCAAAGGGTTTGACGCGCCCCGGATCGATTACACCGACGAGGCCAGCATTTCATCGGCGCTCGCACATGTGTTGGAGCAGACAGGCGGCACCTTGGATGCCGTCTTTAACAACGGTGCACATGCGACGCCCGGTTTGGTCGAAGACCTGCCCACCGAGGCCCTGCGCGAGATATTTGAAGCCAATTTCTTTGGCTGGCACAGCCTGACACGTGCGGTCATCCCGGTGATGCGCAGACAGGGACACGGGCGGATTGTGCAGTGCTCCTCGGTGCTTGGCATGGTCGCAATGCCGTGGCGGGGTGCGTATAACTCCACGAAATTTGCACTCGAAGGGCTGACAGATACCCTGCGGCTTGAGATGCGCGGCACCGGGGTTAAATTAATCCTTATTGAGCCCGGCCCCGTCACCTCCGAACTGCGGACCAAGGCGATCCCCCGCTTCGAGCGCTGGATTGATTGGAGAAACAGCCCCCGTGCAGCGGAATATGAAAGCACCATGCGCCCCCGGCTCTATGATGTCAGCGGCAAGAAGGACCGCTTTGAACTCCTCCCCGAGGCGGTGGTCGAAAAGCTGGCCCATGCCGTCGAGTCCCCCCGACCCCGCCCGCGCTATTTCGTCACAACCCCAACCCATATCGCCAGTGTTTTGCGGCGTATCCTGCCGACGCGCGCGTTGGATTGGGTGACCAGTCGTTGATTTTGGTTGCGCGGCTGCCGCGCGCCGCTACATCTCGGGGCAACGAAAGGACAGCCCATGCCAAATGATCCGTTTTTCGTGATCGTCCTGATTTCCGTCGTTGCGGTCGCCGTCGTGCTCCTGATGGGGCTGGGCGGCTTTGCCACCGGGGGCAAGTTCAACAAACGCAACGCAAACAAGCTGATGCGCTGGCGGATCATCGCCCAGTTCATCGCAGTGCTGCTGATCCTTGCCTATGTCTATTTCCGAGGGGGAACGATCTGATGGTTGTACTGAACAAGATTTACACCCGCACAGGGGATAAGGGCACCACGGCGCTTGGAAATGGTGACCGTGTCGCCAAACATGATGCGCGGGTCGAAGCCTATGGCACTTCCGACGAATTAAATTGCTTTGTCGGCGTCGCACGGCTCGAAGCCACCGGCGCCACGGACGAAGCGCTGGCGCGCATTCAAAATGATCTCTTCGACCTCGGTGCCGACCTCTGCCGCCCCGATATGGAAGCAGATCGCAAGGCAGAATATCCGCCTTTGCGGGTCACCCAAGAGCAAGTTGACCGGCTTGAGCGCGAAATCGACGTGATGAATTCTGAGTTGGACCCGCTGCGCAGTTTCATCCTGCCCGGGGGCCGCGCGCTGGCAGCGCATTTGCATGTCTGCCGCACTGTGGCGCGCCGCGCCGAACGGCTGGCGGTGCTGCTGTCAGAACAGACCACGATCAACCCGGCAACGGTGACCTATCTCAACCGTCTCAGCGACTGGTTCTTCGTTGCCGCACGTATGGCCAACAACGCGGGCAAAGAAGACGTGCTTTGGGTGCCGGGGGCGAACCGCTGAGAAATTAGCGCTAACAGAAGAAAAACCGGGAAAACGCCGCGTTCAAAACTGCTGAACTGCCGATTTTGGCCTGTTTTGATCCGATCCGCTTCGTTACACCCGTCTGGAGAATTAGGGAGACCGGGCCACCAGCCCGCGTCACAAACTGAGGAGAGAGACCGCTCATGAAGGTATTGGTGCCTGTCAAACGCGTGATCGACTATAACGTGAAAGTTCGTGTCAAAGCGGACGG
This sequence comes from Sulfitobacter sp. W027, assembly GCF_025143985.1. Taxonomy (NCBI): domain Bacteria; kingdom Pseudomonadati; phylum Pseudomonadota; class Alphaproteobacteria; order Rhodobacterales; family Roseobacteraceae; genus Sulfitobacter; species Sulfitobacter sp. W027. The sequence continues at coordinate 3,067,862 of NZ_CP083564.1, forward strand.
ATCGGGTGTTGATCTCGCCAATGTGAAAATGTCGATGAACCCCTTCGACGAAATCGCCGTCGAACAGGCGATTCGTCTGAAAGAAGCTGGTCAGGCTGATGAGATCGTCGCCGTCTCCATCGGTGTGAAGCAAGCGCAGGAAACCCTGCGCACCGCGCTCGCCATGGGCGCTGACCGCGCGATTCTCGTGATCGCTTCGGACGATGTGCACAAGGACATCGAACCGCTGGCCGTGGCAAAGATCCTCAAAGCCATCGTCGACGAAGAGCAGCCGGGCCTCGTGCTCTGCGGCAAACAGGCGATCGACAACGACATGAACGCTACCGGGCAAATGCTGTCGGCGCTGATGGGCTGGTCTCAGGCGACATTCGCCTCCGAGGTCACCATTGAAGGCGACAAGGCGAAAGTCACCCGCGAAGTCGATGGCGGTTTGCAGACCATTGAGGTCACCATGCCGACAGTCGTCACCGTGGACCTGCGCCTCAACGAGCCGCGCTATGCGTCGCTGCCGAACATCATGAAGGCCAAGAAAAAGCCGTTGGATGAGAAAACCGCCGAAGACTATGGCGTCGATGTCTCTAACCGCTTGGAGATCGTTAAAACCGTTGAGCCTGCCGAACGTGCTGCGGGCATCAAGGTTGGTTCGGTTGACGAGCTTGTCGCGAAACTCAAAGAAGTGGGGGCTGTGTAATGGCTGTTCTTCTGATTGCCGAAATCTCCGATGGCGAATTGTCCATGGATGCCACCGCCAAGGCGGTAACCGCAGCCAAGGCTCTGGGCGACGTGACCGTTCTGGCGGCAGGCAGCTCTGCCGCTGCGGCAGGCGAAGCGGCCTCCAAGATCGACGGCGTGTCCAAGGTGCTGGTCGCTGAAGACCCGATGCTGGGCCACCGTCTGGCCGAAGCCACCGCAGCGCTGATCGTGTCGCTCGCGGGTGACTATGAGCATATCGTCGCTCCGGCCACCACCGACGCTAAAAACGTGATGCCCCGCGTGGCAGCGCTTTTGGACGTCATGGTGATTTCGGATGCTTCCGGTGTTGTCGATGCTGACACGTTCGAGCGCCCGATCTATGCCGGTAACGCGGTTCAGACCGTGAAATCTAACGACGCCAAAAAAGTCATCACCTTCCGCACATCGACCTTCGATGCGGCCGGTGAAGGGGGCTCTGCCTCGGTCGAGACGATCTCGGCTGTCGAAAACCCCGGCTTGTCGACTTGGGTCGAAGACAAAGTTGCCGAATCCGACCGTCCCGAGCTGACCAGCGCGGGCGTGGTGGTTTCCGGTGGCCGTGGCGTCGGCTCCGAAGAAGACTTTGCCCTGATCGAGAAGCTGGCCGACAAGCTCGGTGCCGCTGTTGGCGCGTCGCGTGCGGCGGTTGATTCGGGCTATGCCCCGAACGATTGGCAGGTGGGTCAGACCGGTAAGGTCGTCGCCCCTGATCTTTATATCGCGGTTGGTATCTCGGGTGCGATTCAGCACCTCGCCGGGATGAAAGACTCCAAAATCATCGTCGCGATCAACAAAGACGAAGAATCGCCGATCTTCCAAGTGGCCGATTACGGGCTGGTGGCCGATCTCTTCGACGCGGTGCCTGAGCTGATCGAAAAGCTGTAAAGCTCTTCACGTGAAACACCAAAGGCCCGCCGCTCTCGGCGGGCCTTTTTTATTGCATGTCCCCTTACCGGAACGCTCAGGACATGCTTTGCAGCGCATCGGTCAAGGCAGCGGCGGCATTGGCATGGGCCATCGGACCCAGCATCTCTGACGCGGCTTGGGTCTCCAATTCGCTCACCACCATGCCTGCGGTTGGCCCGGCAGATGGGTCTTTGGGGGAGACCACCTCAATCTTGGCGGTGGCATGTTGGGCCACTGCCTCAAACATCTCACGGGTGACGAAAAGCGGGTCATAGCCCAGTTCCCCCACCGGCTGTTCGGCGGCGGCCACCGGGGGACGGTCAGCCAGCCACAACAGCAGCGTCCGCCCCTGTATCTGCCCCAGCATCAGCCGCATGCGCGCCAGCCATGCGTGCTGCAACTCTGCGCGCACCGCCTCGAACCGCTCAGGGGAGACTCGCATAAGATGGGTGAGCATATGGCGGTTAAAATGAAATTCCGAGAAATCCACTTCGCGGTAAATCGTCTGCAAAAGGGCCGAAGCACCGACAAAGCGGTCATTCCGGCGCCGATGGACCGAATAGAAACGATTGGTCATATTCTGCGCGCCCATGACCTGAACCACTGTCACATCCGCCTGAGACGCCGCCTGCGCGACAAAGGGATCATGTGCAAATGCGTCGATCCCGGCATTGGGAAACCCGAAGTTTACACAAGTTTTACCAAGCTCTGCCTCTACCCGCGCCGGGAAGGGCTGCTCAATATATTTGCCGTAGGTCTCTGTTCCACCAAGAAAGGCGATATAGGGGCCCTCCAACCGGCGGCGGGGACCGCGAAACATCAACTTTGAGGTGCCGTAGCGGCAAGGAAGATAATCGAGAGGGGCTGGCCCCATTGCGTCATAGGTCATTGAACCCACCTTTGTTGTTCACCCAAAGCCAGATTGCACAGCAGGAACTGCGATTCTCTTAACGGTCAAATTTGCTGTTATATTTCGTCAACGGCTGCACTTGCGGCACCCCCGCCACGCGCCCTATTGTGCGCCGAACTCAAGCAAAGGACAGGCCATGGACATCCAGACAATCGGTATCGTGGGAGCGGGGCAGATGGGCAACGGGATTGCCCATGTCATGGCGCTGGCAGGCTATGATGTGATGCTGAACGATGTCAGCGCCGATGCGCTGGCCAAAGCCATGAAAACCGTCACCGGCAACATGGATCGTCAGGTCAGCCGTGAGAAAATCTCCGCCGCTGACCGGGATGCTGCCATGGCACGTATCACCACCACGCAGACGCTAAGCGATCTAGGCCAGAGCGATCTGGTGATCGAAGCCGCGACGGAGCGGGAGACGGTGAAACAGGCGATCTTCGAAGACCTGATCCCGCACCTCAAGCCGACAACGATTCTGACGTCGAACACCTCGTCGATCTCGATCACCCGATTGGCCAGCCGCACCGACCGGCCTGAGAAATTCATGGGGTTCCACTTCATGAACCCCGTCCCGGTGATGCAATTGGTCGAACTGATCCGCGGCATTGCCACGGACCGCGAAACCTATGATGCCTGCAAAGCCGTGGTGGATCGTCTGGGCAAAACCGCCGCTTCCGCCGAGGATTTCCCCGCCTTCATCGTGAACCGCATCCTGATGCCGATGATCAACGAGGCGGTCTATACGCTTTACGAAGGCGTCGGCAATGTGGAGTCGATCGACAGTTCGATGAAGCTGGGGGCAAACCATCCGATGGGCCCGCTGGAGCTGGCGGACTTCATCGGCCTGGACACCTGTCTGGCGATTATGAACGTGCTGCACGACGGGCTGGCCGATACCAAGTATCGCCCCTGCCCGCTGCTGACCAAATATGTCGAAGCCGGTTGGCTGGGTCGAAAGACACAGCGCGGATTCTATGATTACCGCGGCGAGAAACCAGTACCGACGCGCTAAGCCGCAAGGGTATAGGGGGCCCTGCCCCCATCGCGCCAAAGGCGCGATTCCCCCGCGGGTATTTTTAAAAGGATGAAGTTAGTTGGTCAGCGCCAGAGTATGGGCGCGCAGCCAAGCCATGAAGCCGCGCGGGTCGTCTGCCCAGCGGTCAATCTCTTGTTGGCTTAGCGGATGGCCGACAATGGGCCCTTGGGGTTTGTCGCAGGCATGGGCGATTTCATGCAACAGAAGGCCTTGGCGCAGCATCGGGCTGAGCCGGTTGGCGATCTGATAGGCGCGACTGTTCTGGCCGGGAAAGCGCATTGGCACCACCTGCGCCCCGGAGCGACGGATCATCTTGGCGGTGAAGACATTCCATTCCGCCTCGACTGCCGGGCCCCACCAGCTTTCCGACGTGGCAACGACGCCAGAGGGGAAGAGAGCGACGACGCCGCCCTCCTTGAGGTGCGCCATGGCTTTGGCACGCATTTCCACGCCTTTGCGCTGCGCGTCCGGGTCATGTGGGAAGGGCACCGGGATCATGTAGCTGCCCGCCACTTCGTCGATAGAGGTGAGCAGAGATCGGGTGAGGATGCGGTAATCAGGGCGCACCCGGCCAATGAGGTCGGCGAAGATCATACCATCAACCATGCCGTGAGGGTGGTTGGCCACGACTACGACGGGCCCCTCTTTGGGGATACGGTCAAGTTGCTCTTGGGGGGTGGTAAGATCGATCCCCATGGTGTCGAGCGCCGCGCGCCAGAAGGCTTGGCCCGAGGGGGTGCCGCGTTGCTCGAACTTGCGGATCAGCCTTAAGATCTTGAGCTTGCCAGTGAAGAGCTCCATTGCGGAAATCACCCGCGCCTTCCACGGATCATCGAATGTCGAGGCGTAGGACAGGCTGCGGCGGTCGTATTTGGTGAAAGTCACCGTACCGTCACCTGTCTGGGCCGGTTCGCCCGCAATCTTTTGCGCGTCATCCATGGGGTCGGAGGATCCTTTTTCCCGCCATGCGGGCTTAGTATCCTTCGCCGAACTTATCCGCCACGAGGGCGGTCAAAGCTTCGGCCAAGGCCTCGGCATCGGGGCCGGAGGTTTGGACATCAATCGTCGTGCCGCGCGACGCGCCAAGCATCAAAAGCCCCATGATGCTGTCGCCCGAGGCTGACATGCCATCCTTGCTGACTTCGGCGCGGGCATCGAACGCCTCGACCACTTCGACCAATTTGGCGGAGGCGCGTGCGTGCAGGCCTTTTTCGTTTACGATCTTTAAAGAAAATTCGGGCATGACGTCTTGGGGCCTTCTAACCTGCGCTGACATTCTGGCTGTCGATATACTTCTTACCAGCTTCGAGCGCGGCGCGCACGGCGTCCGGCACATCCATATGCCGTGATTTGGCGAGTTTGATGAGCATTGGCAGGTTCGCGCCGTAGATGATGCGCCGGTTCTCTGGGCGGCAGGCCAAGAGGCTGAGATTTGAGGGAGACCCGCCGAAAAGGTCAGTGACCACGACGACACCTGCGCCTTGATCCACCGCATCGGCGGCGGCGCAGATCTCACGCTCTTTATCCGCGCGGTCGTGATCGGGCTCAATAGCGATGGCGCGCACGCCAAATTGGGATCCCACGACATGTTCGATGGCGGCAAGATACTCTTGCGCCAGCCCCCCATGTCCGACGATGACGATCCCGATCACGGCTTGTTTCCTTCACGATGCTGGCGGTCCAGCTCACGGTGCCTAATTGACACCTGCCAGCCCTGCTCTGCAAGGCGCAAAGCGTGATCTTCCGCCATGGCGACAGACCGGTGTTGCCCGCCTGTGCAGCCGAAGGCGATGGAGATATGCGATTTGCCCTCTTCACGGTAGGCGGGCAGCAAGAGGAGGCTGAGATCAAGCACCTTGTCGGCAAAATCGGTGTAGCGCTTATCGCCCGCCACATGGGCCGCGACAGCCGCATCCCTGCCGTCACCGCTGCGCAGTTCGGGCACCCAATAGGGGTTTCTGAGAAAACGGCAGTCATGCACCACGTCGACGCCGCGCGGCAGGCCACGCTTATAGGAGAAACTTTGCACAGACACCGTCAGATTGCGCTGCCCGCCGGGAGCAAACCATTGTTCCACCTCTGCACGCAACTCGTGCACGTTGAGTGTTGTCGTATCGATCAGTACGTCGGCACGGGCGCGGATCGGATGGAGCAGGTCCTGCTCGCGCGCGATACCGTCCGCAGGGCGGTCTGCGGGGGCCAATGGATGGCGGCGGCGGGTTTCGGAAAAACGCTGCAAAAGCACATCCGGCGCGCAATCGAGATAGAGCAGTTCCGCGCTCCACCCCGGCTCTGCCGACAGGCGGCCCATCAGTTCCAGCACGCCTTCGGTTGAAAAATCGCGGTTGCGCGCATCGATGCCCAAGGCCACTGATTGTGCGTCGCCGGGTCGGTCGAGCAGCGCAGGCAACAGCCGCAAAGGTAGGTTGTCGATCGCCTCAAATCCTGCATCCTCCAACACATTGAGCGCAGAGGAACGACCGGCGCCCGAGGGGCCGGTGACAAGGACCAATCGCCGGGGTGCGAGGTCAGTTGATGAGGTCTGACTGATCAATTCGGTTCTTTCACACCTGATATATACAGATGAATTGCTGCCGGAAAATGAGCGCTATCGCATTTGTGAAAACAGGGCAATGTGACACCCTGTACCGGATATGTGTGGCGCTCGGGCAGGCGTTGCTTTTCGGTATGGGCCAGATCGATGACGAGCGCTAAGGGCACTGGGCCGTAATCCTTGACCCGCAGGATGCCCACGTAGCGCGCTTCAATGAGACCACGAATATTTTCCGGCACGCTGGCAATTACCTGATCCGCATGGCGGATCACATCGGTTCGGTCATCTGCCACCAGCGTGGCACCAAGGGCAATCAACTGCAAGGCAAGCGCCGATTTGCCAGCGCCCGAGGGGCCAAGAATCAGCACTCCACGCCCATTAATTGCCACGCAGCTGGCGTGGAGGTTGATGCGCTCGATTGTCATCCCTTGGCTCCGCGCCGCTGCTTAGGTCGGCAAACCCACGACAAAACGCGCGCCGAGGGGCTCGGACGTAATATCGGCCTCGGTCGGGCGGATGTTCTCGGCCCAGATCACACCGCCATGGGCTTCGACGATCTGCTTGGAAATCGCGAGGCCAAGGCCAGAGTTATTGCCAAAATGCTCTTCGGGACGTTGCGAATAGAAGCGTTTGAAGATTTTGCCGAGCGCCTGTTCGGGAATGCCGGGGCCTGTGTCTTCGACCACGATCAGCACGCGGTTGGCCCGTTTGCGCGCCCAGACACGGATCGCATCCCCGTCTTCACAAAAGGAGATCGCGTTGGTGATGAGGTTCACGAAAACCTGCGCCAAACGGGCCTCAAGCCCATGCACGGTAATCGGTGCGGCGGGCAAATCGGTGATAAAATCGATGCCCTTGGATTTCGCATCTTCGCCAAGATACTGCCCCAGATTGCCCAGCATTTGCAGCAGATCAAAGGGCTCTTCCTCTTCCTTGACCAGTTCGGAGTCAAGGCGGGAGGCGTTGGAGATGTCGCTGACCAGCCGGTCGAGGCGGCGCACATCATGTTCGATGACATTCAGCAGTTTTTCGCGCTGGTCATCGCGCTTAACCATGCGCAACGTGCCGACGGCGGAGCGCAGAGAGGCGAGCGGGTTCTTGATCTCATGAGCCACATCGGCGGCGAATTGTTCGTTCCCGTCAATCCGGTTGTAAAGCGCCGAAACCATCCCGCGCAGTGCGCCAGAAAGACGGCCGATTTCATCCGGACGCGCGGTAAGGTCCGGAATGCGGATGCGGCCGGGGTTCATCTTGCGCGCGTCTTTGTCACGGCCCAGTTCAGCCGCTGCCGACAGGTCCGCCAAGGGGTTGGCGATTGTCGAGGCCAGCACGAGGCTGAGACCGATGGACACGAGCGTGGCGATAACGAACATCTGCAAAACACGCTCACGTTCGCTGCGCACCAGTCGGTCAATCTCTCCCGCGGCGCTGGCGACTGCGACCACGCCGACGGGGGTATTGCCCTGCATGATTGGGGTTACGACGCTGAACAATGTCCCACCTTCGATGGCGAGCGTGCCCTCAAGCCGGGTGCCGCCGGTCACGCTTGTGCTGACCATGCGGCGCAGTTGCTCTTCAAGCGGTGGGGTCGTGGCGTCTTCTTCAGTGCTGAAGGGAGCAGAAACGCGCTCCCAAAGCCAGTTCAACCCGTCATTCAGCAGCGTCCGCTCCCCCGCCTCAGAAGCGGCAAGGGCTTCAGCCACAGAGAGGCTACCAGCCGTGCGGGCCACCAGCGTTTCTGCGGGGTCATAAACGAAGACGTCGATGCCGCCGCGCAGGTCCAGCCCTTCAAGCGTGGCGGCCACATCAACACCATCGCCAGTGGTGAGGTTCACCGGCGCGCCCGCGGGGAGCTGGGCTTCGATCACATCCGCAATCAGCTCAGTCTCGGAAACCAGTGCCGCGGCGCGTTGCAGCGCCAGACTGTCGCGCGAGGAATTAAGGTAAAGAATCCCCGCCACCAAAACGCTGAGCGCGATGAGGTTAAAGGTAATGATCTTGCGCGTTAGCGGCGAGGAGCGGAGCGAGAACAGCCCTCGCCGTTCGCGCTTGACCCGAATTTCATCAGGCGCGGCGCTGTCAGGGGTGACCCAATCATCCCCCAGTACAACATCACCCTCTCTGCCAGCAGCCATGTCCCGCACAAGCTTCCTTTCGACCCGCGTTAAGTGCCGGGTTTACTCTTCGTTATATCTATAGCCGATGCCATAAAGCGTTTCGATCGCCGAGAATTCATCATCCGCGCTGCGCATTTTTTTACGCAGGCGCTTGATGTGACTGTCGATGGTGCGGTCGTCCACATAGACCTGATCATCATAGGCCACGTCCATCAGCTGGTCGCGCGATTTCACAAAGCCGGGGCGCTGCGCGAGGGCCTGCAGCAGCAAAAATTCGGTCACGGTCAGGGACACATCCTTGCCCTTCCAGCTGACCGCGTGACGCAGAGGGTCCATCCGCAGATCGCCGCGTTCCATCACCTTGGTTTCTTCGGTATCGCCTACTTCATTCGTCTCTACCGCATCTTGGCGGCGCAGAAGGGCGCGGATACGTTCGACCAGCAGGCGCTGGCTGAAGGGTTTTTTGACGTAGTCGTCGGCCCCCATGCGCAGGCCCAAAACCTCATCGATCTCATCATCCTTGGAGGTCAAGAAGATCACCGGCATCGCGGTTTTCTGACGCAGACGTTGCAGCAGATCCATGCCGTCCATGCGGGGCATCTTGATGTCCAGCACTGCCATATCCGGCAGTTTCTTGTTGAATGCGTCCAACGCGGCCTGGCCGTCGTTGTAGGTTTCTACTTCGAAGCCTTCAGCTTCCAGAGTCATCGAAACAGATGTCAGGATGTTCCTGTCATCGTCTACCAATGCAATCTTTGACATTGCCTGCTTCCTTATGCTGCTCAATTCGTTCTTATTTTTGGAGTCAGTGATCCCCAATATAACAGATCGAATCAATCCTTAAGTGCGAATCGTGCCTTCGTGATGCACCAATTGGGTCATAATTTGGTTAGGAATGGCTAAATTGCCGCACTTTAACTTCGCCCGCATAGGGTGAAGGTCAGGTTGCAGTGGCAGCTTTTGGCCGGGATCTAAGCGCTTCGAAACAAAGTTTTAGATGATGGCGCTAACTGTGACAAAGCTGCCTGTTCAACCTGAAAACGCCCGTGTTAAGAGGCTCTCAAGGCCCCGATGCCCAGGGCAATTGCGCCCGCTCGGACACGTTCTGCGCTGCTCACGCGCTACCACAGGAGACATCATATGACATTTGGACGGGTAAACCCGCAGTTCAGCCTCGAAGATCAACAGATCAGCGGGCTCGGCGATGTCTATTACAACCTGACCGAGCCTGCGCTGGTCGAGGCGGCATTGAAACGGGGCGAAGGCAGCCTAGGCAAGGGCGGCGCGTTCCTCGTCACCACTGGCAAATTCACCGGCCGGTCGCCCAAAGATAAACATGTGGTCAAGACCGACAGCGTGGCCGACAGCATCTGGTGGGAAAACAACGCTGAGATGTCGCCCGAAGGGTTTGATGCGCTTTATCAAGACATGATCGCCCATATGCAGGGTAAGGATTACTTCGTCCAAGACCTCGTTGGCGGTGCCGACCCCAAACATGCGATCAATGTGCGGATGGTGACAGAACTGGCATGGCACGGGCTTTTCATCCGCACCATGCTGCGCCGCCCCGATGCCGAAGCGCTGAAAGACTTCACCGCCGATTTCACCGTCATCAACTGCCCCAGCTTCCAAGCCGATCCGGCCAAGCACAACTGCCGCAGCGAGACCGTGATCGCGATGAACTTTGACCGCAAGATGATCCTCATCGGCGGCACCGAATACGCGGGCGAGAACAAGAAGTCGGTCTTCACCCTCTTGAACTACCTGCTGCCCGAAAAGGGCATCATGCCGATGCACTGCTCAGCCAACCACGCCAACGGCAACCCGGTTGATACGGCTGTTTTCTTCGGCCTATCGGGCACCGGAAAAACCACTCTCTCAGCCGATCCAGAGCGTACGCTGATCGGCGATGACGAACATGGCTGGTCCGACAATGGCACCTTCAACTTCGAAGGCGGCTGCTATGCCAAGACCATCAACCTCAACCCCGAGGCAGAGCCGGAAATCTACGCGACTACATCCAAATTCGGCACCGTGATCGAGAATATGGTCTTTGATCCCGACACCTTTGAGCTCGATTTCGACGACGACTCGCTCACCGCCAACATGCGCGCCGCCTACCCGCTGCACTATATCTCGAACGCCAGCGAAAAGGCCGTTGGCGGCCACCCGAAGAACATCATCATGCTGACCTGCGATGCCTTCGGCGTGCTGCCTCCGATCGCGCGGCTCAGCCCGGCGCAGGCGATGTATCACTTCCTGTCTGGCTTCACCTCCAAGGTGGCGGGTACCGAACGCGGCGTGACCGAGCCCGAGCCCACTTTCTCCACCTGCTTCGGCGCGCCCTTCATGCCGCGCCGCCCGGAGGTCTACGGCAACCTGCTACGCGAAAAGATCGCCCAGCATGGTGCCACCTGCTGGCTGGTTAACACCGGCTGGACCGGTGGGGCCTATGGCACCGGCTCGCGGATGCCGATTAAGGCGACCCGCGCTTTGCTGAGCGCCGCCCTTGAAGGCCGTCTGGCCGATGCCGAGTTCCGCAAAGACCCGAACTTCGGCTTCGATGTCCCTGTTGAGGTGAACGGCGTCGCCGACATCCTGCTTGACCCGCGCCGCACATGGGACGATCCGGAGTCCTATGACCGTCAGGCGGCCAAACTGGTCAAGATGTTCTCGGACAACTTTGAGCAGTATCTGCCCTATATCGACGAAGATGTGAAAGCCGCTGCAATTAGCTAAGGCTTTACGAATTTAACAGGATTACCAAGGGCCGCCTCAATGGGCGGCCCTTTTTGCATTGCTCGCAGCATACTCTACCCTGCGAAGGTCACCTTTGCGTCGAGCGGCATCTCGTGAAGGAAGCTGTCGTCCACCCCGATGATATTTACCGAAGTTGACCGATCCACTGCTGCGATCAAGGCAAAGCTTTTGTCGGGATAGCGCCCAGCCATCAGCAGGCGCTTATAGGCCAGTGGCACCGGGTCTCCCCCCTCCTCCCGCGGGATTTGGGTCACCACCTCATCAAGACGAACGCCAAAAGTCGCCTCAACTTCCCGAAAGGGAAAGTTGAGCATATTTTCAAACTCAGGCCCGCCCGGAAACAGCTTGAGCGGTCGCCCGATGCTGCTGCGCGCGTTGCTCCAGCCCCACCACTGGGTGTAGAAAGATTTCTCTCCAACCTCGGTGCAAATCCAACCGTTGGGGGAATCTCGGTAGACCAGCACATAGGGGCGCATGGCGCGAAACGCTTCGCTTTCCAGTTCCCCCCGGCTTTGGCACCACGCCTGAAGGGCCGCCTGCAGCATCGGGGACCCGCCATCCCAAATCAACGATAACGGCTGCTGCTGTTGGTGAAAGCACCAACCGTTCGGCTCCTCATGCGATAGGCGCAGCATTCCGTCAGCATGGCGTGTTTTGCCATCCAGCCAAAGCTTTCCCCGGTCGAGGATATCGCGCGCTTCAGGCAGCGCCTCTAGGCCGGCCTTGGTTAAGGAATAGCGCCGGTTCTCAATGGCGAATAGCGGGGCGCCCATCGCCTCCTCTAATTGCTGGATATGCCGTCTCACCGTCTGTCGCGTACTGGCCAAACGAGCGACTGCATGGCTGAGGTTCAGGGTGCTCGCGAGCGTCACAAACGAACGTATCATCTCGAACAAAAGGGCCGGCGCGGGTTCCTTTTGGGAGGTCTGAAGCACGGCGGCGGCCGGCTCAATATCGGACATATGCTGGTTCATAGGCAAGGGATGGTACATGAATCACCCCACAACGCAACATAATCCATCCACCTAAGGTAAATTGGTTAACGCAAATAGGCCAGATCTAGGCAATTGATCCTCAACACATTGCGGGTAGTGAATATATGGAACTCAACCTGAGGTATCTATCATGTCACACCCTGTAGACGTTCACGTCGGTCGTCGGCTCAAGCAAGCCCGCACCCTGCGGCGGCAGTCCCAGACCGATGTGGCGCGCGAACTTAAGCTGTCGTTTCAGCAAATCCAAAAGTATGAAATCGGCTCGAACCGGATCGCAGCCAGCCGCCTGCATGAGTTGGCGCGGATACTCGATGTTACTCCCGGCTACTTCTTTGAAGGGCTGGAAGATGACGCGCCCCAAACCAAAAATGACCCCGCGCTCGACATTGTTAATGCAATTGGTGCCATCAAGGATGATGCGGTAAGAGCCCGTATTTTAACGTTTATCGAGGACGTATCTGGCGTCACCGTCGCACGCAAAAGCTGAGTGCCGCCGGCCTGCCTAATCCGATCCAACGCCTGAAAAAACGTAGGATGTGATCCGTTAGGCGGCAGGCAGTAATCTCCGTAGGCGCCACCCTGCGCCCGCCGCCAGCCCCCTCATCACGCCACCAGCGCCTCCGCCTTCTTCAAATCGACAGACACCAATTGGCTCACACCCTGCTCCGCCATGGTAACGCCAAAGAGCCGGTCCATGCGTGCCATGGTCACCGCGTGGTGAGTGATGATCAGGAACCGGGTGTCGGTTTGACGGCACATCTCGTCCAGCAGGTCGCAGAATCTGGTCACATTTGCGTCATCAAGCGGGGCGTCGACCTCATCCAGCACACAGATTGGCGCCGGGTTTGCCAAGAAGACGGCAAAGATCAGCGCCATCGCGGTCAAGGTCTGCTCTCCGCCCGACAGCAGGCTCAGGGTGCTGAGCTTCTTGCCCGGCGGTTGGCACATGATCTCTAGTCCAGCTTCCAACGGATCGTCGCTTTCGACCATTACAAGATTCGCTTCGCCACCGCCAAAAAGATGGGTGAACAACATCGAAAAATTCGCGTTCACCTGTTCAAAAGCCGTCAGCAGCCGTTCCCGCCCCTCACGATTTAGCCCGGCAATCCCGCTGCGCAGGGTCTTAATCGCCTCTTCCAAATCGGCCTTTTCAGTCAGCAGGGTGTCATGCTCTTCGCGGACCTCCTTGGCGTCATCCTCTGCGCGCAGGTTCACCGCCCCCAAGGAATCCCGCTGGCGCTTGTAACGATTCACGTCCTCTTCAAGGGTTTCGGCGCGTGGGATCTGGTCAGCTTCGACGTCGAGTGCATTGCGCAGCGCCTCGGGGGTGACCTGCCGTTCGTCGTAAATGCGCTCAGCGGCATGGGACACCGTTTCGCGGGCCGCATCGCTGCGCGCCTCGGCCCTTGCGCGGGCTTCACGCGCGTCCGATGCCTGCCGTTCGGCATCCCGCTCTGCATCCGTTGCCGCCTTCAGCGCCGCCTCCGCAGCGCTCAACGTCTCTGCTGCATGGGCGCGACGGGCTTCGGCTGCCGTAATCGCGCCGGTCAATTCCTCACGCTTTGCCGCGATTTCAGCCGGGGCAGCGCTCGCGTCCGCCAGTTCTGCTTCTGACGCGCTCTTGCGCTCGACCAGCTCAGCGGTTCGCTTGCCCGCTGTCTCTAGCCGATGTCGCCAGCCGCTGACCTCTTTGGTCACTTCCTGCGCTCGCCGGGTGCGGGCTTCGCCTTCGCGGCGCAATTCATCATGCGCCGAGCGGCGCGACATCATGGTGATCCGCGACGCCTCGACTGTCATGCGGATGTCTTCAACCTTCGCACGGGCGGCGGAGAGATCGTCCAACCCCTGCAATGTACGCTCAGCCTCAAGCACTTCGGCACGGGCGGCAATCGCGGCCTCTTCATGGCGCTTCACAGCAAGGCCGAGGGATTCCAGACGGCTTTGGGCAAGATTCCGATCCGCCTCAGCCCGGCTCAGCGCACGACCTGCATCCGCAACCTGACGGTCCGCATCTCGGCGCGCATCACGGGCGCGTTTGTCAGCCTCGGCTTGCTCCGCCAATTGCCGCTGCAGAGTCTCATGCGCAGCCCGCGCACCATCGGCACGCTGGCTTGCCTGCTCAAGCGCCTGTTTTAACACTTCCAAGCGATTTAACTGTTGCAAGCGCAGCGCGGCTGCCGATGGCGCATCCTCGGCCCATGCGCGGAACCCATCCCACCGCCAAAGATCGCCCTCGGGCGAGACCAGCCGCTGCCCCGGCAACAACTGCGCCTGAAGCCGCGTGCCCGCATCAGGATCGACCAGCCCGATCTGGCTCATGCGGCGCTCCAGCACCTCGGGGACCGAGACATGCTGCGTCAGCGGCGTCACCCCTTCGGGGAGCGCCTGCGTCTCCAGATAGCCCGGCAGCACTGACCAGCCCGACGGACCTTCCACTTCGACCTCAGGAGCGCGCAGATCGTCTGCCAGAGCCGCGCCGAGCGCTTTTTCAAACCCATGCTCCACCTGCAACCGGTCGAGGATTTGCCCGCCCTCAGCCGTGTCACGCTCAACCAGCTTCGCCAGCGCCCCGGCTTCTGCCCGGAGGGCGTTGGTTTCGCCTTCGGCCTCAGACCGCTCAGCACGGGCATCGGCCTCGCGCGATTGCGTGTCAGCGCGTGTTTCTTCGGCGGCCAAGAGGGCCGCATCGGCAGCAGCAGCAGCGGTGACAGCGGCGGCTTCGGCCTGCTGCGCCACGGCGAAATCTAGACCTGCTTTGTCAAGTGTCGCTTGGCTCTGCGCTACAGCATCACGGGCCTTGCGCGCTTCGGCCTCTGACTTCTCCAGCGTTTTGCGGCTGTCCTGAAGCAGTCGTTCGGCAGAGCTATGACGCGCAGCCAGACGGGCGACATCTTCGGTCTGCTGGTTCAGATCACCCTCGCGGGCCTGTAGCACGGCAGCCGCTTCGCTCGCCGCCTCCGCGGCAGTCTCTAGCGCGTTCTCATGTCCCTCACCCGCTTTGGCCAACTCTCGCGCTTCCCAATCAAGGCGCTCGATCGTTTCTTCAGCATCGCGGTTCAATCCGCCTTCGCGCTCGATGTCGCGGGCCAATTGGGTGATGCGGCTGGTCAGCGTCTCAATCAACGCGGCAGCGCGCGCCTCCTGATCGCTTAGCGTGTCGCGCTGTGTGGCAAGACGTTGCAGGACAGCGGCAGAGATCGCCTCTTCCTCACGCAGAGCTGGCAGAGCGGCCTCTGCCTCCTCCCGCCCTTTGGCAACGCGGCGGACCTGCGCTTCCGCTTCGGAGGTCGCCGTGACGCGGGCGCGCAGTTCGTCTTCGGCTTTACCACGGGCCCCATCCGCTTCGCGCCACCGGCGGTACAGCAGCAGCCCCTCGGCGCGGCGCAGCGCCTCGCCAATCTCGCGGTAGCGCGCGGCCTGACGGGCTTGGCGGGCCAGAGTGGCCAGTTGCGACGCAAGCTGTTCGATCACATCATCGACGCGGGCAAGGTTCTGCTCCGCGCCGTTCAGCTTGAGCTCGGCCTCATGGCGGCGTTGGTAAAGCCCGGAAATCCCAGCGGCTTCCTCCAGAATGCGGCGGCGGTTCTTTGGCTTGGCGTTGATTAGCTCGGCAATCTGACCCTGCCGCACCAGCGCCGGGCTGTGCGCGCCCGTTGAGGCATCGGCAAAGAGCATCTGCACATCCCGCGCCCGCACGTCCTTGCCGTTCACCTTATAGGCGCTGCCCACGTCACGGGTGATGCGGCGCACGATCTCTAGCGCGTCTTGTTCGTTAAATCCTGCAGGCGCTAACCGGTCGCTGTTGTCCAGATGCAGGGCCACTTCGGCAAAATTGCGCGCCGGGCGCGAGGCGGCTCCGGCAAAGATCACATCTTCCATGCCACCGCCGCGCATTGCGGTCGGGCGGTTTTCGCCCATGACCCACCGCAGCGCTTCAAGCAGGTTGGATTTGCCACAGCCGTTCGGCCCTACGACCCCCGTCAGCCCGTCGGAGATGACGAGGTCGGTCGGGTCCACGAAGCTTTTAAAGCCGGTTAATCTGAGTTTGGAAAAACGCAAGTTTGCCCTGCCGTGATTGATTCTTGCCTGAGCGGCGAACTTGCCGTTTCGGAAGGGTCCGAGTCAATCAAAAGCCCCAAGGGAAGGGGGGCGATGAGCGGTTATCCACAAGATATTGTCAGATATGGTCCGTTGACATGAGGATCACCACTGACCCCTCAGTCACAGTCCAAGACACCCAAGGCTAGCGCTTGATCTCCCAATACCTCTTTCACCTCGCAGCCGCTAACCTGTGCCATCGCGCGCCCTGCCCGGTCCCGGATGGGGCCAAAACGCGGCGCGTATTGTGTGTTGACGCGCACCGCCTCTGCCCGCTCACCCTTTACCCGGACATCAAAGACCGAGCCGTCGACGGTGACACGTTGCGCCGGTAGTCCCCTGAAATTCCGGCTGGGGGCCGTACAGGCCGTCAGGCCGAACACTACTGCAAAGAGGACGAGGAAACGCATGGCTAAAGCCTGCCCCGGCAGGGTTAACAAATGCCTAACGCAAAAGAAAAAGCCCCGGCAAAACCGGGGCTTTCAAAATTCGATGGGGTGCTGGCTTAGTGCAGCTTCGCTTCGACTTGGGCGATACCATCGTCGATCAGCTTGTTGCCCTGTGCGGCGGTCATCTGCTTGGCGATCACATCGCGCGCAGCGGCCACAGCAATGGTCACGGCTTGGTCGCGGACTTCCTTCACAGCGGCGGCCTCGGCCGAGCTGATCTGGTCCTTCGCGGCCGCCATACGACGGTCAAGCGACTTGGCCATATCCGCCCGTGCCTGTTCGGCAGCAAGACGGGCATCTTCCTTGGCGGAAGACACGATGCGATCCGCTTGGTCCTGCACCTCTTTCTGCTTGCGCTCGTAAGAGGCCAGCAGAGTCTGCGCTTCTTCACGCAGGGCGCGGGCTTCTTCCAACTCGGTTTTGATGCCATCGGCGCGTTTGTCGAGCATGCCGACCAAAAGCGACGGAACCTTGAAATAGATCAGGATCCCGAGGAACAGCAGAAAGGCCAGCAGCACGATGAAGTCCGTGTTGCGCAGCGAGAAGAAAGGTCCGGTGGCTGCGAAAGCAGGCGAAGCCACCATGCCAGCGAGCAGGGTCGAAAGTGTCAGGCGCATGGATTTGGTCATGGCTTATCCTTTCATCCGCGCATCGACGGCGGCATCAACGGTTGCAGCATCTGCCGTGCCACCAAGGGCGGCGACGAGTGCTTCTGCGGTGTCCTTGGCAACGGCTTGTACGTTGACCATGGCGCTCGCACGAATTTCGGCGATGGCTTTTTCCGATTCTGCCACTTGCGCGGCAATCTCGGCATCGGCTTTGGCCATTTCGATGTCCAGATCAGCCTGCATATCCGCCTTGGCTTGGGCCACCATCTGCTGTGCCTCGGCACGGGCGTCGATCAAGGCCTTATCATAGGCGGCTTCGGCTTCCTGCGCCTTGACCTTAAGGTCTTCGGCAGCAGCGATGTCATTGGTGATGGTCCCTTGGCGCTCGGCCAGAACCGCACCGATACGAGGCAGAGCCACGCGCGACAGGATCAGGTAGGTGGCGATCAGTGCCAGGATCAGCCAGAAAATCTGGTTGCCCCAGTGATCGAAGTTCAGCTGCGGCATGCCCGGCGTTTCGGCAGCATGGGTCGCAATGCCGGTCGCGTCGGCCAGCCCGTCGCTGGTTGTTACAGTTGCCATCGTGGCTTCTCCTTGGAAACTTTGCCGTTACAGCCGGGCAGACACGGCGATGCGCGCCTGCCCGCTCGTAAGGATTACAGTTCCGAGAGCTTAGACAGCGAACATCAGCAGCAGAGCGACGAGGAACGAGAAGATCCCCAGAGCTTCTGCGAACGCGATGCCGATGAACAGGGTCGCTGTCTGGCTTGCGGCTGCCGATGGGTTGCGCAGTGCGCCGGACAGGAAGTTGGCGGCAACGTTGCCGACACCCAGGGCTGCGATGCCCGTGCCGAGACCTGCAATGCCTGCGCCGATATGTGCGAGTTGACCTTCCATGGGGGTATCTCCTTACGATTGGAAGTTAAAACTTTGGCGGGAAACCCCGCCGTTGTTGGGGTTGTTAGTGTGCGGGGTGCAGCGCGTCCTTGAGGTACACGCATGTCAGGATGGTAAAGACATAGGCCTGAATGAAGGCCACCAGCACTTCGAGACCGTACATCGCGGTGATCGCGAGCACCGACACCGGCGAGATCACTGCAATGGCAGCGAAACCAGCGAAAACCTTGATAACCGCGTGGCCCGCCATGACGTTACCCGCCAGACGAATGGAGTGGCTGACCGGGCGCACGAAGTAGCTGATCAATTCGATGATCGCCAGCACCGGGCGCAGCGCCAGAGGGGCCGAAGACACCCAGAAGAGGCTCAGGAAAGCCGCGCCGTTCTTGACGAAGCCGACAACGGTCACGGTGATGAACACCGCCAGCGCCAAAACCACAGTCACCGAGAAATGCGCGGTGGGGGTAAAGGCTGTTGGGATCAGGCCGAGGAAGTTCGCCATGACGATGAACATGAACAGGGTCATGATATAGGGGAAGAACTTCAGCCCTTCTTTGCCGCAGATGTCTTCGACCATCTTGTGGATGAAGCCATAGGCCAGCTCAGCAACCGATTGCATCCGGCCCGGTACGACCGAGCGGCGCGCGCTGCCGAGTACCAGCAGAGCGAATGTCGCCAGAACCGCCAGCGCCATCCAGAAGGTAGCGTTGGTGATGGTGTACCAAGCAACGGAAGCATCATCGCTAAAGAGCGGCGATACGATGAACTGGTCCATCGGGTGGAATTCCAGACCGCCTGTTTCAGCGCCGTTTGTCTCTGTTGCCATCTCAGGCTCCCTCGTCCTTGCCCGAATGGGGCGTATCCTGTTCGGCCGGTTCGGGCTGTTGTTTGCCCTGAATTTCCTCAGCGGTGCGGAGCATCGTCTTCACCCCCGCCGCAAGGCCCAGCATTACAAATAGCACCATGAAGATGGGCAGCGTGCCAAAGAGCACATCAAGCCCGTATCCGATGCCGAAACCGATCCCAAGACCGGCCACAAGTTCGATCACCATCCGCCATGCCATATTGGCCTGAGAATAATGCTCATCCGCTCGAGGCTTGGGTGCGCCGCGTTGTTTCGCAGCTGCCAGTTTGGCCTCAAGCTGCTCCATCTGCTGCCGTTGGTCCGGGCTGGTCACACCAAAATCCCCTTAGGAATATCTGCTGCGGTGCTACTGTCAGGGCGGGTTAGAGTCAACCGCGATAGACAACGCGACTTATAGAGCAAATTCAATGCCTTAAATGGACAGGCCCCGCGCAAGACTTGCAATGCGGCGCTGAAATGCCAGCAAAACTGCGCTCCGGCCTTATTCAACTCAATGGTTAAGTTACGCACAATGCCCGCTTCCCCCCTTCCATAGCCCGCGCTATGCAGGCTCATGACCCAGGACCTAGATCAGGTGTTTGCTGCCCTTGCCGACCCCACGCGTCGTGCCATCCTCGCCATGTTGCTGGAGGATGACATGGCCGTGACGGATGTGGCCGAGCCATTTGAGATGTCGCTTGCCGCGATCTCAAAACACTTGGGCGTGCTGACGGCAGCAGGGCTGATCAGTCAGGAAAAGCGGGGGCGGGTGAAATGGTGCAAGCTTGAACCGGATGCCTTGCGGAATGCGTCGGTCTGGATGCAGGGGTTCGGGCAGTTTGAGCCGGTGAACCTAGATGCCTTTGAACGTTTCTTAGAAATCGAATTGCCTGATGCGGGCGAAGGCGCGCCGCGCTCAGGGTCAGAGTAGAGTGATCCCCCCTTGCCACGAGGTAAATAAGACAAGGGGAGGATCAATCGACGGTCAGATGACGCCGAATGCAAAACGTAAAATAGCCAATACCACTACAATCAACCCGATAAGGTAAATAATACTACGCATGGTTGTGTCCTTCACTTTGATTTCACGCCCCAACGCGGGACCCCGACTTTCGGTTCCACCGATTATGCATCTTTTTGAATTTTTGTCATTTTTTCCGCACTGTCGTCTCGCAGCAGTAGGAAAAGCGCCAAGATCGTCATCAAGACACCTCCCCAGACCATTCCACCCGGCAGCGCATTGCCAAAGCCCAATTCCCATAGGATCACCCAGCTTGGTGTAAGATAGGTATAGGCCATCACCTTGGCCGAAGGCAGACGCAGCGCCGCGAATTGCAACAGAACCACCGTGGCCGCAGTGGCAAAGACCGCGACATATAGAATAGTGATCCAAACCAAAGGCCGCAGCGCACTCCAATCCGTTGCGCGGATATCCTGCCAACCGTACAGCCCCAGCAGTACCGTCCCCGCCAACAGCGTGCCAAAGGTGAACATCACCGCACTTTCACCTCGGTTTAGCCGCCGCACCATCGGCGTATAAAGCGCGTGGCTGATGCAACCGACGAAATAGATCGCCTCCCCCCGTCCAACATCGAACGCCGAAAGCGCCGCAAGGTCGCCGCGAAAGATCACCCAAAGCGCCCCGGCCCCGCCAATCGCCAGTGCCAGCGCCATGCGCGGCGTCATGATCTGCCGCATCAAAATCCATGCAAAGCCCGCCGCCATGATCGGGACGAGGGTAAAGACCGCCGCCGCAGCCACCGGGGGCGCGGTCTTCAACCCTTCAAACATCAGCACGAAATAGAGGGTGAACAGCCCCGCCAGCACGAAATACCGCCAAGGTGCTACAAAGCCCGCGCGGCTGATATCGCCCCGCCCCCACGCCAGCGCGCCAACCAATACCGTCGCCAAGGCAAAGCGCACTGCATTCAGCGCCGTCGGGGTGATCTCATTCGCCACCTGCGCCCCGAGCGAGAATGACCCTGCCACCAGCGCCGAAAAACACAGCATCGCCAGATGTCCCTGCGCCGAAGCGCTCAGTCGGGACATGTGACGGCATCCTCGGCATGGTCTTTGAGGAAACGCAGCACCGCCTGCACCTTGCTGGTGCGGTGCAGATCGACATGGGTGACTAGCCACAGCGCGCTGCTCCAGTCAGGGCGCGGGGCATGAATCTCAACCAACTGCGGATCATTGCGCCCCATGGCAGCGGGCAGGCCACCGATTCCTGCCCCGGCCCGCAGCGCCGCCTCCATCGCCGCGCCGCTGGTGCTGCGCCACGTTACGCTTTCCTCTGGCACCGTGGCCCAAAGCCACTTGTGATAGGGCGCGCGGCTGTCGCGGTTATCGGCAGCGATGAAGCGGTGCTTGTGGTAGTCCTCCGGCCCCTGCGGAATGCCGAATTGCGCCACGTAATCCCGGCTCGCATAGGCCCCGACCGCCAGTTGCGCATAGGGTTGCACCACATTGTCCGGCTGGTCCGGCGCGGCCCCGGCGCGGATGGCGACATGAGCCTCGCCGTACTCAAGGCGAAACAGTCGATCCCCAATCAAATAGCGCACGACCAATTCGGGGTTCTGGCGCTGAAACTCTGTCAGCAAGGGGGCAAGCTGCGGAGCCAGAAAATCGAGCGAGGTGATGACCAACTCGCCCGAAACATCGCTGCCGCGCCCCTTAATCCGCCCGGCCAATTGGCTGAACTGATCATCCGTCGCCCGCGCCACCCGCAGCAGATCCTCGCCCGCCTCGGTCGCGGTGTAGCCGCGGGCGTGGCGCTGAAACAGCTTAACCCCCAGCCGCCCTTCCAGCGCGTCGATATGACGGATCACCGTCGCATGGTGGACTCCCAGTACCTCGGCCGCGCCGCTTACCGTGCCGAGCTGCGCAACCTGATAGGCCGTCCTGATCTCATCCCAATTGTCCATTCACTCACCCTGCCTTCCCGACTTGTGCATTTACGAACATGGTCACGCTCATTCTGGCAGTTGCGTTCGCGAGCACAATGGCCAATTCCATGTCATCAGATTTACCCTTGGAACAAGGACCAGCATCATGGCCACTCTGCGCATCGAAACTTCCGTGAACCGCGAAAACTCTGTCACCCGCAAGCTAACAGACCGCATCATTTCAACGCTCGGCGACAGTGACGTGGTGACCCGCGACATCGCCACCGAACCGCTGCCGCTGATCGATTCCACATGGGCCAGCGCCCGTGTAAAGCCCGCCGAAGAGCGCACAGCGCTGGATCAAGAAGCCCTCGCCCTGTCAGACGAACTGGTCGCCGAAGTGCAGGCCGCCGATACCATCGTCATCAGCGCGCCGATTTATAACTTCACCATCCCCGCCTCGCTAAAAGCGTGGATCGACCTGATCGCCCGCGTCGGCGTGACCTTTAACTACACCGCAGAAGGCCCCATTGGCCTGCTGGAGAACAAGCGCGTCATCGTCGCCTTCGCCTCTGGCGGGACGGGCATCGATTCCGCCGCCGATTTCGCCAGCGGCTATCTGCGCTTCGTGCTGGGTTTCTTGGGCATCACCAATGTGACCTTTGTCGCAGCAGACCAGTTGGCCATTGACGCCGAAGGCACCATCGCCCGTGCCAACGCCCAGATCGACGCGCTGCGCGACGCGGCCTAAGCTGGTTCCATCCAAAGACTTTGCCGCGCCCCCCTCACCCGGGGCGCGGTTTGCGTTTGGCAGCCTTCTGTCGCCTCTTCCACGCGGCTTGACTCACGCCCCGCCAGCGCGTAAATGCCCCTCAATCTCCGGAAGCATTGCCTTCCGGTCCCGGCATGGCGTCGGGATCGCCCCCAGTCAGCGCGTTGCGCCCACTGGGGCATTTGTGCATTTTCGCGCGCGTCCTTAAATAGGGGCAAGTGCAACCGACCCGAAAGGCCCTGTGCCCATGTTTGAAAATCTCAGCGAACGGCTCTCTGGTGTCTTTGACCGCCTGACCAAGCAAGGCGCGCTCAGCGACGAAGACGTCAAAACCGCCCTGCGCGAAGTGCGCGTCGCCCTGCTGGAGGCCGACGTCTCGCTGCCCGTGGCGCGCGATTTCGTCAAAGCCGTGCAGGACAAGGCGACCGGCCAAGCGGTGACCAAATCGGTCACGCCGGGCCAGCAGGTCGTCAAGATCGTCCATGATGCGCTGATCGACACGCTGAAAGGCGAAGGCGAGCCCGGCGCGCTCAAGATCGACAGCCCGCCCGCCCCGATCCTGATGGTCGGCCTACAGGGTGGCGGTAAAACCACCACCACCGCGAAACTGGCCAAGCGTTTGAAAGAGCGTGACGGCAAGCGCGTGCTGATGGCCTCGCTCGACGTGAACCGCCCTGCGGCGATGGAACAGCTGGCGATTCTCGGCGTGCAGATCGGTGTCGACACGCTGCCTATCGTCAAAGGTGAGACCCCGGTGCAGATCGCCAAACGCGCCAAGACGCAGGCGGGTTTGGGCGGCTATGACGTCTATATGCTCGACACCGCGGGCCGTCTGTCCATCGACGAAGAGTTGATGCAGCAGGTCAAAGCCGTGCGCGACGTGGCCAATCCACGTGAAACATTGCTGGTGGTCGACGGCCTGACCGGCCAAGACGCCGTGCACACCGCCGAGAACTTTGACGAGCGTATCGGCATCACCGGTGTCGTGCTGACCCGGATGGACGGCGATGGCCGTGGCGGTGCGGCGCTGTCCATGCGTGCCGTTACGGGCAAGCCGATCAAATTCGTCGGTCTCGGCGAAAAGATGGACGCGCTCGAGACCTTCGAGCCCGAGCGCATCGCGGGCCGCATCCTTGGCATGGGCGACATCGTCGCGCTGGTCGAAAAGGCGCAGGAAACCATCGAGGCCGAGCAGGCCGAAAAGATGATGAAGCGCATGGCGAAGGGTCAGTTCAATATGAACGACCTGAAGATGCAGCTTGAACAGATGATCAAGATGGGCGGAATGCAGGGCATGATGGGTATGATGCCCGGCATGGGGAAAATGGCGAAACAGGTCGAAGAGGCCGGGTTTGACGACAAGATCCTCAAGCAACAGATCGCCCTGATCCAGTCAATGACCAAGAAAGAGCGCGCTAACCCGGCCCTGCTGCAAGCCAGCCGCAAGAAACGCATTGCCCGCGGTGCCGGCATGGAGGTCTCCGACCTCAACAAGCTGATGAAGATGCACCGCCAGATGTCCGACATGATGAAAAAGATGGGCAAAATGGGCAAAGGCGGCATGCTCAAGCAGGCCATGAAAGGCATGATGGGCAAGGGCGGGATGCCCGGCGGCATGGACCCAAGCCAGATGGACCCCAAGGCGCTGGAAGCGGCGGCCAAGCAGATGGGCGGCAAGCTGCCCGGTGGCCTGGGCGGTCTTGGCGGCGGCATGGGCCTGCCGAGCGGGCTTAGCGGTTTCGGGAAGAAGAAATGACCGAGGCCACCACAGATACCGCCGCCCGCGCCGCCGAACTGCTGAAAGAGCACCGCGCAAGCATCGACCGGCTCGACGCGATCCTCGTCTATACGCTGGGCGAGCGGTTCAAACACACACAGGCCGTGGGGAAACTCAAGGCCACACACGACCTTCCCCCGTCCGATCCGGCCCGCGAAGCGGCCCAGATCGAGCGGCTCGAAGATTTGGCTGAAGCAGCGGACCTAGACCCCGTTTTCGCCAAGAAGTTCTTGAACTTCATCATCGCCGAAGTCATTCGGCACCACAAAACCCACCAAGAATAGGACGGCCTCCCGTCCCCACAACCAACCTAAAGGATTACTCATCATGGCCATGAAAATTCGTCTCGCCCGCGGCGGCTCCAAAAAGCGCCCCTTCTACCGTATCGTTGCAGCCGACAGCCGCATGCCGCGCGACGGCCGCTTCATCGAGAAGCTGGGCACATACAACCCGCTGCTGCCGAAAGACAGCGAAGACCGCGTGAAGATGGACGTCGAGAAGATCGAAGCATGGATCGCCAAAGGCGCCCAGCCGACCGAGCGCGTGACACGTATGTTGGAAGCCGCTGGCGTCCGCGAAAAGACCGAGCGTAACAACCCCAAGAAGGGCGCACCGGGCAAGAAAGCCCAAGAGCGCGTGCAGGAAAAGGCCGACAAGGCCGCTGCCGCTGCCGAAGCTGCCAACGCACCTGCCGAAGAAGCTTCCGCAGAATAAGCCGCGAGCGCCCGGCGTGGATGCATTCTCTGAAGACTTCCGTGCCGGGCTGCACGACCTGATGCGATGGCGGCGCGATGTGCGCCGCTTTCGCACAGACCCGCTGGACGAGGCGCTGGTGCAAACCTGCCTCGACAGTTTTAACCTCGCCCCTTCTGTGGGCCTGTCGGAACCATGGCGGATTATCCGTGTGCAATCTGACACCGCGCGCCGAGCCGCGCTTAAGAATTTCGAGACAGCCAATGCCCGCGCCCTTGCCGGATATGACGGTGACAAGGCCGCGCTCTATGCCGGGCTCAAGCTCTCGGGCATGAGCGAAGCGCCCGAGCAACTGGCGATTTACTGTGATGACAGCACCGACAAGGGCAGCGGCCTTGGTGCCGGGACGATGCCCGAGATGCGCCGCTATTCTGTGGTGGGTGCGATCAACTACCTATGGCTCACCGCCCGCGCCCACGGCCTTGGGCTGGGCTGGGTGTCGGTGCTTGACCCTGCGCGGCTGAACCGTGATCTTGCAGCCTCAGAGGGCTGGTCCTTGGTGGCCTATCTCTGCATGGGGTGGCCAGAGGACAATAGCCTGACGCCGGAACTGGAAACCCAGGGTTGGGAAGTCCGCGCCCCCCGCCTCAGAATCGAGACCCGTTAATGAGACGACTATTGTTCCTTTTGGCTGTGCTCGTGCTCGGCTTCTTTCTCGGCATCCGCTATGATCGAAACCTGATGCAGAACGAATGCAAGGCCGGGGCCGGAGAATGGACCGGGACCATCTGCGTAAACTCGGAGTTGTTGCAATGAGTGACCAAGACCTGATCTGTGTCGGTGCCATCGCCGGTGCTTACGGCGTACGCGGCGAAGTACGCGTAAAGAGCTATTGCGCCGAGCCGGAGGATATTGAAGCCTACCGCCCGCTCTATACCGAGGACGGCGGCCGGACCTTTACGCTCGCTCTGCTGCACCCGGTCAAAAACGGCTTTGCCGCCCGGATCACTGAGATCACCACCAAGGAAGAAGCCGACGAATTGCGCGGTGTCTCGCTCTTTGCCGCGCGCGATCAGCTGCCCGGCCTGCCGGATGATGAATTTTACCACGCCGACCTCATTGGGCTTGAGGTCTATGACACCGGCGGCACACTGCTGGGCCGTGTGAAGACCGTACAGAACCACGGTGCCGATGATCTGCTGGAACTGCAATTGGCGGGCACCTCTGCCACCACCTTCCTGCCTTTCACCAAGGCCGCCGTGCCGACTGTTGATCTTGCCTCAGGCCGGATCGTTGCCGACCCGCCCCTGGGCGTGTTGCCGGATGGTACGGATGGCTGAGACCGGAGCCGGATGATGCCCCGCCGGATCATCCTGCACCCCGGCTTTCACAAGACCGGGACCAGTTCCCTTCAGGCCACCCTCCGCGCCAACCGCACCGCCTTGAAACCCCATATCGCGCTGCGCCTGCGCTGGCATATGAAAGGCCTGCTGCACGCCACGCGTGGCTATTCCACATGGCGCGATCCACTGTCGCTGTTGAAAGCCGAACATCGGTTCGAGACCCTGATCGACGGCCTGCCCCAGATGCTGGGCCGCACGTTGATCCTCTCGGCTGAGGAACTGGCAGGCCACCTGCCGGGCCGGGGCGATTTGGCCGATTACAGCGCCGCACCCGAGTTGCTGGAGATCTTCATCCGCAGCCTGCGCCAGCGGTTTCCCCAAGCAGAGATCATAGTCTACCTCTCCACCCGAGCCCCGGAGGACTGGATCGCCTCGGCCTATTGGGAGCATGTCAAAGCCTCGTCGTTGACGCTCGACCTTGCTGACTTCACTGCCCGCTATGCCCCTTCGGCGGACTTGGACGCGATGGTTCAAAAGATCACCCACCGCCTGCCCTGCCCGGTGCACCATACACGGCTTGAGGATTGCCGCGATCTGCCGCTCGGGCCTGCGACTCCGCTCCTCGACCTATGTGAGCTACCGCAAGACCTATTGAAGCAGTTAACCCTGCCACCGCCCGCAAACCAACGCTTGCCTGCGGTTCTTTTGCAAGCTCTGCTTGACGCCAACCGCCAACACGCCGATGACCCTGAGGCGCGCCGCAGCGCCAAGACCGCCCTATTGAAACAGGCAGGAACCGCATGAAACCCACCCGCTCCCACGGACGCCAAAGCGCACGCCCCAGCATGAAACCTCGTGCCCTGCTGCAAGATACGCCCGATTACGCTGATGTCTGGCAGGCGCGGATCGTCACGCTGTTTCCCGATCTCTTCCCCGGGGTGCTGGGGGCCAGTCTGACCGGAAAGGCGTTGCAAGACGGGCGCTGGCAGCTGCACACCCATGACCTGCGTGATTTTGGCATTGGCAAGCACCGCAATGTCGACGACACCCCCGCAGGCGGCGGCGCGGGCATGGTGATGCGCGCTGATGTGGTTGGCCCGGCCTTGGCCCGCGCACAAAGCCATGCGCATGGGCGCTGGCCGATCCTTTATATGTCACCGCGCGGGCGACGGTTCGATCAGGCAATGGCGCGCGATCTGGCCGATTGCGCAGGTGTCACCATGCTCTGCGGGCGGTTTGAGGGCGTGGACGAACGGGTGATCGAGCATTTCGGCATCACCGAGGTCAGTTTGGGCGATTTTGTTATGACGGGTGGCGAGCTGGCCGCACAGGCGATGATCGACGCCACCGTGCGCCTTTTGCCCGGCGTTTTGGGTAATGCCGAGAGCATCGAAGAAGAAAGCCATGCCTCGGGACTTCTGGAACACCCGCAATACACCCGCCCCGCCGAATGGGAGGGGCGCGAGATTCCCCCCGTTCTGATGTCGGGCAACCATGGCGAGATCGCCAAATGGCGGCAGGCGCAGGCCGAAGAAATGACCCGCAGCCGCCGTCCCGACATGTGGGCCGCGCGTGAGAACAAAGACTAGGCACCCGGAACTCGGCCCCGCGCGATGCGTTGATCTCCCATATTGGAGGGAGAAACCAAATGCTTGAACTTATTCTCATTCTGCTGATCGTCGCCGCCGTCGCGGCACTCTTGGGCTTTGGCCGCGTGTCTGGCGCGGCAATGACTGGGGCGAAGGTACTGATCGGCATCGTTCTGGTGCTTTTCCTGCTCGTTGTCTTGGGCGTGATTGCGCTGGCCTAAGCTGCGCAGGATCAAAGCGACACCAACCCCCTTGATCCTGTGGCTATTGCCCCCTATACCCCGCGCATCCGGAATCGCTTTGGCGGCTCCGGTGCTTTGCGTTTTGCGCAAAAGACCAAGTAATGACGACGATACCTCCGGCGGAAGCCCTGCGGTCTGAAATGACCCGGCGCTGCCCGACAGAACCCGAAGCTCTGGGTCGCAACATAATTTCGTGGAATACCGCGAACATCATAGGAGAATGGTCAGATGAACCTGATCGCAGAGATCGAGGCGGAACAAGTCGCCGAACTGGGAAAAGAAATCCCCGACTTCCGTGCTGGTGACACCATTCGTGTTGGCTTTAAAGTCACCGAAGGCACCCGCACCCGTGTGCAGAACTACGAAGGCGTCTGCATTTCGCGCAAGAACGGCCACGGCATCGCCGGGTCTTTCACCGTGCGTAAAATTTCCTTTGGCGAAGGCGTGGAACGTGTATTCCCGCTACACTCGACCAACATCGACAGCATCACCGTTGTGCGCCGTGGCCGCGTTCGTCGCGCCAAGCTGTACTACCTGCGCAGCCGTCGCGGCAAATCCGCACGGATCGTCGAAAACGCTCACTACAAGCCCCGCGCGAACGCATAAAGGACTGGTCGATGAAAACCGATACACATCCCGAATACCACATCATCAACGTCAAAATGACCGATGGCACTGTTGTGGAAATGAAATCGACATGGGGCAAAGAAGGCGACCAACTGTCGCTCGATATCGACCCTTCCGTGCACCCTGCTTGGACCGGCGGCACTGGCCGCATCATGGACACCGGCGGCCGCGTGTCGAAGTTCAAAAACAAATATGCAGGTCTGGGCTTCTAAGCCTACCCTACATTGCGAATGCAAAGGCGCGGCCCCTATGGGTCGCGCCTTTTGCGTTTCAGGGGATGGGGCCGTGTCAGCGCGTTTTTGGCAAGCGCGGTGCAGCGGTATTTTTAAAAGGATGAAATGAGGGAGGGAGCGCGCGGAACGCCACCGGCGCGCGCTTTGGCAGCCGGGTTAAAGGCGGCGTTCTTGCAGGGCGGCTTGGGCACCGTAGCCGTGCAGGTGGGACAGAACCGCGCCATAGGCGATGAGCATATAGGCGAGCAGTTCGGTCCCCTCTTGCACGGTGGTTTTGACCTGTGGGTCATAGGCGGCGCCCATGACGGCTTCCCACAAGGTGCCGGTGCCAAACGTCCGCGAGAAAAAGAGCAGCAGCACCACACCAATATAGACAAAGGTGGCCGAGCGGGTTTGCAGATGGTGCAGCATTGGCAGGAGCGTCGTTCCACGGTTGCGCCATGCCACGAAACAGCCAGCGGCGAGCGTGATCAGGGCGGGATAAATCCAAAAGCCGTGTTGGATACGGTCCAGCGCGGCGTCATATTCGCGCAGGAACATGCAGGCGAAAAGCGTGGCCGTGAGTGTTAGATAGCCCCGCATGCCCACATGTTTATAGGCGCCCAGCAAGAAGATCGCAGCAGCGATGGCGAGAAGCGTATTGTGCAGGTGCTCGGTCAGCGACTCTTCGGAGACGCCATCACCCAGAACGGTTGTATCAAGGTAGACCGTGACCGGTACCAGCGCTACCAGCGCACAAACAAGCGCGAATTCGGCGATCACAGCGCCCAGCGATGGCAGCACGCCACGCGCTGTCTTCGGTTTTGAAACGCCGGATGCGCCGGGGGTGTGGTCTGCCATAGGGAGGCCTTGCTTCTACGGTTGCGCGGGCCGCCGAAGGGGGCGGCAAAACGCGGTGTTACACTGCACCTGTGCCCGTGAAAATAGGGTGAATCATTATGATGTCCAAAAGCTGCAGACCTGCCACGGTTGGGCCGAACATGCCCCCACGCCACTTTCCAAAGCTGTGAACCCTACATATAGTGCGGATCAACAATATCCTGCTGAAACGGCAGGCGCGAAGGGACAGCAGTATGGCGCATATTATCGTCGTCGGTAACGAAAAAGGCGGCGCGGGCAAATCGACCGTTTCCATGCATGTGGCGACGGCTTTGGCGCGCCTTGGCCATAAGGTCAGCGGGCTGGACCTCGACCTGCGGCAGCGGACCTTTGGCCGCTATATCGAGAACCGCCGCGATTTTATGCGCGAGTCTAGTCTGACGCTGGCGAGCCCTACTTTGTGTGAGCTACCGGATGTAGAGGCCAGCACCCTACGCCCCGGTGAGAACATGTATGATCACCGTCTGAGCGCCGCCGTGGCGGAGTTAGAGCCGGATAATGATTTCATCCTGATCGACTGCCCCGGTTCGCACACGCGCCTGAGCCAAGTCGCTCATTCGCTGGCCGACACGTTGATCACCCCGCTGAATGACAGTTTCATTGATTTTGACCTTTTGGCCCATATCGACGCCAATGGAGAAAAGATCACCGGGCCGTCGGTTTACTCCGAGATGGTTTGGAATGCGCGGCAGTTGCGCGCTCAGGCCGGGCTTTCGGCGATTGACTGGGTTGTGGTGCGCAACCGTTTGGGCGCTCAACGCATGGTCAACAAAGAGAAAATGGAGCGCGCGATCAACAACCTGAGCAAGCGGATCGGCTTTCGCACAGCGCCAGGGTTCAACGAGCGTGTGATCTTTCGCGAGCTGTTTCCGCGCGGCCTGACCCTGCTGGATCTCAAGGACATCGGGGTGAAGCAGCTGAACATCTCAAACATCGCCGCGCGGCAAGAACTGCGGGATTTGATTAAATCGCTGGATCTACCGGGCGTCACTGCCGACTTTTAGGTTCAATGTTGCGGCAGCGGGGGCACGACGCGGCGGCGGCGTGACAGGGCGATGAGGTTCGACAAGAACAGCGCGCTCACGACGATCCCCCCGCCAATCAGCGCATAGAGGCCCGGGTCTTCGCCCAGCACAGCCCAGACCAAAAGCGGGGCCAGCACGGATTCCAACAGCACCAACAGCCCGACCTCGGCGCTTGAGATATAGCGCGGCCCAAGCGCGATGAGCCCGGCGCTGGCCGCCATGAAGACCGCATAGAGCAGCAACTGTGGCAGTTCATCTGACGGCATCTGCAAAGGCTGCGCGATGGGCAGCAAAACCGCTCCGGCCAGCAGATAGGCCAGAGCAACCGCTGGCACCATGGAGACCGCCCGTGCGTGGCGTGCCGCTGTCAGCGCACCCGCAAAGATCGCCGAGATCGACAGCGCCAAGAGATCGCCCGCGCGGGACGCATTCTCGGTCTCGCCTGAGCCGAAGGCGATGACGGCCAGCCCAGCCAATACCGCGCCGATGGTAAAGAACATGCGCCGGCTGATCGGCTCAGCAAGAAACACCCGACTGTAAATTGCCGCGAAGACCGGCAGTGAGGCGAGGATGAAGACCACATTGGCCACCGAGGTCAGCCGCACCGCAAGCACAAACCCGACCCCGGCGCAGGCCACGCCGCCGATGTAGATCGCGCTGGCCCACCCGGCGCGGCGCAGGGCGCGGAAGGGGGCGGTGCCTTGAGCCAGCAGCAGTCCGGCTCCAATCGCCAACCCCACGAGTGTCACCTTCCAGAACGCCAGCGTCAGCATCGGCGCGTCAATGACGCGCACGAAAAGCGCTTCGGGAACGATGCACATCACCCCAAGAAAGGTGAGCAGGAGGCCTTTGGTCTGATCGGTCATGCGCCATCGGTGGCGTTTTCCGCCGCCTAAGTAAAGCCCCCCTGCCCTGCGTCGGACAGCTTTTGCAATGCCCTACGCAGCACCGCCGCCTCGGCCGGGTCCAGCGCGTCCATCAGTGCGGCGTTATAGCGTTGCGCCACGGCGCGTAGATCGTCATAGGCCGCTTGGCCTTGGCGGGTCAGCGCCAGATGCTCGACCCGCCGGTCCCCTGCGTCGCGGCTACGGGTTACAAAGCGCCGCTCGGAAAGACGATGCACGGCGCGACTGATCTTGGTCTTATGCATCCGCGCGCGTTGGCCGATCTCGCTCGCCGTGAGCTGCCCGTAAAGCCCAAGATGAAACAACACCCGCCATTCGGTGCGCAGCATGCCATAGCGGCTTTTGTAGATCTGCTGAAACTCAAGCGACGACGCTTCTGCCGCTTGGTTCAACAAATAGGGCAGAAAATACTGAAGTTGAAATTCGTCGTCCGCCATGCCGCACCGCTTGTTAGTTACAAATCCAACTATTACAGTCGCAACAGATTCTGCAAGGGGGGCACAGATGACCAGCCACAGCGCGCCATCTACCATGACAACCGCGGCCACCACATTGGGCACGCATCCGGGTTATATGCCCGGTTTTGGCAATGACTTTGAGACAGAGGCCTTGCCCGGCGCGTTACCGCAGGGCATGAACTCTCCGCAAAAGTGCAACTACGGGCTTTATGGAGAGCAGCTTTCCGGCACAGCATTTACCGCGCCAAGCCACGCCAATGAGCGAACGTGGTGCTACCGCATTCGGCCCTCGGTGAAACATTCGTCGCGCTATACGCGGATCGATCTGCCCTATTGGAAGTCCGCGCCGCATCAGCCGCAGGATGTCACCAGCCTTGGCCAATACCGCTGGGATCCGGTGCCACATTCCGACGCGCCGCTGACATGGCTCACCGGCATGCGCACCATGACCACGGCGGGGGATGTGAACACGCAAATCGGCATGGCGAGCCACATCTATTTGGTCACCGATAATATGGTGGACAGCTATTTCTATTCCGCCGACAGTGAATTGCTGATCGTCCCGCAAGAAGGCCGTCTGCGCTTTTGCACCGAGTTGGGCGTGATTGATCTCGCCCCACAAGAGATTGCGATCATACCGCGCGGGCTGGTTTACCGTGTGGAAGTGCTTGACGGGCCCGCGCGCGGCTTTGTCTGTGAGAACTACGGCCAGAAGTTCCACCTGCCAACACGCGGCCCGATCGGCGCAAACTGTATGGCGAACCGGCGTGATTTCAAGACACCCGTCGCAGCCTTTGAGGACCGCGAGGTGCCCTCCACCGTGACGATCAAGTGGTGCGGCCAGTTCCACGAGACCAAGATCGGGCATTCGCCGCTCGACGTGGTGGCATGGCATGGCAACTACGCGCCGGTGAAATACGACCTGAACACCTATTGCCCGGTGGGCGCGGTGCTGTTCGATCATCCTGATCCATCGATCTTTACTGTGCTAACCGCGCCCTCGGGCGTCGAGGGCACCGCCAATATCGATTTCGTTCTGTTCCGCGACCGCTGGATGGTGGCCGAGGATACCTTCCGCCCGCCGTGGTATCACAAAAACATCATGTCCGAACTGATGGGCAACATTCACGGCCAGTATGACGCCAAGCCCAAGGGGTTCGTCCCCGGCGGCATGAGCCTGCACAACATGATGCTGCCGCATGGGCCGGATCGGAACGCCTTTGAGGGCGCGTCGAACGCTGACCTGCAGCCCCATAAGCTCGACAACACGATGTCCTTCATGTTCGAGACTCGCTTCCCGCAGCACCTGACCGAATTCGCCGCCAAGGAAGCGCCCTTGCAGGATGACTACATCGACTGCTGGGAGAGCTTAGAAAAGAAATTCGACGGCACGCCGGGCAAGAAATAAGCCCGCCTGCCCCCTGAAAGGACCGACATGACCCTGATGACTTCTTGGGTGGAAAGCGCCAACAGCGCTGAAACCGACTTCCCCCTCAACAATTTGCCTTACGGTGTGTTTACGACAAATCGGCTGGAAGCGCGCTGCGGCGTGGCGATTGGGGATCAGATCGTGGACATGGCCGCGCTGGAGGAAGAGGGTCTGATCACCCTCGCCGAAGAGCCGGTGTTTGATGTGCCCTATTGGAACGATGTGATGGACCTTGGCCCTGCGGCATGGGCGTCGTTGCGTGCGCGGCTGGTGGAACTGCTCAGCGCCGATGCCCCGGATCAGGCCGCTGTCGCCCCGCATCTGGTGCCGATGGACGAAGCGCGGCTGCACATGCCGATGATGGTCTCGGAATACACGGATTTCTACGCCGGTAAGCATCACGCGACCAATGTCGGCACGATGTTTCGCGGGGCCGAGAATGCCCTGCCGCCGAACTGGCTGCACATTCCCATTGGCTACAATGGCCGCGCTTCTACCGTCGTCGTTTCGGGGACCGACATCACACGGCCCAATGGCCAGTTGAAAGCCCCCGACGCCGAGATGCCCCATTTCGGTCCCTGCCAGAAACTCGACATTGAATTGGAGATGGGCGCGATCGTCGGCACCTCGACCGAGATGGGCCAGCCCATCACCATCGACCAAGCGGACGAGATGATCTTTGGCTACGTCCTGCTCAACGACTGGTCCGCGCGGGACATTCAGGCGTGGGAATATCAGCCCTTGGGCCCGTTCCAGGCCAAAGCCTTTGCCACGTCGATCTCCCCGTGGATCGTGACCCGCGACGCGCTTGAGCCGTTTCGCACTTCGACGCCGGAGCGGGAGAAAGACCTGCTGCCCTACCTGCGCGAAAGCAAACCCGGCCTTTATGACATCGAGCTTTCCGTGATCCTCCAACCCGAGGGTGGCGAGGCTGAGGAAATCGCCCGCACCAACTACCGCGAGATGTATTACTCCGCTGCGCAGCAGCTGACGCATCACGCTTCCTCCGGCTGTGCGATGAACGCGGGCGATTTGCTGGGGTCCGGCACGATCTCCGGCCCCGAAAAATCACAACGCGGGTCGCTGTTGGAACTGTCATGGGGCGGCAAGGAGCCGATCACCCTCGCAGACGGCAGTAGCCGCAGCTTTGTCGAAGACGGCGACACGCTAACCCTCACCGGGCATGCGCAGGGCGACGGCTTCCGCGTGGGTTTCGGCAGTTGTACCGGCAAAATCCGCCCGGCAATCGACTTTTCCTGAACAGGCCGCGCAACCGCGCAGACAAACCAAGACAGAAGGACATCACATGGCCAAGCAATTCGCATCCCAAGGCGACATGACCGAAAAGGAAATCTCCTTCACCGAAGTTGGCGAGGGACTTTACGCCTTCACCGCCGAGGGCGATCCGAACTCTGGCGTCATCATCGGCGACGACAGCGTGATGATCATCGAAGCGCAGGCCACACCGCGTCTGGCGAATAAGGTCATTGAATGCGTCCGCTCTGTCACCGACAAACCGATCAGCCATGTGGTGCTGACCCACTACCACGCCGTACGCGTGTTGGGGGCATCGGCCTTTGGCGCGCAGCAAATCATCATGTCCGAGAAAGCCCGCGCCATGGTCGCCGAGCGCGGCCAAGAAGATTGGGACAGCGAATTCGAACGCTTCCCCCGCCTGTTTGAAGGCCACGAGAGCATCCCCGGCCTGACCTACCCCACCACCACCTTCAACGGGCGGATGAGCGTTTACCTCGGCAAGCGCCGGGTCGACATTATGCAACTGGGGCGCGCCCATACGGCAGGGGATGCGGTGATCTATGTGCCGGATCAAAACGTCATGTTCACCGGTGACATCGTCGAATACCACTCCGCCTGCTATTGCGGGGATGGGCATTTCCACGACTGGCCCGGCACGCTGGAACGCATCCGCGCCTTTGACCTTGATGCCATCGCACCGGGTCGCGGCGACGCGCTCATTGGCCGCGAGAGGGTCAACGCGGCGATCGACAGCACTGCAGACTTTGTGAGGTCAACCTACCGCCCCGCAGCCCGTGTGGCCCTCCGCGGTGGCACGCTGAAAGAGGCATGGGACGCCGTGCGCGCCGAATGTGACCCCAAGTTCGGCGACTACGCGATCTATGAGCACTGCCTGCCTTTCAACGTCGCCCGCGCCTATGACGAAGCGCTCGACATCGACACCCCGCGCATCTGGACCGCCAAACGCGATAAAGAGATGTGGGAGGCGCTGTCGGACTGATGGATATGCTGCCCGCGATCCTCAATGCGCTGCTGGTGCTGGCCGTGGCCGTTTGGGCCTATCTTGTCTTTGCAATGGTGATGGACCAGCGCCGCGACGCGGGACGGCGCAGTCGACAACCCTTTGCCGGGCTGCGCGATGAAGGGCGGTCTTGGCTGCATTGGCTGCGCTCGTCTGACCATCACCGAGCACGGTGGAGGTTGGTCTGGGCTTCGCTGATCCTGCTGGCAGTGATTGCCGCCCGGACGCTCGTGACCTAACAGCAAAGGAGCTGCCATGGCCTATACCTACACCCCTTTCCCCTACAGCCCGCCGCCCGGCCTGACCGCGCCCGAGCCGCGGCATCCGGTGGTGATTGTTGGCGCGGGCCCCATTGGTCTGTCGATGGCTGTCGACTTGGCGCTGAAGGGCGTGAAATCCGTGGTGCTCGACGATAACAACGTCGTCTCCCTCGGCTCCCGCGCGATTTGTTGGGCGAAACGGACGTTGGAGATTTTCGACCGTCTGGGCATCGGTGAGCGGATGCTGGAAAAGGGCGTGACGTGGAAAGTGGGCCGCCAGTTTCACGGCGAGCGGGAGGTATACAACTTCGACCTTCTGCCAGAGCCGGGGCATAAATACCCCGCTTTCGTGAACCTCCAGCAATACTATGTCGAAGAGTATCTAGTGGAACGCGCGCAGGATTTCCCCGATCTGATCGACCTGCGGTTTCTAAATAAAGTGACCGATCACAAGGGCCACGCCGACCACGTCGAACTTACGGTTGAGACGCCGGACGGGCCATATACACTGGAAACCGACTGGTACATTGCCTGCGACGGCGCGGGCTCTGCCACTCGTAAACGCATGAACCTGCTTTTCGAGGGCCAGACCTTTGCCGAGCATTTCCTGATCGCTGATGTGGAGATGGAAACCTCCCCCTTCGGCGACCATGACACACCGGAGCGCTGGTTCTGGTTCGCGCCGCCTTTCCACAACGGCCAATCTGCTTTGCTGCACAAACAGCCTGACAATATCTACCGCATTGACCTGCAACTTGGGCCAGAGACCGACCCGAAGGCCGAGGCAACCGAAGAAAAGGTTGTACCGCGCTTGAAACAGATGCTGGGCGACGCCCCTTTCCGGCTGGATTGGATGAGCGTTTACAAATTTCGCTGTGCGCGGCTGGAAAAGTTCGTCCATGACCGGGTGATCTTTGTCGGCGACAGTGCCCATGTGGTCAGCCCCTTTGGTGCGCGGGGCGGCAACGGCGGGGTGCAGGATGTTGATAATCTCGGCTGGAAACTCGCCGCCGTGGTACGGGGCGAGGCTCAGCCCAGTCTGATCGACACCTATGACAGCGAACGCGGCCATGGCGCGGATGAGAACATGCGCAACTCCGCCCGCGCGACCAATTTCATGACGCCGAAATCCGCCATCGAGACCCTGTTTCGCAATGAGGTGCTAACCCTTGCCGCGCGGCACCCCTTCGCCCGCAAGCTGATCAACTCAGGCCGCCTCTCACAGCCCTGCACACTGCACGACAGCCCGCTGCAAACTGCCGGCGATGCGCCTCTGCGCCCCGGCACCGCCCTCATCGACGCGCCCCTTGTCGGACCTGCTGGGGAATGCTGGCTTCTGGGAGAGGTTCAGGGGCAGTTCGCCCTGCTCGCGATAGGCGGCATTACCGCCCCCGATCTCCCCGGTGTCATCCGCATCGGCATCGACCAATCACAGGATGCCTACCCCTGTTTCGCGGGCAAGGATGGCCATGCGCGGCGGCGCTATGGCAGCGGGTTCCTCTATCTGCTGCGCCCTGATGGCCATGTCTGCGCCGTCTTTGACCAGCCCGACAAGGCCGCAATCGCCCGCGCCTTTGACCGTGCAAAAGGAGCTGCCGCATGATCCTTGACGACAACCTCGGAACCGATGGTGACAGCGTCTATGCCGTCCTCATGGCCACCCACGAAGGGCTGAGCGAGGCCGAAAGCCACGCCCTCAACGCACGGCTGGTCTTGATGCTGGCCAATGAAGTCGGCGATCGCGCGCGGCTCGAAGCGCTTTTTGCGGCGGCACGCGATCTGGCTTAAACCGCCCGTTTAAGACAAATTTCCCTGATCAACCCCGCTTGTCGGGCCGCTTTCCTGCGCTAACTTGCTGTTCACCTTACCGCGACAGGCTTGACGCAACGCGCCTGATCGGCAGACTAACACCCCGCGCCCACCTCAAGAGGCGTGATTAACGCAGGTCAACTGCATCACCTGACCCGACGCAAACTCGGGATTTGTGGCGGCACCCGGCCATCGCACCAACAGAGAGGAAAATCATGGAATTTTTGACACGCACCGGAAAACCGCTGCCGCAATCCGTGCTGAATTCAGCCGAGAACGCCAAGAAAGACCCCGTCAACAGGCGCGAGTTTCTGGCGATTGCGAGCGCCTTCGGCGCCACGTCCGCCACGGCCTATGCGATGCTTGGCATGGCCGCGCCCGCACGCGCCGCGGCCCATGCCAACCTCAAAGAGGGCGGCACGGTGCGGATGCAGATGGAGGTGCGTGCCCTGAAAGACCCACGCACCTACGACTGGTCGCAGATCGCCAACTTCAGCCGCGGCTGGCTAGAGTACCTTGCGATTTGGGAGAATGACGGCACCTTCACCCCCGGCCTGCTGGAAAGCTGGGAGATCAATGACGACGCCACCGAATACACATTGAACGTCCGCAAGGGCGTCACGTGGAACGACGGCACCGCTTTCACCGCGCAGGACGTCGCGCGCAACATCGAAGGCTGGTGTGACAAATCGCTCGAAGGCAACTCCATGGCGGGCCGTTTTGCCACGCTGGTTGATGAAGAGACCGGCAAAGCTGTCGAGGGCGCGATTGAGGTGGTGGATGATCACACGGTCAAACTGAAGCTACCCAAGTCCGACATCACGCTGATCCCCGGCATGGCCGACTACCCCGCCGCGATCACACCCGAGGGTTTCGACCCCGACACCATGTTGGACAACCCCAAGGGTACCGGCCCCTACCTGCCGGAATCGCTGGAAGTCGGCGTGAAAAGCGTTCTAGTGAAGAACCCAGACCACACATGGTGGGGCACTGAGGTCTTCGGTGGACCCTACATCGACCGTCTGGAATATATCGACTACGGCACCGACCCTTCCGCATGGATCGCCGCCGCCGAGGCCGAAGAGGTTGACGCCTTCTACTCTATGGAGGGCGAATACATCGACGTGATGAGCACGCTTGAAGGCTGGGTCGAGAACGAGATCGCCACCGCGGCAACCATCGTGATCCGCCCTAACCAACTGGCAGAAATCGACGGCATGAAGCCCTATGAGGACAAGCGCGTGCGCAACGCACTGCAACTCGCGGTGGACAATGCCGTGCTGCTGGAACTGGGTTATGCCGGGCGTGGGATCGTGGCCGAGAACCATCATATCGGCCCGATGCACCCTGAATATGCCGAGATCGAGCCACTGAAAACCGATCCGGAAGCCGCCCGTGCGCTGATGGAAGAGGCTGGCATGGCCGATTACGAGCATGAGCTCTTCTCGATCGACGATGCGTGGCGCAAGGACACCACCGATGCCGTCGCCGCACAATTGCGTGACGCAGGCATCAAGGTAAAGCGGACCATCTTGCCCGGTTCGACCTTCTGGAACGACTGGGTGAAATACCCCTTCTCCTCCACCAACTGGAACGCGCGGCCTTTGGGCGTGCAAATCTGGGCGCTGGCCTACCGCTCGGGCGAGGCATGGAACGAGTTCGGCTATGCGAACCCCGAATTCGACGCCCTGCTATCTGAGGCACTGGCCACGGCTGATGTCGATGCACGGCGCGAGATCATGGCGCGGGGCGAGAAGATGCTGCAGGACGATGGCGTCACGATCCAGCCCTATTGGCGCTCGCTCTACAACCACACCCGTGAGGGGCTGGTTGGCGCGGCGCACCACATCGGGTTTGAATACCACCCGGCGCGGATGGCTTGGGCGGAAGAGTGATCTGCCACTAGGTAGAAACGCGAAAGGGCCGCAGCGATGCGGCCCTTTTTCTTTGCGCGGCGGCGCAGTTACCCGCCAATCAACTCTTTCGCCATCATCATATGCACGCCCTTTTCGCGGTTCACCGTCTGGGTGATGCGCAGATCCCCGGCCAGCGAACAGAGCACATAGGCATCCTCACGGCTGATCCCTGTGCGCTCAGACACCAGCGCGATCATGTCCCTCAGGGCCATCTCCGCGCAGCGGTCAAGGTCGGGGGCCATGCCCATGGTGATCACATGGGTTGGCGTTTCGGCCTGCGGATAGCTGACTGCCCGATCCTTTAGCACGGTCAGACGGAAGCGCCCCTGTAGCGCCGTCTCAATCGCCGTGACGCAGACTTCGCCATCGCCCTGCGCGCCATGCCCATCCCCGCAGGAAAACAGCGCCCCTTCGTTGAAGATGGGTAGGTAAAGCGTGCTGCCCGCCACCAGTTCCTTGTTATCCAGATTGCCGCCATGCTTGCGCGGCTCAATGGTGGCGATCCGGCCCCATTCCGGCGGCGGTGCCACGGCCATGACGCCAAAGAACGGGGCCAAGGGCAACTCCAGCCCCCATGGCAGCCGGGCGATGCCCCGCTCTGCGTCCAGCGGGATATTGGTGTGATAGGTCTCGATAAAATCCTGCGGCAGCGTGCCAGCCAAGGGCCGGATGAAGTTATACCCCCAGTCCTGCCGCAGCGCGACATCGAGGATATCCACCTTCAGCACATCACCGGGCATCGCGCCTTCGACGGCCACCGGGCCGGTCAGAATGTGACCGGGCAGCGGCGGCGGTCCAGCATCGTGGA
Organism: Sulfitobacter sp. W027; assembly: GCF_025143985.1. Classification (NCBI taxonomy): domain Bacteria; kingdom Pseudomonadati; phylum Pseudomonadota; class Alphaproteobacteria; order Rhodobacterales; family Roseobacteraceae; genus Sulfitobacter; species Sulfitobacter sp. W027. Next base: position 3,108,696 of record NZ_CP083564.1, read on the forward strand.
TGTCGTAAAGTTCGGGCGGGACGTGGAACCCCTCCGGCGGCAGGCAGTTGGCCGCGCCGGAAACGGTGTTGATGATCACCTCGTCGCCGCTTTGGATGGTCAGCGCGGGCGGGCGGCTGGCCTCGAAATAGCCCCAGTGGCAAGTCTTGGGTGATGCATTCAGCGTGGCTGTCATGACTGCACCCCTCCGTTGGACAAGATGCTTTCGATAAGCTCCTGCACGCGCAGAGCCTCCTCTGGTGCCGCCAGACGGCTGGTTTTGCCCGCCATCAGCAGCGCCATGTCATCAAGCTGCGCTTTGAGGCTGGTGGCGCGGGTGTCGGCGGGGCTGGTGTTGGTCGGCGCGAATGCCTCTCCGGTCGAGACGGTGTCGATGGAGAATTCCGAGATGCGGCGGCTGGCTTTCGCACCTTTTACCGTTACCTCCTGCCGGTCCGGCTGCGCGCCGCCGATACTGCCGAGGATCGAAACCGGCAAACCTTCGGCGTTAAACAGCCGCGCCGCGACATGGGTCTCGCATAGCTTTTCGTCGGGGTATTCCGCGTGGGCCCATTGCAGGGTCAGCGGCCCCAACACCCGCTCGCTCAGGAACAGAAAATGCGAGATCACCTCGCGCGTCATGCCCCCCTCTTCGGCAAAGCGCAGCCAATCCGCATCCACCTGCCATGCGCGCGGCCAAGCCGGGTAGGTCACGATAATGTCGATACCGCAAAGATCACCGAGCGCGCCCTCACGGATCGACCGCGTCAGATCGGTCAGCGCTGCCCCCGCCGCTTGCGTGAAGTTGACCGCTGCCGGGACGCTCGCGGCCTGCAACTCGGCCACCAACGCACGACTTTCCGCGATGTCCACCCCGAGCGGCTTTTCGAGGAAGATCGCCTTGCCCGCCGCCGCGGCCTCAAGCGCATAGGCTTTGCGGGGCACTGGAGGACAGGCGAGGTAGACCAGATCGACATCGGCCATCGCCTCGGACGCCGTGGGGGATACCACCGCCTCCGGCGCGACCTCTTGCGCGGCGGAACAGGCCGCAGGGTCCGGATCCCACATGGTGGTGACCGTGAAGTCGGGGTGCAGCACCATGTTCTCGGCCATGCGCCGCCCCATGATCCCCAATCCGATTACCGCCGTTCTGATTGTCATCTTCGTCTCCCTCGATATGCCGCGCGATAAGACGCTGCATTCGGGGGAACTTCAACTGCTTGCGGGGCGATTGCCTCAGGCGAGGTCGGCGCGGACCAGTGGCTTGATCACGTGGGCCAGTTCTTCGGGCGCGGATTGGCTTTTGAACACATCCGCGATGGTAAAGACGCAGGTAAACGACCCCTCAAAGCACAGCGCCCCATTCTGCCGCGCCTTCATGCCGAAGGTGATGGACTTGTTGCCAAGCCGGGTCGGATAGGTCTCACACATCAGCTTGTGGCGCGGAGTGACCGGGCTGCGAAAATCCATTGAAAGGTTCACGAAAGGCGTGCCGATGTTGCGGTCGATCTGAAGCTGGAACCAGCCATCGCCGTCGAAATGCGCCTCCCACCACGCGTTGATCGCATCCAGTGCGAAATAGGGCAGCCGCGCGGTATAGGCGATCTGCGCCGGGTCGCAATCGCCCCAAGTGACGTTGATCTCGTGAACAAAATTTTCCGTGGTCATAAGGCTGCCTTCATCTGCTCAGGCCTGCGCAGTGCCGCGCGGGACGTTGGCTATCTTCTATCCCTTCCAGCCCGGCGTGCAACCCGAGGGCAAACGGCGCGCAGCGTGCGAAAGCCGAAGGGCCATACGAAAAAGGGGGAGGATGGTGGCGTTACCTGGATTTGAACCAGGGACCTAACGATTATGAGTCGTTCGCTCTAACCAACTGAGCTATAACGCCGTGGCGCGTCGGATAAGACAGCTTCGCATTGGGGTCAAGGGCGAAAACCGGATCATCGTGATTTTGCCTTATAAAAATGCCGCAACACCGCGTGCCGCCCTAGACGGCTTTCCTCAGTGCGCGGGCGCCGAAACCACATCCAACAGCGTACGCCCGCCGTCGATGGTCATTATCTCACCCGTCATAAAGCCCGAGCTTTCGGCCGCGAGGAACTGCACCGCCTCACAAAGCTCATTCGGCCCCGCAATGCGGCCCAGTGGCGTATGCGCGCGTATGTCCTCGCGCCAGTCGCGGTTGTCAGCCACGGCAGCGCGGAGTGAGGCGCTCATCACCGATCCAAAGGAAATCGCATTCACCCGAATCCGATGCTGCGCCAGTACCAGCGCCAGAGAGCGGGTCATCTGCTGCACACCAGCCGAGGCGATGGCATAGCCCATCATATCCGGCTGGTGCCGCTGCGCCGCGATGGAGCTGAGGTTAATGATCGACCCCACCTGCCCCTCGGTCTGCCCTTCGGCCTGTTTAATCATGCGCCGCGCGACTTGCTGCGACAGCTGCAGCGCTGTCATCAGGTTCTGCTGCAGCAGCGTCTCGACGGAGGTGTCGTCAACATCCAGCGGATCGGTCGGCATCACCTGCCGCGAGGCGTTCACAAGGATGTCGACCTGATCGTATGCGTCGATGGTGGCTGAGACGAGATTGGCAATGGTCAGACGTTGCCGCAAATCTCCCGCGAAGACGCGGATATTGCCCTCGTCCGGCGTGTCGCCCAACTCCTCCATCAGCTTTTTCTCGTTAGAGTCGGCACACATTACATTGGCGCCCCGGTCGGCCAGATGCCGGGCAATGGCAAGGCCGATGCCGTCTGCCGCACCGGTGATGATGGCCGTTTTACCAGAGATCGAGAAAGACATCGGGATACCCCCTAAAGGCTTAGCGGCGGCGGGTCAGCGGGCGCGTGGCATGGAACAGTTTGAACCGCGCATCGCCCCCCAGTTCCGCCACCTGCGCAAAGCGTTTTTTCAGTTCCGCCTCATAGGGCAGATGCCGGTTTGCAACCATCCACAGATCGCCCTGCCCCGACAGGATACGCGCGGCGGCGGCAACAAAGGCCTGACCGATCTGCGGCTCGGCGGCGCGGCCGGTATGGAAAGGCGGGTTCATCACCACTGTGTCCATTCGATGTGGCGGCTGCCATTCGGTGGCGTCTTCCCAGTGGAACAACGCCCGGTCGTCGGTCACATTATGGCGCGCGCATTCCAACGCCATATGCCCCGCCTCGACCAGATGCACCGTCTTCACCTTGGGCCGCGTCAGGATATGCGCTGAAAGGAACCCCCAGCCCGCGCCCAAGTCAGCCACTTCGGCCCCGAGGTTATCGGGCAGCACATCCACCAAAAGCGCCGAGGCCAGATCAACCCCATCCGCCGAAAAGACCCCCGGCGCGGTCCAAAAGCCCGCTTCGGTCTGGGCTGGGCCCGCTTCCCAATCGGTGAAGAAATCGCTGCTGCTGGCGTCGATCCAGTAAAGCTTGCCATGTGCTTTTGAGATCGGCCCCTGAACCGTCACCCGCGCCCGCATCTCGCGCAGGATCGAATCCGCGCCATCGGTCTTTTGCCCATCAACCACTACCGGCCCATCGCTGACGGCGCAGGCTTGCGCGACCAGGGCGCGGGCTTCATGTTTGGCGCGTGGTAAGCAGACGATGGCGGCGGCATAGCGCCCCTCCACCGAATGCGCGGCGTCATAGCCGCGGGCGGTCCAAGCGTCATAGGCCGGTTTGAAATCGTGGATGATCTTGCAACGCTCTACCGGCAGATCGGCCAAATCGGCATCCACGGGGGGCTGAAAAAGGACAATCGTGCCTGTTTCGGGCAGTTCCAGCCCACCGCCGTTCAGGGCCAGTTCCAGTCGCGGATCAATCACGTGTTATTCTTCTTTTTCCATAGTGCATTGCAGCGGATGCTGGTGACGCCGGGCGAAATCCATTACCTGCGCCACTTTCGTCTCCGCGATTTCGTGACTGAAGACGCCAACCACGGCCAGCCCTTTTTTGTGGACCGTCAACATGATTTCAAAGGCCTGCGCGTGGTTCAGGCCAAAGAACCGCTCCAGCACATGCACCACGAATTCCATCGGGGTGAAATCATCGTTCAGCAGCATCACTTTATAAAGCGGCGGGCGTTTGGTCTTGGGACGGGTCTTGGTCAACAACTCGGTATCGTCACCGTCTTTCGGGCCATTCGCCATCAACTGCCAGCCCGGCGCGGGCCGGTCTGTTGCTTGGGTCGTCCAATCTGCTTTCACGTCGTCACGGTGCATTGCTGCTCCTGCGGCTGGGGGTAGAGCTTGTTCGTCGTGCAGCCGTCTATATAACCCCTAAACCAATTTAGGAAAGAGGCAGCACATATGGGCGGGGCACTCACCACCATCGGTTTCGATGCGGATGACACATTGTGGCATAATGAACGCTACTTTGCACTCTCCCATGACCGTTTTGCAGCCCTTCTGGCCGAACATAGTGAACGCGACCACCTGATGGCCCGTCTGCTGGAGGCCGAGCGGCGCAATCTGCCGCATTACGGCTACGGCATCAAAGGCTTTACTCTGTCGATGATCGAGACCGCGATCGAGGTGACAGACGGCAAACTTCCCGCTGAGGTGATTAACGATCTGCTCGCCGCCGGGCGAGAGATGCTGGCCCATCCGATTGAACTGCTGCCCCATGTTGAGGAGGTACTGGAAACCCTGCGCGGCCAATATCGACTGATCGTGGTGACAAAGGGCGACCTGCTGGATCAAGAGCGCAAACTGGCGCTATCGGGACTGAGGGAGAGGTTCGATGCGGTCGAGATCGTCTCTCACAAGACCGAAGCCGCCTATCGCCGCATTTTCAAGCAGCACGGCGACGGCGCCGCGCGCGGGCTGATGGTCGGCAATTCTCTGGCCTCTGACGTGCGCCCAATGATCGATGCGGGCGGTTGGGGTGTCTATGTCCCCCATGACCTCACCTGGGCGATGGAACATGCCGAACCGCCAACCAATTCGCCCCGATTTGCCGAGATTAGCGATCTTTCGGGGCTCACTGAAACAGTTAGAAAGATCGTCTCAGGGTGACTCGCAAGGGGCGGTGAGTCGCCTCTGTACACCCCGGAAACTCGCCCAACTACTGCCCAATTCCTGCCCAATTCTCGCCTTATTCGCGCTTATAGTGGGTTGAGCTATGCCAGCCTCTACATATTGGAGGAGAGATCCCCCGATTTTTCACCTGTCCCATAGATTCGACGGCTTCCGCGATGCGCCGTCCTATGCTAGCCTTAAACCAATTAATAAATGGTCAGTCGAAAATCGGCGGCTCGAGGCAGTAAAAAGGCAGGCTAACATGAAGGCTCGGCGCATTCAGCCGGCCCGTTACGGGCTATTTCTATTCGCAGCACTCTGGGTTCTGGTCATCTTACCGCTCAGCGCCATGGCTGCCCCCTATGCCGCCTATGTTATCGACGCCCGCACCGGCAAAGAAATCCACGCCGAGAACGCCGATACCCGCCTGCACCCTGCCTCTCTCACCAAGATGATGACCCTCTATATTGCCTTTCAGGCGGTGGAGCGGGGCGAACTGTCTCTCGATACGCAGGTCACCATCTCCCAAAACGCGGCATCTGAACCGCCCAGCAAACTGGGCATGCGCCCGGGGCAAAAAATCGCCCTGCGCTACCTGATCCGCGCCGCCGCCGTGAAATCCGCCAATGACGCCGCCACCGCTATCGGCGAAGCCATCGAAGGGTCCGAAGCCGCCTTTGCCCGCCGGATGAACCGCACCGCCAAACAGCTTGGCATGACCCGGACTACCTTCAAAAACATGCACGGACTGACCGAAAACGGCCACCTCTCTACTGCGCGCGATATGACGGCCCTGGGCCGTCATCTGCTTTATGATTACCCGCAGTACTACAACCTTTTCTCGCGCATCACTGCCGACGCCGGTGTGCGCAAGGTCTCGCACACAAACCGCCGCTTCCTAAGCTCTTACAAAGGGGCAGACGGGATTAAAACGGGCTACACCCGCGCTGCCGGCTTTAACCTGACCGCCTCGGCGGAACGCGGCAACGAGCGGATCATTGTTACGGTCTTTGGCGGCAACTCGACCGCCTCGCGCAATGCCAAAGTGGCCGAACTGATGGACCTCGGTTTCCGCCGCGCGCCATCTTCGGCACCTCTTAGCAAGCCAGTCCCCCCGGTCTATGCCGATGTAGAAGACACGCCCGCCGCCCCCGGCGCCGCAGGCAAAACGATCCGCCTTGTCGGAGCCGTCACCGCCTCCAAACGCCCCCAGCTCCGCCCCCGCAGCGAAGTTGTGCTCGTCGCGACCGCCACGGCACCTGACGCGACCAGCGTGGTCTCAAACAGCGATATCACAGCCGCGCTGCGCGAAGCCGTGCAGACGGCCCCCACACCGCCAGCCACGGCATCTACAGCCACGCCAGAAGCTAAAGAAGCCGAAGTGGTCCTCGCCAAGGCCCAAGCCTCCGCCCGCCCCGAACCGCGCCCGCAAGACGTGACACTGGCTGTTCAGCAAGCGGTAGAGCAGGAAATCGTAACCCGCGTTTCAACCTCTGGCGGTCGCCACTGGGGCGTGAACGTGGGCCGTTACCCAAGCCGCTATGCTGCGGAAAAGGTACTGCTGAAAACCGCGCTGGCGGAAATGTCGACGCTGGATGGCACTCTGCGCAAAGTGGTGCAGCGCCCTCAGGGCTATGACGCGAACTTCCTTGGCATGTCCCGCGAAAGCGCCGATCTGGCCTGCCGCCGTCTCGCCGCGCGCAACGTCAGCTGCTTCATGATTGGCCCAAGCGAAGGTTGAGGCGGAGCACACCGCCGCCCTCAAGCGCCCCAACCCATCTTCATTCTTTCAAAAATACCCGCGGGGGAATCGCGCCAATGGCGCGATGGGGGCAGCGCCCCCGCTACCCCTCCCCCATCAGCGACGCCTGCTTATCCTGCGGCCTGCAACAAAGTCCGGGTGTATTCGGTCTGCGGGTTGTCATAGAGCGCATCGACATCGCCATATTCCACCACATCGCCGCGCTTCATCACCATCACCTTATGTGACATGGCACGCACGACCTTGAGGTCGTGGCTGATGAAGAGATAGGCCAGCCCATATTTCACCTGCAGACGCCGCAACAGATCAACGATCTGCACCTGTACCGTCATGTCCAGCGCCGAAGTCGGCTCGTCCAGCACCAGCAGCTTGGGCCGCAGCACCATCGCGCGGGCAATCGCAATCCGCTGACGCTGGCCGCCCGAGAACTCATGCGGGTAGCGATCCATCGTTGCGGGGTCGAGACCAACCTCCTGCATAACTTCCGCCACCACCTCCCGTCGGTCGCGGCCCTTATCCACCTTATGAATCGCCAGCCCTTCCGAGATGATCTGAAAACAGGTCATACGCGGGCTAAGCGAGCCGAAAGGATCTTGGAACACGATCTGCATATCCGCGCGTAGTTTGCGCAGTTGCCGGGTGGACCATTTGCGTAGGTCTTCGCCGCGAAAGGTCACCTCCCCGTCCGAGCCGATCAGACGCATGATCGCCAGCGCTAGGGTGGTCTTGCCAGAGCCACTTTCACCCACAATGCCCAACGTCTCTCCGGCGCGGACCGATAGGCTCGCATCATTGACAGCCTTCACATGGCCCACGGTCCGGCGAAGGAGGCCTTTCTGAATAGGAAACCAGACCTTGAGGTTATCAGTGCGCAGCACTTCGGGCGCATCTTGGGCCACAGGCGCGGGCGCACCGGTGGGTTCGGCCCCCAGGAGTTTTTGCGTGTAGGGATGCTGCGGATTGTCGAAAATCTCGGCTGTCGGCCCTTCTTCGACGACCATCCCCTTTTGCATGACAAACACCCGGTCGGCGATCCGCCGCACGATGCCAAGGTCATGGGTGATGAACAGCAGCCCCATGCCCATCTCGTCCTTGAGATCTTTCAATAGGTCGAGGATCTGCGCTTGAATGGTGACGTCAAGTGCGGTAGTCGGCTCATCCGCGATCAGGATGTCGGGTTTATTGGCCAGCGCCATGGCGATCATCACACGCTGCCGTTGCCCGCCGGAGAGCTGGTGCGGATAGGCGCCCATGCGGCTTTCCGCGTCGTTGATCCCGACCTGCTCGAGCAGGCTCAACACCCGCGCACGGGCCTCTGCGCCTTGCAGACCTTGGTGCAGCGCCAGTGATTCCGCCAATTGCTTTTCGATTGTGTGCAGCGGATTGAGCGAGGTCATCGGTTCTTGGAAGATAAAGGAGATGTCGTTGCCGCGCACCTTGCGCAGCAGCGTATCATCCGCGCCGATCATCTGCTGCCCGTCATAGGTGACCGACCCATTGACCTGCGCGCTATCGCCCAAGAGCGACACAGTAGAGAGCGCCGAGACAGACTTGCCCGAACCGCTCTCACCCACCAGCGCCACAGTCTCACCGCGGTTCACGGCAAAGCTCACCCCGCGCACGGCGGGGATCAGTTGACCATCCTGCCGGAAGGAGACTTGCAGGTCTTTGACGTCCAAAAGCGCGGTCACGAAAAGGTCTTTCTGGGGTCGAATGCGTCGCGGATACCTTCAAAGATGAAGACCAGCAGCGACAGCATGATGGCAAAGGTAAAGAAGGCCGAGAAGGCCAACCAAGGCGCTTGCAGGTTCTGCTTGGCCTGTAGCGTCAACTCGCCCAGCGACGGGGCCGAGGACGGCAGGCCAAAGCCAAGGAAGTCGAGCGTCGCCAGCGTGGAGATCGTGCCGGTGATGATGAAGGGCAGCATCGTGAGCGTCGCCACCATCGCATTGGGCAGCATGTGGCGCAGCATGATCGTGCCGTTGCTCACGCCAAGCGCACGGGCAGCGCGGACGTATTCAAGGTTGCGCGCCCGCAGGAACTCGGCCCGCACCACGCCCACCAGCGCAGTCCATGAGAACAGCACCAGCAGTATGACCAAAAGCCAGAAACTTCGGCCCAGAATGGCGAACATGATGATGATGACATAGAGCGACGGGGTCGAGGACCAGATCTCGATGATGCGCTGAAAGATCAGGTCGAGCCAGCCGCCGAAGAAACCCTGCACCGCGCCCGCGAGGATGCCGATGATTGAAGCCGCCCCCGTGACAATCAGCGTGAAGACCACCGACAGTCTGAAACCATGGATCACCCGTGCCATGACATCGCGTTTGGTGCCGTCCGTGCCCAGCCAGTTCTGCCCATTGGGCGGCAGCGGTGCCGCACCGGGACGGTCGACGGCGGTGTTGAAGGAATAGGGAATGACCGGCCAGAGCGCCCAGCCCTTGTCGATCGCCTCGCCTTCTACTTCGCCATCTTCCGCATCGAGGATATAGCCCTCGGGATCGTCGAAACAGGCATCCAATCCGCCAGTGGCAATGAGGCATTGCACCTCCGGATCGCGATAGGCAGCCTCGGTCTGAAAGTCGCCCCCAAAGGCGGTTTCTGGGTAGAAGTTAAAGATCGGCGTGTAATACTCGCCGCGGTAGCTTACCAAGATCGGCTTGTCGTTGGCCACGAACTCGGCGAACAGCGAGATGCCGAAGAGGATCGCGAAGATCCACAGCGACCAATAGGCGCGGCGGTTCGCAGTAAAATTGCGCCAGCGGCGCTGGTTCAGGGGGGACAGCGCCATCAGCCTTCCCTCTTCTCAAAGTCGATGCGCGGATCGACGAGCACATACATCATGTCAGACAGGATGCCGACGACGAGGCCGATGAGACCAAAGATGAACAGCGTGCCAAAGACGATCGGATAGTCCCGAGCCACGGCGGCTTCAAAGCCCAAGCGCCCCAAGCCGTCGAGGCTAAAGATCGTCTCAATAATGATCGAACCACCGAAGAAGACCGAGATGAATACCGCCGGGAAACTGGCGATCACAATCAGCATCGCGTTGCGGAAGACATGGCCATAGAGAACTTTGCTCTCCGACAGTCCCTTGGCGCGGGCGGTGATGACATATTGTTTTTTGATCTCATCCAGAAAGCTGTTCTTGGTCAGCAGCGTCAGCGTGGCGAAGGCCGAGATGGTCGAGGCCAGCACCGGCAGGGTGATGTGCCAGAAGTAATCGGCCACTTTACCCAAGGGGCTCAGGCTGTCGAAATTGTCGGACGTCAGGCCGCGTAGGGGAAAAACCTGCCAATAAGACCCGCCAGCAAAAAGCACTAAGAGCAGGATCGCGAACAGAAACCCGGGGATCGCATAGGCGGCGATGATCGCGCCCGAAGTCCATGTGTCAAAGCGGCTGCCGTCGCGCACGGCTTTGCGGATGCCGAGCGGGATTGAGATTAAGTGTGCAATGAGCGTCGACCACAGCCCCAGCGTGATCGACACGGGCAGCTTTTCCTTGATCAGATCAATCACCCCAATGGAGCGGAAATAGCTCTCGCCAAAATCCAGCCGCACGTAATTCCACAGCATGTGCAAGAACCGCTCGACGGGCGGCTTGTCGAATCCGAACTCCTTCTCCAGCTCTTCGATCAACTCAGGCGGCAGCCCGCGCGCGCCGACATAGGTGCTGTCAGACCCGCGCGCCATTGTATCCACTCCGGCATCATTATTGCCCCCGGCAAAGCCGCCAAAGACATCACCACCACCTTGAATGCGCGCGATAGCCTGCTCCACCGGGCCACCGGGGACGAATTGAACCAAGGCAAAGTTCACCAGCATAATCCCGAACAACGTCGGAATAACCAGCAACAGCCGTCTGAGAATATAGGAACCCATTTGGTCGCTTTACCGCAATGCGCCCGAGGCGCGCAATTGCTCTGCGCGGTCTTTGTCGTACCACCAGAAATCAAGGTAACCCAAGGCATAGGGCGGGATGGTCTCGGGGTGGTCGTATTGGTCGTAAAAGGCGACCCAATAGCTGTCGTTGTACCACGTCGGGATCATGAAGAACTCATGCCGCAGCGCGCGGTCCAGCGCCATCAGTGCAGCATCCTCAACCTCAGCCGTTTCGGCATCAAGCGAAGCCTCAATGATGGCATCTACCAGCGGGCTGGCGAGGCCGGCAGGGTTGAAGAGGGAGAACTCCGCCGCCTCAGATCCGTAGCGCTGCGACAGCCCCGTTCCGGTGCCAAGGAAGGCAGCATAGGCGTCATAGATCATGTCATAGTCGCGGTCGCGCTCACGGGCCGTGTATTGCGAGCTGTCGACTTTTTCGAGCCGCGCATCAATGCCGATAGACTGCAGGTTGCCGACAAAATTCTCAATCACTGCGGAGATCGTCGGCGAGCCGGAGGAGTTCATCAGGAAGTTCAGCCGCAGAGGCTCACCCGCCTCGTTGACGCGCATGCCGTTCTGCACGGTCCAGCCTGCCCCTTCCAAGAGCTTGGAGGCTTGCCGCGCGTTGCGGCGGTCCAGCAGGCGGCTGGGATCGGAGGTATGCGGCACCACAGCAGGTTCGCTCAGCATCTCAGCAGGCACCAGATCACCGAGGCTTTCCAGCAGCGCCAGTTCCGCCCCTTCGGGTGCGCCTTGAGCCATCAGCGGTGTGTCTTGGGTAAAGGAGGCGCGGTGGTTGAACAGCCCGTATTGCAGCGACTCGTTCGTCCACTCAAAGTTAAACATCAGCGCCACGGCTTCGCGCACCGCACGGTCTTGCAGCGCCTCACGTCCAAGGTTGAAGATGATTCCCGAGGGCGTGGGGGGCGAGCCGTCGGGCAATTCCGCTTTCACGATATCGCCGTCGGTCACCTTGGAAAAGTCGTAGCCCGTCGCCCATTTCTTGGAATCGCCCTCAGCCCGGAAGGTGTATTCTCCCGCTTTAAACGCTTCAAACGCCGAGGTGTCGTCGCTGATGATCTCCAGCCGAATCCGGTCAAAGTTCATCCGTCCCCGGTTGATCGGCAGGTCCTTGCCCCAATAATCCGGGTTGCGTTTCAACACGATGCGCTTGGTCAGATCAACACTTTCGACAACATAGGCACCCGATCCCGGGGGTGGGTCCATCCAGCTGTCTTTCAAGCCGTTACCAGTTTCTTCGAACCATTTCTTGGGCCAAGCGGGCACGCCGCCCACTGTTTCGATCAGACTGCGGCGCGAGATGCCATCGGCAAAGGTGAACTTCACGGTGTGATCGTCAATCGCCTCGACCTCGGGGATGCGTTTGCGCACCGCATCGGCATAGGATTTCAGACCCTCGTCCAAGAGCAAGTTGTGTGAGAACACGATGTCATGTGCGGTGACCGGAGAGCCGTCCGAGAACGTCGCCTCGGGGCGCATGTGGAAGATCACCCATGATTTATCTTCGGGATACTCCAAACTTTCGCACAGCAGGCAGTAGCTTTCGCCATAGACATCCGCCGGCAGCGACTCGCCGCTTGGTGCCTCACCCAAAAGGCTTTCGAACCCGAAGATAGAGAAGAGATGCGCGCGGCCCTTGCCGGAATAGGGGTTCATCGAATCGAGCGTGCCTACAAAGGCGAGCGAGATCTCCCCCCCCTTGGGCGCATCAGGGTTCACATAGGAAAAATGCTCATAATCCGCCGGATAGGTCAGGTCGCCGTAGAAGGAGTATCCGTGGCTCTTGATGATCTTCTGCTCCTGAGCGGCGGCCATACCGGCCAATAACACAGCCCCCGTAAGCGTCACCGTCGCAAGCCATAGCGGAAGGTTGTCGAAAACCGATGGACGGGTCGCGGCGCGGGTCTGGGCACGGGGCATAGGTCACTCCTTGGCGTGGCATAGTCCGGGTAGGCGTCATGTAGGCTAACGCTGTGATACGCCAAGATACAAGTTGCGAATATGTTAGGTTGACCTGTACGGGCGAACTACCGCGAAGGTTGCCCCACGCAACGGCAAAATGCCCCGCTCCCGCTCGCGGGATTGTGTAGGCCCGCGCCCTAGTAACTTCCCGGGCCAGTCCATTTCTCGCCCTAAAGTTAACAAATTCTTCACCCAGGTTAACGACGCGTAAACTGGAGCTGAGCATGAGAACCTACCCGATTCCCTTTAACGAAGAAGCCCGTCTGCGCGCCGTTTTTGATGTCCCCGGCCTGACGGCTGAGAATGAAGCTCTGTTCGACACCATTTGCGAGGCCACTCGACGGCTGCTCGACTGTCCAATTGCGCATATCAGCGTCGTGGAAGAAGACAATCAGTGGTACAAATCCGTGGTTGGCTACCCTTTGGAACCGATGCCCAAGGACACAGGCTTTTGCAGCCATACCATCATGTCGGACGCCCCCCTGATCGTCCCGGACCTCAGCAAAGATCCCCGTTTTGAGCGTCATCCAATGGTCGCCGAGGGCGGTCCACAGGCGCGTTATTACTGCGGTGTGCCGTTGATCTTGTCTTCGGGTCACCGCTTTGGCAGTCTTTGCGCACTGGACCTGCAACCGCATGAATACCCGTCTGAGAAGCAGATCGCCTTGCTTGAAGACTTGGGCCGTATGGTTATCGCCGCACTTGAGCGCCGCCAGCCGGAAGCCCCTCACCAAGAGATCGACAGCAGCGCTGAATCTACATTCCTGACACTGGTCGGGCATGAGCTTCGCACGCCGTTGACTGTGCTTTTTGGCAGTTTGCGCATGTTGGAGGCCAAGGCTGAGCAAGGCATTAACCCGCTGCTGATCCGCTCTGCCCGGCGATCAGTCGATCACCTCAGCGCCTTGATCGAAACGATCATTTCCTACAGCAACGTCAGCACGGGCGAGCTGCGCCTGAACGAGCGTGAATGCAACCTGAGCGACCTGCTGCAATCGGTTTCGGCCCTGCACTTTGCCACCACGGATGCCACCGCCAAAACGATCACCCTGCGCGACAGCCTGCCGCTGGAAGAGATGCATATCGATGGCGATCAGATCGAACTTGCCGTCACAGCGCTGGTGTTGAACTCGGTGCTCCACGGTGGAAGTGAGATCGCGCTTGAGACCTTCAAAGACGCGGAAGGCAATATTGAGATTTCTGTCATCGACAACGGGTCTTTCGACGACCACGTCGATCTTGCCGAGCTGTACAAGCCCTTCGTCGTCGGCGGCGTGATGGATCACCGAAGCACAAAAGGTGGGCTAGGCCTGGGCCTGCCGCTGACCCGCAAACTGATTGAGATGCATGGCGGGGATTTTGAGGTGCACGCAGAGGAAGATCAAAGCCGCGCCGTCATCCGCCTTCCCGCTTGGCGGTGTGACATCAACGGGATCAGAGCCGCGAATGTCGACGTGCCGGTGATCGCGGCTCAGTAGGAACAGAGCGGGTGCGACCTCTGCCACGCCTGCCCACGTTGATTAGCTGCCGTCGACCGTGCGGATCAGCGCATTGATTTCGGCCGCAATTACATCAGGGTGATCTTCTGGGGTGAAATGTTTGCCCCCGTCGATCCGGTGCAGCGGCGCGTTCAGGTCTTTGGCCAAACGCTCACCATACTCGATCTTTTGAAACTCATCATCGGCCCCCCAAACGATCCGCACGGGGATGTTGAGCCTGGGCAGCTTGTCCGCGATGGCCTTGGTATCTTCCACGTCCAGCGACTGTGCTTGCCGTACGAAGGCTTCGGCCTCCCCGTGTTGTGCGTAATGCGGGGCATGGGCATCATAGGCAGCCTCAGCAGCGGCGTCGGTCTCATGGCCCTTTGAGAAGATCATCTTGAGCAGTTGATGAAAAGAACCGTCAGGGGCGTGTTTCGCAACGCCCCCGGTCTTGGCCACAGCACTCACCAGCGGCACGGGCCATGAATCATAGCTGATCGCATTCGTTAGCAGCAGCCCGCTGACCATTTCCGGGTGGCGCACCGCCGCGATCTGCGCGACCCCGCCGCCAAGATCATGAGCGGCAAGAACCGCACGGCTTATGCCCTGATCTCGCATCCAAGCGACTAAATAATCGGCCTGTGCCGAGACTGATATATTGCGTCCTTCGCCCTGCGGGATCGACGCACCGTAGCCCGGCATCTCCCAAGCAAGGACCCGTCGACCTGTTATCTTCGGAGCAACGTCGCGCCATAGCGCGGGGCAGGTAGGAATACCGTGAAGCAGGATGACAGGGTCACCCGCCCCCGTCTCTTCCCACCGCATTTCGATTCCAGTGACGGTAGCTCTGTGGCTTTGCATGACACGTCTCCTTTCGGTGTGGACGTTCCATGGCCCAACACCTGCTTAAAGAAGACGTTCCGCCCCCAACAAAAGCAAAAGCCGCCCCTAGGGGCGGCTCTCACTCACGCAATGTAGCGCGATATCAGTTCGAAACGCTTTGCAGGTAGGCGATCACGTCGGCGCGGTCTTCGACTTTGCGCAGACCTGCGAAACCCATTGTGGTGCCGGGTGCGTAGCCTTTGGGGCTGGCAAGAAAGGCGCTCAGCTCTTCCGGGGTCCAGCTGCCGTCGATCGAGGACAGCGCGCCGGAGTAGCCGAAATCACCAACGGCGGCGATGTCACGGCCAACCACACCGTCAAGGTGCGGGCCGGTGGCGTTGGTGCCGTCTACCTTGTGGCACGCGGCGCATTTGCGGAACACTTTGGACCCGCTGTCGGCATCGGCTTCGGCCATGACAGCAGCAAAGTCGATCTCTTCGCCACCTTCGTCGCCACCGGCATCAGCCACTTCGATCACATAGGACGGCTCCCCATGAGCGTCGGCGTGGTAAATCTCTTCACCCACCCATTTGCCCAGCAGAAGTACCAACCAGGCGCCGAATACGCCGGCTGCGATTTTGGTCAGGGTCATTGTATCGAACATGCGTCAGGGTCCATCACTTGGTATTGGTACCATGGGCGGGCCATGGTTCTTGGCATCGTTGCCCGCGTATCTATTGCTTTCCCTTGGCGCAGGCAAGGTGTAGTTACCGCGACCAATTGCCCTTCCCCGCGCCTTTTGCAGCAGGATACGTTCCATGACCGCCCAGACCACGCCGCGCATCGCCTTTCAAGGGGCCCTTGGTGCCTATAGCCACGAGGCCTGCATTCAAGCCTGCCCCGATATGGAGCCGGTGCCCTGCCAGTCGTTTGAGGGGGTGATCCGCGCCGTAAATGAAGGCCGCGCCGAACTGGCCATGCTGCCTGTGGAGAACACGACCTATGGCCGTGTTGCAGATATTCACCGCCTGCTACCCGAAAGCGGGCTGCACATCATCGGCGAAGCTTTTGTGCGGGTCCGCATCGCCTTGATGGCGCGGCCTGGCGTGGCATTGGAAGACATCAAACACGTCCGCGCGCATCTGGTGTTGTTGCCGCAGGCACGCAGCTTTTTGCAACAACATGGCATCACCTCTGAACCCGCCGCCGATTCCGCTGGGGCCGCCGCCGAGCTGGCCGCGACCGAGGGCAGCACCGATGGCGTTCTGGCCGGAGAGGTCGCGGCAGAGATCAACGGCCTCAATGTGCTGGCGCGCGACATTGAGGATATGGACCACAACACCACCCGCTTTTTGCTGATGGCACCCAAGATCGACCTCAGCCGCCGCGCAGAACGGATGCTGACCACCTTCGTTTTTGAGGTGCGCAACATCCCTGCGGCGCTTTACAAGGCGATGGGCGGTTTCGCGACCAATGGCGTGAACATGACCAAGCTGGAAAGCTATATGGTGGGCGGGTCTTTCACCGCGACGCAGTTCTACGCCGATATTGAGGGCCATCCCGAAGACCCAGCGGTCAAACGCGCGCTGGATGAGCTGGGGTATTTTACGAATATGCTAGAGATCCTCGGCGCTTATCCTGCACATCCCGACCGGGGCGCGCCGACCGGGATGTAAGCGGGGCACCAAGGCTCAGACCTTAACGCTGCGGGTGTGACGGTCTTCCATGCCACGCGCGTATTCGGCCACGCGGTCTTTGTACTTCTTGCTCAAGGTCGCTTTGGCCAGCTTGAGCGACTGCACCCACAGCCGCGCGGAAAGGTTCAACGGTTTGACCTCAAGCGCCACCAGCACCCGTGTGGTGTTGCGTGACAACGGCATCAGTTCGAACGACATCTGCCCGGCAAGCCCCTGCGACATGCTGTCGATCACGATTTCATTGGGCCGGTCAAAGGTGACTACCTCAATCGTCAACTCCCGCCGCTTGCCGCGCAGGGGGAAAACCGCGTTCCACGTCATGCCGACACCGGGTTTGTACATTGTATCTACGCGCTGCACCTCGGCCCCGCGCCGCATGGCAGACCGCTCAAAGCTCTCAAAGTCGCACAACATGTCAAAGACTGCCTCAATCGGTGCTTCGACGTCTTCTTTGGTCGAGAATTTCATTCCGTCCGTTCCAATTCTTCTGCTCGCGTTTCCATCCCGCCGCCGTTACGGCGGGGCCTGTCAACGCAGTGTATCTGCAAGCCAGTTTTCCAGCAAGAAATGTGCGATAGCCCCGCGTCGGGCGGGCAGCAGGCGCGGGTGGCTTCCAGCAAAGACATCCATCATCTCTTCGCGGGTGACCCACAGAGCGTCTTCAATCTCAGCCGGGTCAATGGTTAACTCGCGGCTCAGCGCTTCGCCGGCGCAGCCCAGCATCAATGACGCCGGGAAGGGCCAAGGCTGGCTGGAGAGATAGCTAACCGCCCCGACTTGTACGCCCGCCTCCTCGAACACCTCCCGGCGCACGGCAGCCTCAACCGTCTCGCCCGGCTCAACAAAGCCCGCAAGCAGCGAATACATCCCCTCTGGCCAGCCGGGAGAACGCCCCATGAGAACGGAATTACCCTGGGTGATCAGCATGATGACCACCGGATCGGTACGCGGAAAATGCGCGCCGCCGCAGTCTGGGCAGACGCGCTGCCATCCGCCCTGTGCCAGATCGGTGGCACTGCCGCAGCGCGCGCAGTGGCGGTGTGTCTCATGCCAGCCGAGAATCGCCTTACCGCTGGCGGCGAGTTCGGCATCGCGGGGGGCAAGCCATGTCATGACACGCCGCAGTTCGGCAAAGACCATGTCATCGCCCAAAAGCGGATGGCGTTGCTCACTTGGATCAAGAAATGCCCCCAGTTGCGATTGATCCAGATCGGCTGGCGCCCAGTTTGAGATATCAACCGCAAACCTCGCCGCGCCGTCTTCGCGCCCCAGCAAGATTGCCGTACCCTCGGCCTCCTTCAACACCGGGTGGTCCAACGGCAGCCTCACCAAGGCGGCGGGACGCGCAGGTGCGATCAAAGGTTTGCCACGCCAGAACACGATGGCCCGCGCCGCTGGGTCGGCCCGTAGCTGGGCGATGGCCTGCGCATCGCCCCGCACCTCGCCCGCCCGATCAAGCGCCGAGCCACCAAAAGTTACCGTTTCCGCGTGACGCATGGCGCTCCCCCGATGAAGGCTGTTTGCCTTTGACCCAGCCATGCCACGGCGCAGGCGATATTGGCAATCCCAAGCGCTCTTGCCACAGGGGTTGAAATCTGCTCATATAAAAACATCTTAAAGTTGTAATTCTTAGCGAGTACTTACCTTTACGGTGAACAAGCGCAGCGCATATGCCTCGGCCGGTGCCCCTCCCCCCACCGGAGCCACCCCGGCAGTCGCACGTCTGCGCATTTTGGCGACTACTGATTTACATATGCAACTCGGCGGACATGACTATGTGCGTGACCGCCCGGTCGGGCATCATGGGCTGGCCGGGATCGCCACGCTGATCCGTACCGCCCGACAGGAGGCCGCCGAGCACGGCGCGGCTTGCATCCTGCTCGACAATGGCGATCTGTTGCAGGGCAATGCGATGGCCGACCAACTGGCGCAATTGCCGGTCACACCGACGCATCCTCTTGTCGCCTGCCTGAACCACCTGCGCTATGACGCTTTGGGCCTGGGCAACCACGATCTCGACTTTGGGCTGCCGTATCTGCGCGCCGTGGCTGGGGCGCTCGATATGCCGCTGGTGTCGACCAACCTGCACCTGAGCGAACCGGGCCCGCTGCGTCAGTGGGCGATCGTTCCCTGCCCGCTGCCATCTGCGGAGGGCCGTCCGTCGTCTACGCTGCGGATTGGCCTGCTTTCCGTCCTCCCCGGCAAGACTGCGATTTGGAACCGCGATGTCTTGGAAGACGAGGCCAAGATCACATGTCCGCTCGAGAGCCTCCGTTCAGCCGCGCCCAAGCTGCGCGCCGCCGGCGCTGATCTGATTGTCTTGCTGGCCCATATGGGCATCGCCGATGAGGCGGAAAGCGTGACAGAAGAAGACGTCTGCGCCCTTGCCGAAGTTGACGGCATCGATGCGGTGATCACCGGCCACACCCACCGACGCTTTCCCGGACAGGACCACCGCGCACGCAGCGGGGTCGACACGCAGATCGGGACACTCTCCGGTCGCCCCGCTGCAATGCCGGGGTTTGGTGGGTCCGATTTGGCGGTATTGGAGCTTGCCCTTGAACGGGATGCAAGCGGTCTCTGGACGGTATTGCGCCATGAAAGCCGCCTGCGTTGCAACAGCGCGGAGACACTGGCCGACCCTGTGGTGCTGAGTGCCGCGCGGTTAAGCCACATTGGCGTCCGCTCCCATTTGGAAGAAATCGTTGGCCATACCGACCGGGCGTTGCACAACTTTTTTTCGCTCGCCATGCCTACTGCTATCGACGCGCTGACCGCCCGCGCTCAGGCTAAGGTGATACGCGAAAGTGTCGCAGGCACGCCTGACGGCGATCTTCCGATCCTCGCTGCCGCAGCGGCCCATACGGCGGGTGGACGCGGCGGGCCGGGGCATTTCCTGCATATTCCGCAGGGACCGGTGCAGCGCAACCATATCGCCGGGCTGATCCCCTATCGTAACGAGGTTTGGGCGCTGCGCCTGACTGGCGCTGACCTTCGCAGGCGGCTGGAGACTGCGGCAGAGGTTTTTGCCTTGCTTGGGGGTGCGGTAGGCCCTCTTGTCGATCCCCGCCGTCCGCCGTTTCACTTCGATACCATCTATGGTGTTACCTACGAAATCGACCCCCGCCGAGCGCGTGGAGACCGCATTATCGACCTATCCTGGCAAGGCGAGCCCGTGCGGTCAGAGCAAGGCTTTTTGCTCGCCACCAACCAGTTCCGCGCAGCGGGCGGTGGCGGCTTTGAAGGCGCGGCCGAAGCCGATGTTGCACTGCGCAGCCCGCTGCCACTTGCCGACGCGCTGATTGCGGCGCTCGCTGAGCCGGGTGAGTGTTTCTGGCCCGACGCCGCGCCGTGGCGCTTTAACGCTGCGGGGGCGCATTCGATCCTACACACCTCCCCCGAAGCGCTGCCTTTCATTGAAGATATAGCACATCTATCGCCCGTCCCCTGCGGCATGACCCCCTCAGGTTTTGCACAGATACAGATCTGCTTGTGAGACTTGCACTTCGCGCCTCGCCCTCCTATATGGGGCTTGAGAGGTTGGTGCGGGCAGGCGCCTCGCCAACCCGGTCAGATCCGGAAGGAAGCAGCCGTAACGAGCCCCGCTTGGGTCGTTATCAGCCTCTCACCACCGTTGCATTGCTGCGCAGTGCAACGCCCCGGCAGTCGCTTCGCAGAAGCGATGAGAGGGGAAGCCCTCCTAAAAATGATGCTTTTGAGAAACTCAAGGCCCGCCAAGATGCCCTGATTTTCAGCACACCCGACACCGCCCCACCAGCAGGGCTCCCTCTTACCCCGTCACAACCGATCCGCCTTAAACGTATCACACTGCGCCATCTCGCCGCTTTCATAGCCGCGCTCGAACCATCGCGCGCGCTGCTCTGACGTGCCGTGGGTAAAGGTATGTGGCTGGGGCACCTGTCCGGCCTGACGCTGCAAATGGTCATCCCCGATCATCCGCGCCGCGTTCAGCGCCTCTTCAAGGTCACCCTTCTCCATCAGCCCTTCGACGTTCGACGCCCAGATTCCCGAGAAACAATCAGCCATCAGTTCAAGCCGCACGGTCAGGGCATTTGCCTCAACCTCGGAGGACTGCTGCCGCATCCGTGCCACCTGCGGCAGCACGCCAATCTCATTCTGCGCATGGTGCGCGACCTCATGGGCGATCACATAAGCCGCGGCGAAATCCCCTCCGGCACCTAGGCGCTGTTCCAACGTGCGGAAAAACGCGGTGTCGAGATAGGCCATATTATCCGCCGGGCAATAGAACGGCCCCGTCGCGCCCGAGGCCCCGCCGCAGGCGCTTTGAGTCACGTTCTCAAACACAACGAGTTGGGGCGGCGTATAGGTTTCACCCAACTGTTCTTGGAAAACGCGGCTCCAGACTTGCTCGGTCGTGGTGAGCACGCGGGCAGCAAAATCGACCTGCGGATCTTCGCTGTCGCTCAGCGGGCGTGACTGTTGGACCTGACCGCCGCCTTGGCCGGTCAGCAGCGGGGTAACGTCAATGCCAGTGAAATAGCCGATTGCCAAAACCGCCAGCACACCGACCAGGCCGAGCCCCCCCGCCTTGCCGGCCCCACCGCTGCGACGGATGACATTCTTGCTCCGCCCAATTCCCCGCAACCGCATAAACCGTCCCCCGCTATGTCAAAGCTTATTGCCACATGAACGCGCAAAGCGCAGTTTGGTTCAATGAGTGATAAGAATGACCTAGCCGAAGACCGCACCGATTGGGCCGAGGATCGTACGATTCTGGCCAATGAACGCACCTTTGCAGGCTGGATGCGCACCGGTATGGCCTGTGTGGCCGTAGCAATCGGTCTGCGCGCCGTGTTCGGAGAGTTCGAGCCGACATGGGTGGCCAAAGCGGTGGCTTCGGCTTTCATCCTCGCCGCGCTTTACGTCTATTGGGCGGCGCAGGCCTCGGCGGCGAAAACCCAACAGCGGCTAAGCGACCACCATGCCAATGCCCAGCCCAACAGCCGTATGAAAATACTTGCGGCAATCCTCGCCTTCGCGTCAATCGGTGTCGGCGCAATCCTTTGGATGCTCTGACCCGTCCCCAAGCACGGTGGACGCCACGGCGCGGAGCGCCTAGTTTACGGCCTTGACCGAATCCGATCTGGGGCACCATGACAGATACATCCGCCTACCGCGTTCTGGCCCGCAAATACCGGCCCGAAACCTTCGCCGATCTCGTCGGCCAAGATGCCATGGTCCGCACGCTCAAGAACGCATTCGCAGCCGACCGGATCGCGCAGGCTTTTGTGATGACGGGCATTCGCGGCACCGGTAAGACCACCACGGCGCGGATCATCGCCAAGGGGATGAACTGCATCGGGCCTGACGGCAACGGCGGGCCGACAACCGATCCTTGCGGTGTCTGCGAGCACTGCACTGCGATCATGGAAGGCCGCCACGTTGATGTGATGGAGATGGACGCGGCCTCGAACACCGGCGTCGCCAACATCCGCGAGATCATTGATTCGGTGCATTACCGCGCGGCGTCTGCCCGCTACAAAGTCTATATTATCGACGAAGTGCACATGCTCTCCACCGGCGCGTTCAACGCACTGCTGAAGACACTGGAAGAGCCGCCGGAGCACGTCAAATTCATTTTTGCCACCACCGAGATCCGGAAGGTGCCGGTGACGGTGCTGTCACGCTGCCAGCGCTTTGATCTGCGCCGGATCGAACCCGAGGTGATGATCGCCCTGCTGCGCAAGATCGCGACGTCTGAGAATGCCGAGATCACCGACGACGCGCTCGCACTCATCACCCGCGCCGCCGAAGGCTCTGCCCGTGACGCGACCTCGCTGCTGGATCAGGCCATCAGCCACGGCGCGGGTGAAACCGGGGCCGAACAGGTCCGCGCGATGCTGGGTCTGGCCGACCGTGGCCGGGTGCTAGACCTTTTCGACATGGTCCTGCGCGGCGATGCGGCAGCGGCGCTGACGGAACTCAGCGGCCAATATGCCGACGGGGCAGACCCAATGGCCGTGCTACGCGATCTGGCCGAGATCACCCACTGGGTGTCGGTCGTGAAGATCACGCCTGATGCCGCCGAAGACCCTACAATCGCCCCGGAAGAGCGCGCCCGCGGTCAGCAAATGGCCGAGACCCTGCCGATGCGCGTGCTGACCCGCCTGTGGCAGATGCTTCTGAAAGCGCTGGACGAAGTCGCCGCGGCCCCCAATGCGATGATGGCCGCCGAAATGGCCGTGATCCGCCTGACCCATGTGGCCGACCTGCCCTCGCCCGAAGAACTGGTGCGCAAGCTGCAAAACAGCAGTCCGCCCCCTGCCCCCGTCGGCGGTGGTGGTGGCGGCAATGGCGTGGCTCAGGGCAGCACCGGCGCGCAGGCCGTGCAGCACGCGCAGCAGCGCATGGCGTCAAACCCCGGCCCGCAGGGGCAGACAACGGCGCTGGCGCAAGACCTTGACGCCGCCCTCGCCCGCTTCCCGACCTTTGAACATGTGATCGAACTGATACGCGTGAACCGCGATGTGAAACTGCTCGTTGAGGTGGAAACCTGCGTCCAGCTTGCGGCCTACCAACCCGGTCGGATCGAATTCGTGCCCACCGACGACGCACCCCGCGATCTAGCGCAGCGGCTTGGGCAAAAGCTGCAACTCTGGACCGGCAACCGCTGGGCGGTATCACTGGTCAATGAAGGCGGTGCCGAGACCATCGCGCAGATCCGCGACGCGCGCGAGTTGGCGCTGAAAAAACAGGCCGAGGAGCATCCGATGATGCAGGCCGTGCTGGCGCAATTCCCCAAAGCCCGGATCACCGCGATCCGCACGCCCGAAGACATCGCCGCCGCCGCCACGGCAGAGGCGCTGCCCGAGGTCGAAGACGAATGGGATCCGTTCGAGGACGGTTGATCCACGCCCCCTCACGCCACATATAAACGACAACGCAACAAGGAGACCCAGATGCTCAAGGGATTAGGCGGCCTCGGCGATATGGCCGGGATGATGAAAAAAGCGCAGGAAATGCAGGGCAAGATGGCCGAACTGCAAGAGGAGATGCACAATATCACGGTTGAGGGTGAATCTGGTGCGGGCCTCGTCAAAGCGACCTGTAGCGCCAAGGGTGAGTTGAAGGGTCTCGATATCGACCCGTCGATCTTTAACAAAGACGAGAAAGAGGTCGTCGAAGACCTGATCCTCGCCGCCATCAAAGACGCGCAGAGCAAAGCTTCGGACCGTGCGCAGGCCGAAATGTCCAAGCTGACCGAAGGCATGGGCCTGCCCGCAGGTATGAAACTGCCCTTCTAAACGGTTGGGGCGGAAACGCCCCTCCCTTCCCTTTTCCCACAGGTGCCCCGCCTTGAGCTCTACCCGCGACATCGACGCCCTGATCGAGCTGATGGCGAAACTGCCCGGCCTTGGCCCCCGCTCGGCCCGGCGCGCGGTGCTGCACCTGATCCGCAAGCGCGCGCTGCTGCTGACCCCCCTGTCTGACCTGATGCAGACCGTCGCCGTCACGGCGCGGGAATGTCTGAACTGCGGCAACGTGGGCACCGCTGATGTCTGTGATATCTGCACCTCCGAAAAACGCGCGAATGGTGAGCTTTGCGTGGTCGAAGACGTGGCCGATCTTTGGGCGATGGAACGCTCCGGCGTGTTCAAAGGGCGCTATCATGTGTTGGGCGGCACGCTCTCGGCGCTGGATGCCATCGGCCCGCAGGAATTGCGCATCCCCCGTCTGGTGGACCGGATCGACACCGAAGGTGTGAGCGAAGTGATCCTCGCGCTCAACGCCACGATCGACGGGCAAACCACCGCGCATTACATCGCCGATCAATTGGACGGCCGGGTCAAGCTCACCTCCCTCGCCCAAGGTGTGCCGATTGGCGGGGAGTTGGATTACCTCGACGACGGGACGATCACCGCCGCTATGCAGGCGCGCAAGTCGATCTAGCCCTCCCCAGAATCAAAGCGGGCCGCCCGCTCCTCCCAAAGCTGGCGGCCCTTTTCCGGGGCGACGCAGATCGTGCTGTCAGAGCACGATCACATCAAGCGGCGGAAATCCGTTGAACCCGACCGAACTGTAGGAGCTTGTGTAGGCTCCGCAAGCGCGAATCATCACTTTATCGCCATCGCGCAGGGCCAAAGGCAGATGAATCGGTCGTTTTTCATAAAGGATGTCCGCCGAATCGCAGGACGGGCCAGCCAAAACGCAGGGTCCGGTCTCTTCGCCGTCATGCGGGGTGACGATCTGATAGCGAATCGCTTCGCCTTCAGTTTCCGCCAAACCCGAGAAACGACCGATATCCAGATAGACCCAGCGGTGCAGATCATCCGCGGATTTACGGCTCACCAGCATGACTTCGGCAGCGATGTGACCAGCCTCGGCCACCAGACCACGGCCCGGCTCTGCCATCAGCTGCGGCACATCGCCAAAACGGGCTTTGACAGCCGAGATTACGGCAGCCGCATAGGCGCGCGGCGCTTCGATGCTTTCGCCGTAGAACGCCGGGAAACCACCGCCGAGGTTCAGCAGTTGCAGGTCATGCCCGTCGGCGCGGGCAGCGTGCCAAAGCGGTGCCACCTGATCCAGCACCGGGTTCCAGAACTCCGCCTTGCGGGTCTGCGAACCGACGTGGAAGGACAGGCCGAAGGGCACGAGGCCTACGGCAACCGCGTGGTTCAACAGCGCAGGCAGGGCCGAACCGGCACAGCCGAATTTGCGGCTGAGCGGCCAGTCTGCCATGGAGTTTTCGACGATCAGGCGCAGGTAGACCCGTGCACCGGGTGCATGGGCGGCGATTTTGTCGAGTTCGGCTTCGCTGTCGGCGGCGAATAGGGTCACGCCTGCCGAATGCGCAAAGGCGATGTCTGAGGCGCGTTTGATGGTGTTGCCGAAAGAGATGTTTTCCGGCTTCGCACCTTGGCTAAGGCAAAGCTCAATCTCGGCACGGGATGCCGCGTCAAATCCAGAGCCTTTTTTAACCAGCAGACGAATGATCTCCGCCGCCGGGTTCGCCTTCACCGCGTAATGGATATGTGCATCGCCCAGACCGCTATGCAGCGCATCATATTGCGCGGCCACGCGCTCACGGCTGATGACAAGCGTTGGCTTGTCAAAGCTGTTGGCGGCAATATAGGCAGCGGCCGGATCGGCAAATGAATTGGATGCGGTGCGCAGGGCACCGGGTACTGTAGCGTTCATGGTCATCTCCAAAGAGCAGGTGGGGCTGGTTCCCCGCGTGTCGTTTCAAGAGACGTTACCGTCGCTACATAAACGCGGGTCAGTCAGGGTAGGAACTGACCGGCCAGAGGCGCGTGCGTTGGCGTCTGTATTGCGCCATGTACGCCGTTTTAGGATTCGTACAAGGGGTAAAATTGGCCCTCGCGAAAATAGTTATTTTTCTTCGTCTTCCCAGTCACTACCGATGGGGTCGCGGTCTCTTTCACGTTCTTCTTTGATCATATCTTTGGTCTCTTTCTCCTCTTCAGGGTCGGTTTCTTCGGGGTCGCTCTCGGCGGCCTCGGTCTGGGCCAAGGCCAAGACAAACCACATGGGGAAGTGATCCGACCCAATCTTATCCAGCCGGTCCATCTCAAGCAGGCGGAACTGCGGGTCGTGGAACAGGTGATCCAGCGGCCAGCGCATCCACGGCATTGTCGCGCTGAACGTGTTGTACATGCCGCGCCCCACGCGCGGGTCCAGCAGGCCAGAGAGCCGCTGGAATCGGCGCGTCGTCGTGGACCACGCCACATCGTTCAAATCGCCGGACACCACGGCAGGCAGCGGATCATCCTCAGCTTCCAGTCCGACCATCGCAATCTCGCTGTCGCGGCCCTTGGTGTCATGCTCAAACACCGGCGGCTCGGGGTGGACGACATAGAGGCGGAAGTCCTCCCCCACAGGCAGATGTACGCGCACGCGGATTGACGGCACCTCACGGGTCACTAACTCCCGCACCTCTATTTCAGACAGAGGCAGTTTCGACATGACGCAAAGCCCGTAGCCGTTATCAAGCGGCACATCGATGTGGTGTTCGTAGTTTTTGCCCAGACCGTCGTCCAGCGCGTCGATCCAATCCTGATCCACTTCAATCGCCATGAAAATATCCGGCACCCGTGCTTCGACCAGCGCGATAAGCTTGCCGTAATCGCGGTTTGATTTTTTCACATTGGCCGCCAGCAGACTGACGTGGCGGTCCGTCTCCCGGCGCAGCTCTGGCGAGGCGGCGAGCGACTGTTTGCGCCAGATCGGAGTGAACTTGGTGATATAAAGCGCCTGAAGCGCCGCAACGCCCAGCATCAGCGCGATGCCAATCATACCCGAAGTCGTCATCGGCCCATGCACCAGCGCGAAGGCTACCGCCAGCAGCAGCGCCAGACCGAGGAATTGCTCACGCGGAAAGGCCAGCCCCCGGATCGCCCCGAAAGGCAGTTTGCTCAGCGGCAGCAGGCTGCAAAATATCAGCAGTCCCGCCAGCCCCCAGATCATCCAGTTCAATGCCGTTTCCAAATCCATCCCCTGGCGCAAAGCGCCCGATTTTAAATGCAAAACAGGGCACCGGAGAAACCGACGCCCTGTTACTTCAACACATCCTTGCGGCGAAAGTTCCTTCCGCCACAGCGCCCTCTGGGCGCTTAGCCCTTAGCTTTGTCTTCATCCTCGTCGTCTTCATCGGCCTTCTCAGGCAGCGAGAAGAAGCTGTCGGCGTCGGAGTAATCGCCCTTCGAGTGATCATCTTCCTCGTCATCCGCGCTATTGCCGGAGAGAGTAAAGGTTTCCAGACCTTCGATGGCCGTCGGAATCTTGGGCTCACTGTCCATACCGAGGCTCTGCTCGGTCGACACCAACTTGCGACGCTCGTCGTCGTTCATCACTTCGCCCGCCGCAGCCTTTTTCGCGGCAGCCTTTTGCACGGCGGCGTCAAGCTCGGACTGTTTGCACAGGCCCAAAGCGACCGGGTCGATCGGCTGGATGTTGGAGATGTTCCAATGGGTGCGCTCACGAATCGCTTGGATCGTCGGCTTGGTGGTGCCTACCAGTTTGCTGACCTGACCGTCGCTGAGTTCGGGGTGGAACTTGACGAGCCACAGGATCGACGCGGGGCGATCCTGACGTTTGCTGAGCGGCGTATAACGCGGGCCGCGGCGTTTCTCTTCGCCTTCAGCAGCAGCGTTGAACTTGAGCTTCAGCTTATGCATCGGGTTGTTCTGCGCCGCGTCGATCTCTTCTTGAGTGAGCTGGTTGTTGGCAATCGGATCAAAGCCCTTCACGCCCTGCGCCACGTCGCCATCGGCGATGCCCTGCACTTCCAATTCGTGCATACCAACGAAATCGGCGATCTGTTTGAAGCTGATGGTGGTGTTGTCCACCAGCCAGACGGCGGTGGCTTTGGCCATAATCGGTTTTGCCATGTCACTCTCCTAAAAACGCAATTTTCCCGTCGCCTGAAAGGCTGTCCTGCTTGGCAGAACGGTCTTCATTGTCGGGGAAGTTGGCGGCTGTATACTAACTCAAACATCATAAGGGAAGACCCAATGCGGCCACTGCGCGCCTGTCTGCTGATCCTCGGGCTGCTTGCCCCCACAGTCACACTGGCCGAAGGGGAGCGTTCGGGCGAGTTCGACTACTACGTTATGTCCCTTTCGTGGTCGCCAAACTGGTGCGAATTGACCGGCGACGCCCGCCAGTCCCCGCAATGCGATGCGGACAAGGACCACGGCTGGACCCTGCACGGCCTCTGGCCGCAGTTCACCCGCGGCTATCCGTCTTACTGTCAAAGCGGTCAACGCCCGCCCAGCCGAACACAGACCGGGGGCATGTCCGATATCATGGGCACCGGCGGCTTGGCTTGGCACCAATGGAAGAAGCACGGCTCTTGCAGCGGGCTGGACCCGGCGGATTATTTCGCCCTCTCGCGAGAGGCCTACGCCCGCATCAACCGCCCCGAGGTCTTTCGCAAGCTGGACCGAACAGTCGCCCTGCCAGCCTCCGTGGTCGAAGATGCGTTCTTGAAAGCCAACCCTGATCTAACCGCCCAAGGGATCACGATCACCTGTAACCAAGGGCACATTCAGGAGGCGCGCATTTGTTTGTCGCGTAGCCTTGAATTTATTCCTTGCGGCCCGGATGTGCGGCGCGATTGCAATCTTGATAACGCTCTGTTCACACCACTGCGCTAAATATTGCGGGAAGGACCTTAGGTGAAAACGGGAGAGGCGTAATTTCCTCCCCCGCTATCAATGCCTTTCGGCTCTCTCTCCAACGCGGGTGGCCAGCGTCCCGGCCACCCGCGCTTAACGTTAACAAATTGCTGGTTAACAATTCGTTACTGCCTCAAATTTTATTGATCTTCCCCAGCCTCCAGATCGCCGCCGACCTTCAGGACGATTTTGCCGATATGGCCGCTGGCCTCCATCCGGCGATGGGCGTCATTCGCCTCTGACAACTCATATGTGCTGTCAATCACCGGGGCCACGCGGCCCTGTTCCAGCAGCGGCCAGACGTTCTGCAAAAGCTCTTCCGCAATCCGCGCCTTGGCCAGATCGCTTTGCGGGCGCAGGGTCGATCCGGTCATGGTTAGACGGCGGGTCATCAATGTGACGAAATTCACCTCCTGCTTGGCCCCCTGCAAAAAGGCGATTTGCACCAACCTGCCGTCCTCGGCCAGCGCTTTTAGGTTGCGGTCGATATAGCTGCCACCGACCATATCAAGGATCACATCCGCGCCGCCTTCGGCCTTCAGCACATCGACGAAATCCGTGTCTCGGTAGTTGATCGCCACCTCGGCACCCAGCTTCATACAGGCCGCGCATTTGCTGTCCGTGCCAGCGGTCACGAAGACCCGCGCCCCCAAGATGCGCGCCAGTTGGATTGCGGTCGTACCGATGCCGGAAGAGCCGCCGTGAATCAGCACTTTCTCTCCGGCCTTAAGCCCGCCCCGCATAAAAAGGTTGGACCAGACGGTGAAGAAAGTCTCAGGCAAGCAGGCGGCTTCTTTCAGCCCCATCCCTTCGGGGACCGGCAGGCAGTGGGCGGCGGGGGTGGCCACATATTCGGCATAGCCGCCACCCGGCAGCAGGGCGCAGACCAGATCGCCCGGTGCCAGGGTCGTCACGCCGGGGCCGACCTCCACCACCTCGCCCGAGGCCTCCAGCCCCGGCAGATCGCTGGCGGTGGCAGGCGGTGCATACTTGCCCGCGCGCTGTAGTGCATCGGGGCGGTTCACCCCGGCATAGGCGACCTTGATGATGACCTGCCCGTGTTTCGGTTGGGGCCGGGGGCGGGTGGTGCCCTGCAGAACGTCCGGACCGCCGGGTTCGGTGATTTCGATTGCACGCATGGTCTGTGTCATGTCTGAAGTATCCTCGGGTCTGGTTTTGCCGCAGCCTAACGGGCGGCCCCGGGGCATGCACCCGGAATTTGAAACCGGGCGGAAGAGGGAGAGGCGGATGGTCGCGCAGGATCGGTTTAGGTGGCATAAGGACGCGCGGCTCTTCGCTGGGCAGTCGGAAGTCCCCCGCGCGATTGAAGGCGAAAGCGACCGTTTCTGCGCCCTGCCCGCGTTCCCGGCTTTTGACGCGCTGAAGGCTTTGACCACTGCGATCACCCAGCAAGCCCCATTTTGCCTAAGCGACCATTGTCTGCCCGATGACATCGCCTGCCCGCCCGGTGCCTTCCTCACCCTCACCGGGGGCGCGTCGGGTCAGCCCAAAGCCGTGCGCCGCAGCCAAGCCTCTTGGATCGCCAGTTTCAACGTGAATGCCGACCGCTTTGCGCTGAGCAGTGGCGATAGCGTTGCTGTGCTGGGCCATCTCAGCCACTCCCTGTCGCTCTATGCCGTGCTGGAGGCGCTGCACCTCGGCCTTGACGCGCATGTCTTGGCGGATCAATCCCCCCGGAGACAGTCGGTATGTGTTGCCGAGGCGGGGGCGACGATCCTTTATGCCACGCCGACGCAATTGCGGCTGCTCGCGCGGGGTGCAGCCGCGCCACTGCCTTCGCTGCGTCTGGTTCTTTGTGGCGGCGGCGCGCTCGACGCGGCCACGCGGGCGGTGGTCAAGCGGCTCTGCCCCGAGGCTGCGGTGCATGTCTTCTATGGCGCGGCCGAGACGAGCTTTATCACTCTGGCCGATGCGCATACCCCCGAAGGGTCCGTCGGCCGCCCCTACCCCGGCGTCGATCTGCGCCTTTTGGATAGGGCGGGGCGGCCCACCTCTGATGTGGGCGAGATTTGGGTGCGCAGCCCCTACCTTTTTGACGGTTACGCTCTTGGAAGCAGCACCGACACCCGTTGGCAGGATGGGTTTGTGACGGTGGGTGAAATAGGCGATTTGGATGCCGACGGGCATCTGTGGATCAAAGGACGGCGACAACGGATGGTGCAGATCGCCGACCAAATGGTCTTCCCCGAAGCGGTGGAGGCGGTGATCGCCGCGCATACACGCCTGCCCTGCGCGGTTCTGCCCCGCGGCGACGCGTTGCGGGGGCATCATCTGGTTGCGGTGGTTGAAACTGCCGCAAAAGAACTGTCCGCCGAAGAGATCATCGCCAATTGCCGCGCAGCACTTGGCCTGCTGGCCGCCCCCCGTCGCGTCTTTTTTAACTCTGATCTTCCACTGCTCCCCTCGGGCAAGATCGACCTTAACGCCCTCTCCAACTGGCTGGAGGGTCAAATATGACCAGCGCCTACATCATCTCGGCCTGCCGCAGCCCGGTTACCCCGCGCGGCGGTGCCTTGGCGCAGCTCTCGTTGCCCGACCTCGCCGCCCCCATCCTCACCGCTGCATTGACCCGCGCAGGCATCGCGCCGCGCCAAGTTGATGAGGTGATTTGCAGCACCGCCCTTGGCCCCGGCGGCAACCCGGCGCGCAGCATCGCGCTGGCGGCGGGACTGCCTGAACATGTCGCGGGTCTCAGCATCGACCGGCAATGCGCGGGGGGCTTGGATGCGCTAGCCTTGGCGCGGCAGATGATCCTCAGCGGTGCGGCGGATATCGTCGTGGCGGGCGGCGCGGAAAGCTATTCCCGCCAACCGCTGCGCTACCGCACCTTTTCCGATAGCCGCCCGCCCGAAGCCTATACGCAAGCGCCCTTCACCCCGTGGCCCGAACGTGATCCCGACATGACCGATGCCGCCGCAGCGCTTGGCCGGTCGCAAGGCATCTCCCGTCAGGCGCAGGATGAGTGGGCCGTGGAAAGCCACGCGAAGGCACGCGTGCATCTGCCGTCCGAAACAGAGCTGGTGCCACTTGCGGGATCCGGGAGCGATACCTTTACCCGCCGCCTTAGCCCCGCGCTTTGCCGGCGTGCCAAGGTACTTTCAGGTGACATCACCGCCGCCAATGCCGCCGTCGCTGCCGATGCAGCGGCCTTTTGCGTGGTCGTGTCAGACCGTGTAGCGGTTGACCTCACCGTGCCAAAAATCGAACTCATCGCCACCGCGACGAAGGGCAGCAGACCCGAGGAGCCGGGTTTGGCACCCCTGGTGGCGATTGCCGAAGTCTTTCGCCAAACCGGGTTGACCGCCGACGACCTGACTCTTGCCGAGATCATGGAAGCCTACGCCGTGCAGGCCATCGCCTGCGTCAACGGCGCAGGGATCGCGCCGCAAATCGTCAACATGGGTGGGGGCGCCTTGGCCCGTGGGCATCCGATCGGCGCTTCGGGCGCGGTCAACGCGGTGCGGCTCTGGCATGAATTGGTGGCGCGGGGGTCTGGCACCGGATTGGCGGCGATTGCCGCAGCCGGGGGGATCGGCTCTGCCGCGCTGATGCGACTGTAGCGGCCCGCCCCCTTTGGGTGGGGCGGGCCAATCGTTTTAGCTGCGCGACAGCACGCTTGCGGGGCGTGCCTTGGCCAGACCGGAGGTGATGAAACCCGCCAGCACGGCCTTGATAAGGTCACCGGGGATGAAGGCTTGGACCAGCAGGGTCGCCTCAAGCAGTGACTTGTTCAGCGTCATCATCATGCCGAAGATGCCGAAGGCATAGACCACAAGGATGCCGCCCAAGACAGCCGAAACCCCGGCGGCCAGACCCACCGGCGCGCTGCGCCACTGGTCCATGATAAAGCCAGTCACAAAGGCACCG
This sequence comes from Sulfitobacter sp. W027, assembly GCF_025143985.1. Classification (NCBI taxonomy): domain Bacteria; kingdom Pseudomonadati; phylum Pseudomonadota; class Alphaproteobacteria; order Rhodobacterales; family Roseobacteraceae; genus Sulfitobacter; species Sulfitobacter sp. W027. The sequence continues at coordinate 3,141,383 of NZ_CP083564.1, forward strand.
ATCGGGAAGCCAACGAGGAAACCCACCGTCGGCGAGGCAAAGACGCCCAGACCGCCACGGCCCCCGGCCAGAAGTGGCAGACCAAGCGCCACGAGAGCAACGAACAGCAGCGCCGCAAGCCCGCCGCGCCATGCGCCCAGCACCGTGCCACAAAGCATGACGCCCAGCGACTGCGCGGTGATCGGCACGCCGAAGCCAAGCGTGAATTTCGGAATCAAGCCCAGTGCCGCAATCAGCGCGGCGAAGAGGGCGATCATTGTCAGATTACGTTCCATTGGGAGGGTCCTTGGATTAGAGTTTCCAATGCCTAGGCCAGCCCTCTTCCCCGGTCAAGCAATCACAGCCCGCCCCGCGCGCGCAGCGCCTCGGCCACATGTTCGGCGTCGTCTATGGCCAGCACGGTAAAGGGCATCACAATCCGCCAGCCCGCCCGTCTGCGCGACCGCGCGCGCCACGCCAGCGACAGCATCTGCCCCTTGGCGGCCAGCACCGGGGTGAAACGCACCACCAGCGCCACGGCCAACTCAAGGCTACGGGTCCGAACCCCAAAGCGGCGCAGGGGCGTGGCAAGCCAACGCACCACCGCCATCATATCGCTGAGTTTCGTGGTCATGGTCACAAGATTGGCCAGCCCCACAGCTGTGATCATCCGCAACACGATGACAACGCCCGCTTCCGCATCGCGGGTCAGCACATGCCACAGCAAAATCAATGCAACAATGGGCCAGAGCATCCACAGCCGCCCCAATCCGGTCTTCAGAAAGGCCCGCCCCGGCAGCGCATAGAGCAGCAGCATCCCGGCGCAAAACGCAGCCTGCCACCACGGTTCTTCCACCCTGAAAAGCAGCAGCGTCGCCACACAAAGCGCGCCCAGTTTGGCCCCCGCAGGCCAGCCATGGGCGCGGGTCTCAACCGGCGAGGTCAGAGAGATCATCGCTCGCCCCCAGTTCTTTCATCCGCGTCTCAAAATTGCGCAGCACCGGGCGCGCGCTGCCCTGCTGGGCGACTTCGCCGCGCTCCAACCAGAGGATGTGGTCGTATTCCGCCACCGCTGCTGGATCATGGGTAATATGCACCAGCGTCGGGTCGAGCCCGGCCAAGACACGTTCAAGATGCAGCCGCGTGGGAATGTCGAGCCCGGCAAAGGGTTCGTCCAACACCAGCACCCGCGGTTGCATCGCCAACACCGCCATCAGGCAAACCAACTGCCGCTGACCTTGAGAGAGCTGGTGGATCGAAGCCTGCGCCCAATGCCGCTTGTTGAACTGCCCGAGGATCGCGGCCACGCCACGCGCCGCCTCTGCCTTGGATTGGCCCATTTGCAGGAGGCCAAAGGCGATTTCCTCTTCCACGGTGGGAAAAATGATCTGATGGTCCGGGTTTTGAAACAGAATGCCGACAGCGCCAATCGCACGGCGGCGGTCACGGGCCACGTCGATCCCGCCGATCCGTACCTGCCCTTCATCTGCGGCCACCAAGCCCGAGAGAACCCGCGCGAAAGAGGTCTTACCCGACCCGTTGCGCCCCACAATCCCGATCCGCGATACATCGGACCTAAGGCTCACATCACGCAGCACCGACGTGCCCGCGGGGGTGTAGCTGATCCTGTCAATATCAATGAGCGGATGGGTCGGACTGGTCATCGGGCGCCTGTGTGAAACCGGGTGCCCCGCCCTACCATCTGCTGCGCGGGCAGGAAAGCCCGCAGGCTGCCTCAGCTAGGCGGCGTCCAACGCCCCGGCAGATTAGGGTCACGCTGCCCGCGCGGCGCTTTGATATGGCTCAGCAGCCAGTTCGGTCCGGCCATCAGGCGGCTCAGCGTCGGGCTGTCGCGCACCTGCGCCTTGAGCTTTTCGATCTGCATCACATCGTCGATCCGCCGATCAAGGAAAGACCACGTCGCCTGATGCCCCTCACTGGTATCGCCTAGCCAATAAAGCAGCGTGGCGGAATAGACGCCCGACAGTGTGGCCCGTTTGCTGTACCAATTCACATCGTCCGAGGTATCGCCAAGCGCGGTCCAGATTTTATCGCAGGTTTCCCACAGCAGGCCTGCCCCTTCGGGCGCGTGATGCGGCAGGGCAAACAGCGTGCTGCCCCGGCGGATCGCCTCACGATCCCCGGCTTCAAGCCGCAGGCGCACGGCCTTGGCGATGCGGTCCCTGAACCGCATCTGTGACAGATCAGCCTGCGCCAAACCCTCCAACATCTTGCCATCGCCGCGCCGGTGATAGGCCACCGCCAGATCGACCGCCCCGCGCGGGCAGACCGCACGGGCCAGCGCTGGGTCCAGACCGCTGTCCTTGATCGCGGCGTTGAAAGTTGCTGGCGACCAACCGTCGAACGGTACATGCATCAATGCGGCATCCAGCAATTGGTCCTTTGGGTCGGCCTTGGGCGGGGTCATGGTGGGCTCCTATCGGGGCATGATGGGGTGGACAAAGGAGATATAGGCTGTTATAGGCCCAATTCCTGCAATTCCTTGCAACTTTATCCTAGAAAGGTGGTGACAACCACATGCAGGTTAGTGTTCGCGACAACAACGTCGATCAGGCCCTTCGGGCTCTGAAGAAAAAGCTACAGCGCGAAGGCGTTTTCCGTGAAATGAAGCTTAAGCAACATTTCGAGAAACCGTCCGAGAAAAAAGCGCGCGAGAAAGCTGAAGCGATCCGTCGTGCCCGTAAGCTGGCACGCAAAAAAGCGCAACGCGAAGGTATGATGTAAATCATTCCCGCGACACGCGACAGATATAGAACCCCCGGTGCCGATGGCAGCGGGGGTTTTGTTTTGTGGGGGAGCGCAGCGGAGCCGGGCAACGCCAGACCGCGGGATGGCGCTCGAAATCCCCCAATTAGGCAATTTATGGTAGCTGCGCTTGAGAAATACCTCAGGACGGCACGACCTCAGCAAAAGCGCCAGCCCGTCCGGGCGGTCTGGCGCTGCCCGGCGGCCTTCGGCCTTGATTCCGGGCTGCTCCGCTTCGAACCTCCGCAGCACCTTCCAGCTACACTGGCAGCGCCGTCGTCTTGCACACCGTCCGCAACGCGAAACTTGACTGCATCTGCGCCACCCCCGGCAACCGCGCCAAATGCTGACGATGGATCCGCGCGAAATCCTCAGTATTCTCTGCCACGATCTTCAGCAGATAATCCGCCGTCCCCGCCATTAGATGACATTCCAGCACATCCGGAATACGCGACACAGACTTCTCAAAGGCTTCCAACACCTCTTCGGCCTGCGCCTGTAGGGTGATCTCAACAAACACCGTGGTCGGCATGCCCAACTTGCGCGGGTCCAGCAGGGCGACATAATCGCGGATATAGCCTTCTTTCTCCAACCGCTGCACACGGCGATGACAAGCCGAGGGCGACAGATGCACCACTTCCGACAATTCGGCATTGGACATCCGCCCGTTGCGCTGCAAAGCGCGCAGAACACGCCGATCAATCTCATCCAAGGCCATATGCGCAATACTTTCGCGTCGAACTTCATTCAGACGCAATTATATTCGATTACCGCCCGGCTTGGCGACCCCAATTTCGCAACGATATGCACGGCGCCTGTGATAATCCTTTCCCACTACGGAGGAGGAGTGACCCCCATGAAAATCGGATGCCCGACAGAAATCAAACCGCAGGAATTCCGCGTCGGCCTGACGCCCAACGCCGCACAAGAAGCCATCGCCCACGGGCATGAGGTCATCGTGCAGGCAGGGGCGGGTGTCGGTGCGGGCTTTGAAGATGCGGATTACACCGCCGCAGGTGCCACCATCATCGACACGGCTGAGGAAATCTTTGCCAGCGCCGATATGATCGTCAAGGTGAAGGAGCCACAGGCGGGCGAACGTAAGATGCTGCGCGAAGGGCAATTGCTCTTCACCTATCTGCACCTTGCCCCCGATCCTGACCAAACCCGTGATCTGCTGGCCTCGGGCTGTACCGCGATTGCGTATGAGACGGTGACCGACCGCAACGGCGGGCTGCCCCTTCTGGCTCCCATGTCCGAAGTCGCAGGCCGTCTGGCCCCGCAAGTCGGCGCTTGGACGCTGCAAAAGGCCAATGGCGGCCGGGGCGTTCTGATGGGCGGCGTGCCCGGCGTCGGCCCCGCCAAAGTTATGGTCATCGGCGGCGGCGTTGTCGGCACCCATGCGGCCCGGATCGCCGCTGGCATGGGCGCGGATGTAACTGTGCTTGATCGGTCGCTCCCCCGGATGCGCTACCTCGATGATATCTATGGCGGCACCTTCAAGACCGCCTATGCCAGCGCAGGAAACACCATCGAACTGGCGCGTCAGGCCGATATGATCATCGGCGCGGTGCTGATCCCCGGCGCTGCGGCCCCCAAACTGATCAGCCGCGCGCAACTGTCCGAACTCAAACCCGGCGCGGCGCTGGTGGATGTGGCGATTGACCAAGGCGGCTGTTTTGAGACCTCCAAGGCCACCACGCACCAAGACCCGGTCTATGAGGTCGACGGCATCATGCATTACTGCGTGGCCAACATGCCCGGCGCCGTGGCGCGCACCTCGACGATTGCACTCGGCAATGCGACCATGCCTTTCATGCTGGCACTGGCCGATAAGGGCTGGAAACAGGCCTGCGCGGATGACCCCCACCTCAAGGCGGGTCTCAACGTCCACTCGGGCAAGCTGACCTACGCCGCCGTGGGAGAGGCGCTTGGGATCGAGAGCATTACTGCGGATCAAGCCATCGTGGGCTAAACTTCGCCCGCCAGACACAACAAAGGCCCGCCAAATGAGCGGGCCTTTTCATTTCGTAAGTTCCGTTTAGCGGGTTTTCAGTGCGTCCCGAATCTCCAGCAAAACGTCGAGTTGCGACGGACCGGTCTTCACCTCTGGCGCAACCTCATCTGGCTTTTCGGCTGCGGCCTTCACCCGGTTCACCATTTTGACAAGGATGAAGACGACAAAAGCGATGATGAAGAAATTGATCACCGCCATCAGAAACGACCCATAGGCAAAGATAGAGGCCCCGGCCTCCCGCGCTTGTTCAAGCGACGCATCCGCCGGGACATTTCCCGACAAGACGGCATAGTGGTTGGTGAAATCGACCCCACCCGTGAAGAGCCCAACAATCGGATTGATCAAATCAGCCACCATCGACGACACGATTGCCGTAAAGGCCGCGCCGACAATGATACCAACCGCCATGTCCATGACATTGCCCTTAGCGATGAAATCCTTGAATTCCTGAATCATAGTCTTGTCCCTGTTCTAATTCCTGCCGACCGTCCCGCCGCCATAGCCCGATAGTGAGGACTGCCGCAAAGGACGGTCAATAATGTTTTCTAGGTTTATAGCTTAAATAGCCGCTTTCAGTGCCATTAAGCGCGAAAACAGACCCGCATCAGCGCGCCATCAGGGCCGAAATCGGTCATGAGCCGCCCATTCAGCTGCTCGGCTGCCGTGGCCATCAACATTCGCCCCAACCCCGTGCTATCCGCGCCAGAGACGGCACCGTCATGCCCGCAGCCGTTGTCCCGACACTCCAAAAGCCAGCCGCCTGTATCATCCTGCTTGCGCAACGAAAGCTTAATTTCCCCCGCCCGGTCATCGGGGAAGGCATGTTTGATCGAGTTGGCCACAAATTCGCTGACAATCATCCCAAGCGCCGACGCCTGAGCCGCTTGCAACTCTCCCGGCTCAGCCTCACAAAAGATGGTGACATGATCCGGCGCACCGGCGGCGAGAAGCTTGTTCAACTGCTCAAGATAGGAAGCGGTCTGCACCTTGCTCTTGCCGCCCTGCCCCATCAATTCGCTATGCAGCGACGCCACCGCGCCGAAACGGCGTTCAACAAGAGCAAGCACATCCTTCGCGTCCGGGTCTTGCACCTTGCGCGTCGCCATCCGCAACAGCGAGGCGATGGTCTGGAACGAGTTTTTCACCCGGTGGTCCATCTCCGCGCGCAAGGCCTCTTCGATGCGAATTTTCTTGCGCAGTTCCAGCTGCATCATCACATGACGCGACAGGGTTTGCAGCGCTTGGCGTTGAAATTCGGTCAAGGTGCGCGGCTTGATATCCAGCACACAAAGCGTGCCAATCGGCTGGCCGTTCGGCGCCACAAGGTTTGCACCGGCATAAAACTTTACCCGTGGGTCACCGATGTGCAGCGGGTTGTCGGCGGTACGCGGATCGGCACTCATGTCCGAAATCTCGGTAAAGTCGCCGTCGAGAATGGCGTGAGAGCAGACTGATTGATCCAGTGCTGTCTCCTGTGGCTCGAATCCAACGCGCGCCTTGAACCACTGGCGCTTCTCATCGACCAGACTGATCAGAGAAACTGGCGTTTCGCAGATCTTGGACGCAAGCTCGACGATATCGTCAAAGTCGGCTTCGGCTTCGGTATCAAGAACATTATAGGAGTGCAGCGTTTCAAGACGCTGGTCCTGCTCCGCGGGCGTGTCGGCTAAAATGGACCTTCTCCTTCCAAAATCAACCCGCCGCACAACTCTGGCGCGGCAGCGGGGGTCGGATATGGCCTGCCTTTCGGGGGCAGATCAAGGCTGATGAACCTCCAGCTAGTGAAGGTTTAGCCCGGAAAGCAGCGGCGTCCACTACGCTGCCGAATCGATTCGCTTACTAAGCGTTAATAAATGTTAAATTTTAAGGCGGCTAGCCCCGCTGCGGGCCTACCTCGGCAGCGCGCCCGTCAGCACATAGCGCAGGATCTCGACCACTTGAGCGGGTTCAGAGGCCACGGCCAGCGCGGCAGCATCTACTTCCTTGAGCGCATGGGCGTGATCGGCCCCGTGCAGGATGATCAGCGACTTGCCAAGCGCCGCCGCATAGCCCGCGTCGAAGGCCGCGTTCCACTGTTTGTACTGCTCGCCAAAGCGCACCACGACCACATCCGCCTCGGCAATCGCCTTGCGGGTGCGGATCGCGTTGATCTGCGCGCCCTTGCGGTCGTGCCAGAACTTGTCGTCCTCGGCCCCAAGGATGGCCACGCCGCAATCGTCGCTGGCGGCGTGGTCGGTGACGGGTGCTGTGAAACTCACGTCGAGCCCTTCGGCCCCCGTGATGATCTGTTCGCGCCAGTCGGTGTGGATTTCACCGGAGAGATAGACTTTCATCGCTTCCGTCCTTTCGTTCAGCCGCGCAGCACGCCGCCAGTGGCCTTGGTCACTTTCTCGACCACCTTGGCCCCCACGGCTTCGATGTCGGCATCTTTCAGCGTCTTGTCAGAGGGCTGCAAGCGCACCGTGATGGCAAGGGATTTCTTGCCTTCGCCAAGGCTGCCACCGATGAACTCGTCAAAGACGCGCACGTCTTCGATCAAAGCCTTGTCGGCGCCCTTGGCGGCATTCACCAGTGCCAGCGCCTCGACATCGGCATCCACGACAAAGGCGAAGTCACGCTCGACCGCCTGGAGGTCGCTGATCTGCAAGGCAGGGCGCGTGGCACCGGATTTGCGCGGCAGGGGCACTTCGGCAGGATAGATGGTAAAGGCCATCGCAGGGCCTTTGACATCCATCGCCGCCAGCACACGCGGGTGCACTTCGCCAAAGACCCCGAGCACCTTTTTCGGGCCAAGGCAGATTTTGCCGTGACGGCCCGGATGCCACCACTCTTCCGCGCCGCGCAGGATCTGCACCTTGGCGGGCGCGCCTATGGCCGCGAGCACGGCTTCGGCATCGGCCTTGGCGTCGAACACATCCACCGCCCGCGCAGCACCATGCACGTCGCGTGGACCGGTGCGGCCTACCAGCAGGCCCGAGACCATCATCTGCTCCTCGCCCGGCTCACCGCCTGAGAAAGCAGGGCCGACCTCAAACAGCGCCATATCGGCAAAGCCGCGCGCCTGATTGCGGGCGGCAGCTTGCAGCAGACCGGGCAGCAGATCGGGGCGCATGTGGCTCATGTCCGACGAGATCGGGTTTTCGAGGCGCGTCTCATCCGTGCCACCACCAAACAGCGCGGCAGAGGCCTGATCAATGAAGCTATAGGTCACGCATTCGTTGTAGCCGAGCGCCGCCGCCGTGCGCCGTGCGGTCACGACGCGGCGCTGCATGGGCGAGAGCACAGGGCGCGGCACGCCTGTTGTCAGGCGGGGCAGGGGCTTGCCCTGAAGTTGCGTCAGGGAAGCTATCCGCGCGACTTCCTCGACCAGATCGGCCTCGCCCTGCACATCGGGACGCCAGCTTGGCACCTGCGCCATGTCACCGTCGAGTTGGAAACCAAGCGCGGTCAGCGTCTGGCGCTGGTCGCTTTCGGGGATCGTCATGCCGACCAGCGATTGCACCTTAGCCGCGTCCAGCTTGTAAGCGCGGCGGGTGTCGGGCACTTGGCCTGCAACCACAACCTCAGACGCCTCGCCGCCCGCGTGATCCAAGATCATCCGCGTGGCGTGTTCGATGCCATAAGGCGTGAAGGCCGGGTCGACGCCGCGCTCAAAGCGGTAGCGCGCGTCCGAGTTGATCTTGAGCGCGCGGCCCGCATAGGCGATCTGCACCGGGTCCCAATAGGCGCTCTCGACAAAGACATTCACCGTGTCTTCGGTCACGCCTGTGGCTTCGCCACCCATGATGCCCGCGATGCTTTCCACGCCGCTGTCGTCGGAGATGACCATCTGGCCTTCCTGCAGGCTGTAGGTCTTTTCATCCAGCGCCACGATCTCTTCGCCGCCCTTGGCACGGTGGACGCGCAGGTTGCCTTTGACCTTATCGGCGTCAAAGACGTGCAGCGGGCGGTTGCGGTCGAAAGTGAAGAAGTTGGTCACATCAACGAGGAACGAGATCGGACGCAGCCCGATGGCGCGCAGGCAATCTTGCAGCCACGCCGGGCTGGGGCCGTTCTTCACGCCCTTGATCACGCGGCCATAGAACACCGGGCAGCCGTCGAGCGTGTCCTCGTCGATGCTGACGCTGATCGGCGAGGCAAAGCTGCCCGCCACCGCATCGCAATCGCGCGGCTTGAGCGTGCCCAGCCCGCGCGCGGCAAGGTCGCGCGCAATACCGCGCACGCCGAGGGCGTCGGGGCGGTTGGGGGTGATGGCGATCTCGATCACCGGGTCGACCTTGGCGGGATCGTTCTCGGCCAGCCAGTCAATGAAACGGTCACCGGGCTTGCCCGAGGGCAGCTCGATGATGCCGTCGTGCTCCTCGCTCAGCTCCATCTCGCGCTCGGAGGCCATCATGCCAAAGCTCTCAACACCGCGGATTTTGCCGACGCCGATGGTGGTGTCGATCCCCGGCACATAGACGCCCGGCTTGGCCACGACGACGGTGATGCCCGCCCGCGCATTGGGCGCGCCGCAGATGATCTGCATGACGTCTTCGTCGGTTTCCACCTGACAGACGTTCAGCCGGTCGGCATCGGGGTGCTTCTCGGCCGATTGCACATAGCCGAGGGTGAAGTCGGCCAGTTTCGCCGCCGGGTTCTCGACGCCTTCGACCTCGAGGCCGAGGTCGGTCAGGGCATAGGTGATCTCATCAATCGACGCCGTGGTGTCGAGATGGTCCTTGAGCCAGGAGAGGGTGAATTTCATCGGATTCTTGCTCCTACAACTGCAATACTTGCGTTGAGAATTTGGTCAAAAAAAGCTTTCGAAAATTGGGAGTCTGAAAAGCTGTCAAGGCGCATCTCTGATACGGCCTCATTGAAGCTAGCTGACACAGTTGCAGCAAGGTCGGCTTCACTGTTCTCGACCCCAAAATGATCAGTCTTAGGGTTTCCCCCAAAGCGCTTTGAAAGCAGGGCAGCTATATTGCGATCAAGCTCTTGAAGAGGTTTGACGACATGATCCGGAGCCGTCACCATTAACTCTGCGAGTACTATCTTGAACTTTGGGTAATCAGTCTTCGCTGCAGCTTCGGAACCCGTCAATCTATGGGTCTGCAACTGTTGAGCGAGCCCGACAAACTTCCGATACAATTGTCGCCTTTCCTGCAGTATTTCATTCTTTCGATCCAAAGATTTTTGACGACCATACAGAACAAAGCCGCCGACGATCGTTAGAATGCCAAGCAGAACTGGCGTGAAGACCTTGAGCAAGTTCAGCGTTTCTTCACTCACCGCGACAACCCACCATGCAAATTCGGCTGATCCAAGCTCGCGAACCCATAGTGCCGCAGCCAGCGCAGGTCTGAATCAAAGAACGCCCGCAGGTCCGGAATCCCGTATTTCAGCATCGCGATCCGGTCGATCCCCATGCCGAAGGCAAAGCCCTGCCATTTGTCGGGGTCGATCCCGCCCGCGGCCAGCACCTTGGGGTGCACCATGCCGGAGCCCAGTACCTCCATCCAGCCGTCGCCCTCGCCGATGCGCAGCTGGCCATCGACCCAGGAACACTGGATGTCGACCTCGGCCGAAGGCTCGGTGAAGGGGAAATGCGAGGCGCGGAAGCGGGTCTTGATGCCGTCGATCTCGAAGAAGGCCGAGAAGAATTCCTCCAGCACCCATTTCAGGTTCGCCATCGAGATATCCTTGTCGATCGCCAGACCTTCGACCTGATGGAACATCGGCGTGTGGGTCTGGTCATAGTCAGCGCGATACACACCGCCGGGGCAGATGATGCGCAGGGGCGCGCCTTCGGCCTCCATCGTGCGGATCTGCACGGGCGAGGTGTGGGTGCGCAGCACGTGGGGGGCGCGGTCGTCGCCCTCGGCACGGGCCATATAGAACGTGTCCATCTCGGCCCGCGCGGGGTGGTGGCCGGGGATGTTCAGCGCGTCGAAGTTGTACCAATCGGTGTCGATGCGCGGGCCTTCGGCGACGGAAAAACCCATCTCGGCAAAGATCGCGGTCAGCTCTTCGGTGACTTGGCTGACCGGGTGGATGCTGCCCTGACGCTGGTGCCGCGTCGGCAGGGTCACGTCGAGCCATTCGCTGCGCAGACGCTCGTCCAGCGCAGCATCGCCAAGTGCTGCCTTCTTGGCGGCAAGTGCAGAGTTGATTTCATCCTTCAGCGCGTTCAGCGCAGGCCCGGCGACCTGCCGCTCTTCGGGGGTCATCTTGCCCAGCTCGCGCATCTTCAGCGCGACCTCGCCCTTCTTGCCGACGGCAGCCAGCCGGATGTCTTCCAATGCGGATTCGTCACCGGCATCGGCGATTTGGCTCAGGTACTTTTGCTTCAGATCGTCCATGACAGGCCCTTGGAATAATACCCCGTCCTGCTAGCCCTCCCGCCTTGCGAATGCAAGCCGTAGGGGTTGTGACGGCATGGGGGAACCACCACCTCTGCCAAGCGTTAGCCCGCATCCCCCGGCGCGCCCACACGGTAGCGGCGCGCTCAAACTCCCCCGAAAGGAGAGACTATGAAAATCCTGATGGTTCTGACATCGCATGACGAACTGGGCGACACCGGCAAGAAGACCGGCTTCTGGCTCGAAGAGTTTGCCGCACCCTACTACGTCTTCAAGGACGCGGGCGCCGATGTGACCCTCGCCTCGCCCAAGGGCGGCCAGCCGCCGCTCGACCCCAACAGCGACAGCGACGACGCCCAGACTGACGCGACACGCCGGTTCAAAGACGATGACGCCGCACAGAAAGCGCTCGCCTCGACCAAAGTGCTGGGCGATGTTGACGCCGAGAGTTTCGATGCAATCTTCTACCCCGGCGGCCACGGCCCGCTGTGGGATCTCGCCAATGACGCTGACAGCAAGCGCCTAATCGAAACTTTCTGGGCTTCCGACCGCCCTGTTGGTGCAGTCTGCCATGCGCCTGCCGTGTTCAAAGACACCGAACATGACGGCAAACCGCTGGTTTCCGGCAAGCGCGTCACCGGCTTTACCAACACCGAGGAAGAGGGCGTTGGCCTTACCGATGTGGTGCCTTTCTTGGTTGAGGATATGCTGAAGAAGAACGGCGGCGAGTATAGCAAAGGCGACGATTGGGCGTCTTACGTGCTGGTCGACGGCAAGCTGGTCACCGGCCAGAACCCCGCCTCTTCGGAAGAAGCGGCGAAAGAGATGCTGGCTTTGCTGAAATAACGGAATCAAGGGGGCGCAGCACTGTGCCCCCTCTTCCATCTGAGGAACCGTCGATGGCTTCGCCGCGTTTGCCCCTTGGAAGGAGCCCCTGACATGGCAGACTACGACCGCAGTACCGGCGCACCGTGGAATGAGGCCGACCTCGACCAGCTTCGCATTTTAGCGGCAGAGGGCACAGCGACCGGCGTGATCGCCGTGCAACTGGGCCGAACGGAAGAGGCAATATCGCATAGGGCAGCACAAGACGGCATCAGCCTGACGCCGAGCAGCCACAACCCTTATGACCCCGACACGCTAGACGGATAAAAGCATCCGTCCATTCCTTTTGTGCTTTTCAATCAAGCGCCTTTGTAGGCCCCCTGAGGGGACTTGATACGCAGGGGTGCCGAAACCGTCGTTCCCTACAGCGGCCGGAAAGAGCGCGGCAAACTCTTCGCGCTGCGCGTGGCCGATGGTTTGCACCGTCTCCGCGTTCAGCAAGAAACTCTCGGTCGGCGCACCTTCGGCGTAGATGACTTCATGCTTTTTGAAGATCAGGTGAAAATACTCCACCCGCGCGACCTTATCCTCAACGTAGACCCCCGGCAGTTCGGTCAGGCGGATCGCGGCGACCAGTACCGCCATGGCGCCACACATCCGCTTTACGATACCGGACCGCGCAAGCATGCGGTGCTGACGCGAGACCATAAGGTCGCGTTTGGGCAGGCCCGCGCCCAATGAACCGGCAGTGATCCGGATGGGGAAGAGTTTGGGGTTCTTCGCCAGTTCCGACGCCTCGATTGAGCGTCGGAGCGCCGTGACAAGCTCTTGATAGCCGCTGCCTTGGGTCAACACCCGCGCGCCGGGGCCTAAGGTCTCAACCGGCAAGTCCCCCAGTGCCGTGGTGATCAACGTGCCCCGCGTGAAACAGGCCACACTCGCCGAGACCAGATCGCCCTTCTCGCGCATTGTATCGATGTCAGAATTCCATCTCAGACTTCCCAGCAATCCTCCTTCGGGCAGACCTGAGAAATCAACGGTCATCGTGGTGAAAAGATCCCCGGCAGGCGGGCTGCCTGCCAGATTAACGATACCGGAATAGGTGACTTCAAGGTCACCAGCCAAATCCTGAGATTCCTCCCCCAATCGAAAGGGAAACCCCTCAAGCGAACTGGGGGTGGAGCCGCCGTTCGGATCGTCGTCCGACGTGCGGGTGGTGTCAAAAACGGAACTGGCAGGCTGAAGGTCAATCTCCATTGAAGCCAACGGCTTGGTCGTCTCCAGCTGGTGCCAGTCATAGCCAAAGGACATCTGCGTATCATCGCCAACTGCCGCGCCGTTGGTGTAAGGGTCCGTCGCATGCCAAGTGAGTGTTTCGGAAGTTCCATCCGCATAGATCAATGTGACCTTCGCGCCTTCCAGATCAACGCCGCGTGAACTGGTATCATCGCGGATCCCATGCACCGTCTCATGCGGATCCTCACCCAATCTATTAATAGTAATCCCGGGCATGAATATCCCCACCCTTTATAAATATCCTGCAGACTGACAGCACCAATTGCTGCGGCACCTGTGCAGAGGCTCTGCACAGTGACCCGTCGATGAGGCATATTGTCTAACGGCTGAGGAAGGGGCGTGACCGTGGCAAGGGTTTATTAGGGCAAGATTAAGACCGACCCTCTGCGTGGGCTGAGACCCTGAACGGTAAAAAGCCCCGCCGAGCGGCGGAGCTTTCACATGTCATTGACGCGAGGATCACTTGGTAAAGTGATCCTTCAAGAAACCTGACACCTGCTCAATCGCTGCTTCAGGTGCAGGAGTGCCCGAGATGGGGTTGAGCATAGCGAAGTCATGGATAGAAAAGTCATAGCGCGTACCTTCGGTCTCCACCCCGGCCTCGATCAGTTTGGCGGCGAATGCTTCCCCTTCGTCGCGCAATACGTCGTTGGCACCAGTAATCACCAGCGAAGGCGGCAGATCGGCAAGCGCTGCGCTGTCATAATTCAACGGCGAGATCATTGGGTCCGCCGGATCCGCGTCCTCGGGCAGATAGGCGTTCCAGAACCACTCCATCGAGGCTTTCGTCAGCCACGGGCCATCCGCAAACTCTTGGTAAGAGCCGCTGCTCAGATCAGCGGTGGTGACCGGATAGATCATCGCCAGCGCATCCAACTCCGGACCGCCCTGTTCTTTGGCCATTTGCGCGACGACTGCGACCATCTGGCCGCCAACGGAATCACCTGCCAGAGCTAGCTGGTTGGCATCGATCCCGAAGTCTGCCGCATTCTCGGCCACATGTTTCAGCACTGCGAAGTCCTGCTCAAGCTGAACCGGGTGTTTCTGTTCCGGCGCCGGAGCGTAATCGACAAAGACATAGGCCGCGCCTGTCTGATTTGCCAAATCGCGGATCATCCGTTCATGGGTCGTAAAGTTGCCCAGAATCCAGCCGCCACCGTGGAAGTAAAGCACGGCGGGCAAAGCTTCGTCACCGGCATTCGCGGGCTTTACCACTACCACATCGGTCTGGCCGGTGGGGCCGATTTCCAGTGTCATCTTTTCGACCGAAGCCTCGGGCATCTCGACATCCGCCTTGGTCTGCGTGTCGATCAAAACCTGCCGAGCCTCTTCGGGAGACAGTTCGTTGATGGGGGTCGAACCTTTAAGACTGTCGATGAACTCCTGCGTCTGTGCTTGCAGAACGACCTTGTCTTTATCGGCATGCGCTTCAGCAAAAGCTGTTGCGGGAACCAGTGCGCCAATCGCAGCGCCGGTCAGTAGGTGGCGTAGGGAAATTGTCATTGAGTGTCATCCTTCCTGAATGTGTCCTGCAGGCACAACAGATGGGCGACGGGGTGGTTCGATGACATTTCCTTGAGGTGCCTGTTGTCAGGCCTTTTGCCACTGCCCGAAACGCAAAAAGCCCCGCCGTGGGGCGGGGCTTTCGCGAATTCAGTGCAAAGTCAGCTTAGGCTGCCAGTGCGTCCTGTGCCTGCTTGACGATCGCGCCAAAGGCTTCGGGCTCATGCACGGCCAGATCGGCCAGAACCTTACGGTCCACTTCGATACCGGCCAGCGACAGACCGTTGATGAAGCGGCTGTATGTCAGTGCTTCGTCGTGGCTGCGCACGGCGGCGTTGATCCGCTGAATCCACAGGGCGCGGAAGTTGCGCTTGCGGTTCTTGCGGTCACGCGTTGCATATTGGTTGGCCTTGTCGACCGCCTGTGTGGCGACCTTGAAGACGTTTTTGCGCCGACCATAGTAGCCTTTTGCGGCTTTAATGATCTTCTTGTGACGCGCGTGGGTGACTGTACCACCTTTTACTCGGGACATCTCGGCTCTCCTATATCAGCGGGCGTAGGGCATGAAGCCCTTGATGATCTTTGCATCGGGCTCGGACAAAGTTGTCGTGCCGCGTGCGTTACGGATGAACTTGTTGGTCCGCTTGATCATGCCGTGCTGTTTGCCAGCTTGGCTGCCGATGACCTTACCAGTCGCCGAGACCTTAAAGCGCTTTTTGGCGCTCGATTTCGTCTTCATCTTGGGCATTTCCGTCTCCGTCTTTTGAGTTCGGTATAAACACGACTCGGCATGCCACTTTCGGCCGGTCGTGCAGGCTAAGATGCGCCGTATAGGCGGGGTCGGGAGCGGATGCAAGAGGTTTTGGCGCGCCCTCAGGGCAGTAGTTTCGCTGCGACTGAGACGAAGACATTCGGCACATCGGCAAAGGCATAGCCGCCGGGCCTTTTGTTGATCGCGTAAAGGATCAGCGCCCCGGCAATCAGGATCGCGAGGGCCGAGACCCGCGGCGACCTTCGATCTGTCACCGCAGAAAGGATGGAGGGTATCGACAGCGCTGCCAGAACGATGCCAAAGACCAGAGCCAGATCAGAATTCATTCCACCCTCCCCTATCTGGGAAAGAGGTTACTCCGGATCGGCTGCGTAAATCAAACGTTCGTCGCAGGGGGCCACGCGCAGGATGTTGGTGCTGCCCGGCACGTTGAAGGGCACACCGGCGGTCACCACGATGTGATCCTCAGGACCCGCGTACCCCTCAGACAGTGCCGCCCGCGCCGCGCTGAGGACCGCGAGTTTAAACCGGTCATGCCCATCGGTGATGATGCAATTCGTCCCCCAGCTGAGCGCCAGACGACGGGCGGTGTTCACCAGCGGAGACAGTGCGATGATCGGCACACGGGGCCGTTCGCGTGCGGTTAACAGCGCGGTGGTGCCCGACTGGGTAAAGCAGCAGATCGCCTTGATATCCGTTGTCTCCGCAATCTCGCGTGCGGCGGCGACAATGCCGTCTGCCACGGTGGTGCGTTCGGCTGTGCGCGAAGATTCAATGATCTGCGTATAGGTTGGATCGGCCTCAACCTCTTGGGCAACATTGTCCATCGTCGCCACGGCTTCTAACGGATAATCACCGGCGGCTGATTCCGCGCTCAGCATCACCGCATCCGCGCCTTCATAGATCGCAGTGGCCACGTCCGACACCTCGGCGCGGGTCGGCATCGGGCTTTCGATCATCGATTCGAGCATCTGTGTCGCCACGATCACCGGCTTGGCCGCCGCACGACATTTGCGCACCAGACGCTTTTGGATCGGCGGCACGTTCTGCACGGGCAGTTCCACGCCCAGATCGCCGCGCGCCACCATGATGCCATCGCTGACCTCCAATATGGCCTCGAACCGCTCCACGGCGGAAGGCTTTTCGATCTTCGACAGGATCGCCGCCCGGCCTTTGACCAGATCACGTGCCTCGGTCACATCTTCGGGCCGCTGGACAAAGCTGAGGGCGAGCCAATCAACACCCAACTCGCAGACGAATTCTAGATCAGCCCGGTCTTTCTCGGACAGGGCGGCCAGCGGCAGCAGCACGTCAGGCACGTTCACGCCCTTGCGGTTCGAGATCACGCCGCCGGTCACAACCTCGCAATTGGCGAAGTCAGGGCCACAGTCGCGCACCTTGAGACGGATCTTGCCGTCGTTGACCAAAAGGCTCGCGCCCGGTTCAAGGGCTGCGAAAATCTCAGGATGGGGCAGGCAGACACGGTTCATATCGCCCGGCGTCTCATCAAGGTCGAGCCGGAAAGTCGCCCCCTCTTCCAAGGTCGGCCCGTCGCCTTCAAAGACCCCTACACGCAGTTTTGGCCCCTGAAGGTCAGCCAGAATGCCGATCGCGCCGCCGGTCTCTTTCTCGATATCGCGGATGATCCGGTGCTTTTCACGAATTTCTTCATGGCTGCCGTGGCTCATGTTGAGCCGAAAAACATCCGCACCGGCGTTGTGCAATGCGGCGATCACCTCTCGGGTTTCTGAGGCCGGCCCGAGTGTGGCCACGATCTTTACATTGCGCAAACGTCTCATATCTGTTCCTTCGTGTCCTATGTCCCCACGGCGAATGTTAACGATAACATTGCCTATCCGGTGGCCTAGCGCCCCCATGAGTGCCTGTCAAAGGTTTCATCAGAATGACGGTCCATCGCGGTGCCGTCCAGTGATATGAGAAGGAAGCTGTCATGCCCAGCCAACAAGAGATCGAACTCCAAGCCGCTGCCTTTCGCCGGTTGCAAAAACACCTGATGGAAGACCGGACCGATGTGCAGAACATCGACATGATGAACCTCGCCGGGTTCTGCCGCAACTGCCTGTCGCGCTGGTATCAAGAAGCCGCAAACGAGCGCGGCATCGATATGGGCAAAGAAGAAGCGCGCGAGTTATTCTACGGGATGACCATGGACGAGTGGAAAGCCAACTATCAGACCGAAGCCAAGGACAGCCAGAAAGAAGCGTTCAAGACAGCGTTCGAAGAGAATGTCGGGAAAGGTTGAACCGCCTGCATAACGCGCGGCGTGAGTAAGACCGCAAAGCGGGCGTGCTACCCTGTGCGCCCGCATTAGCCACTATCCCAGGCGCCAACCGACCCAATAGCTTGGCCTAGAACTGATAAAGCACAAGCCAATCTGCCTTGAGCGCGGGCCGCTCTGCGCCTTCAATCTCAACCGTCGCAGCAAAGCGCGTCATCAGATCGCCCCGCCCCCGCGTCTGCGCTTCGGCCAAAGTAAACCGCCCCCGGATCCGTTTGCCGGAATGCACAGGCGCGATGAAACGCACGCTATCGAACCCGTAGTTGATCGACGCCTTTGCCCCCGCCATCACCGGCAGCGCGCCATAGGCCATGCCCGACATCATCGACAGTGTCAGCATCCCATGCGCCACGGTGCCACCGAAATCGGTTTCTGCTGCGCGGACGGGATCCACATGAATAAACTGATGATCTTCGGTCACATCGGCAAAAGCGTCGATTCGCGCCTGATCCATCATGAACCACGGCGAGACGCCCAATTCACGGCCCACGAAGGCTTCCATCTCTGCTCGATCAATCTCTCTGCGCATTGCGGCCTCCTCTTTGCGCCAGTCTAGCCGCGCGGGCGCTCGCTGCGAAAGCCCTTGCACCCGGCGGGACATCTCTCATGCTGGGGCCAAGCAGAGCGGAGCCGCCATGAACACCCCCATCCTCGCCCTTATCGTCGTCGCCATCGCCGGGGCCGCCGTGGCCTTGCAAACGCCGATCAACGCCGCCTTGGGCCGCAACATCGGCAGCGGTGTGGCTGCGGCGGCGGTATCTTTTGGCGTCGGTTTTGCGATCCTGCTGGCGGTGTTGCTGCTGCGAGGCGAGTTGGGCGCCCTGCCCCGCGCGGCCTCGGCCTCGCCGGTCTTGCTGCTGGGCGGGGTGCTGGGCGCGTTCTACGTCTGGTCTGTGCTCTGGGCGATCCCGACGCTGGGAGCGCTGACGGTGATCTCGGCGCTGATCCTCGGCCAGTTGAGCGCAGCACTGGTGATTGATGCGACCGGGCTTTTGGGCCTGACGGTGCAGGCCATCACCCCCACCCGCATTGCCGCCGCCGCGCTGGTGGCGGCGGGGCTGGTTTTGTCGCGGTTCTGACCGTCAGATCGCGGTTTTGCGCATCTCTTCGAGATAGATTTCGCGCAGACGCGGAGCGAGCTTGCCCGGCGTGCCGCTGCCGATCTTGGCCCCGTCGATCTCTATCACCGGCGTCACGAAAGCGCTGGCGGAGGTCACGAACGCTTCATCCGCCTGCTGTGCCTCTTCGATGGTAAAGTTCCGCTCCTCCACCTGCATCTGCGCTTCACGGGCCAGTTCCAGCACCGCCTTGCGGGTGATGCCGTGCAGGATGTCGCTGGAGGTCTCGCGGGTGACGATCTTGCCGTCTTTCACGATATAGGCGTTGTTCGAGGTGCCTTCGGTGACGAAACCGTCTTCGACCATCCACGCGTCTTCGACACCGGCTTTCTTGGCCATCATCTTACCCATCGATGGGTAGAGAAGCTGCACCGTTTTAATGTCGCGACGGCCCCAGCGGATGTCTTCGATACTGATCACGCGGATGCCGTCACGGGCGGCAGGGTTGTCGGCAAGGCCCGGTTTCGACTGGGTGAACAGCACCAGCGAGGGCGCGGTGGTCTCGGGATCGGGGAAGGCGAAATCGCGGTCACCATCCGACCCGCGCGTGACCTGAAGATAGATCAACCCGTCTTTGATGTCGTTGAGACGCACCAACTCGCGGTGAATTTCCAGCAGTTCTTCGGTGGTCGCCGGCGCGCGCATGTCGAGCTCGTTCATCGAGCGCGTCAGCCGTTCGGCATGGCCGTCAAAAGCGATAAGCTTGCCATCCAGCACGCTCGTCACCTCATAGACCCCATCGGCCATCAGGAATCCCCGGTCGAAGATCGAGATCTTGGCCTGATCCTCGGGCAGATATTCGCCGTTTACATAGACAGTTCTCATGGTCACCCCCAAAGCGCGGCCACGGGGGGATGCACGCCCGCGCCGTCGAATTTCAATGCATTCTCGCGGTCTTCGGCCAGAAGCAGCGGGCCGTCAAGGTCCACGACCTTCGCGCCTTGGGCGACAAGCGTCGCGGGGGCCATCGCCAGCGACGATCCGACCATGCAGCCGACCATCACGTCGAAGCCTTCGGCAAGTGCCGCATCGCGCAGGGCCAGCGCTTCGGTCAGCCCGCCGGTCTTGTCGAGCTTGATGTTCATCACATCGTATTTGCCCTTGAGGCCCCCCAGGCTGGCGCGGTCATGGCAGCTTTCATCCGCGCAGACGGGCACGGGGCGATCCATACCCAAAAGCGCGTCGTCGTCCCCTGCGGGCAAAGGTTGCTCTACCAGCGCCACACCTAGACGGAGCAGATGCGGGGCGAGATCGGCATAGACCTCAGCCGACCAGCCCTCATTGGCGTCGATGATGATGGTGGCATCGGGCGCACCGGCGCGCACCGCTTCGAGCCGGGGCATGTCGTCGGGCGTACCCAGTTTGATCTTCAACAGTGGCCGATGGCTGTGCTTCGCCGCCTGCGCACGCATCGCCTCGGGCGCGTCCAGCGATAGAGTATAGGCCGTGATTTCTGGCCCCGGCGCGGTCAGCCCGGCCAATTCCCAAACCCGCTTGCCTGCGCGTTTGGCCTCCAGATCCCATAGCGCGCAGTCGACCGCGTTGCGTGCGGCCCCGGCAGGCAGCAGATCATAGAGCGCTTGGCGGGTGATATCGCCCGGCAGGCCGTTAATCTCAGCCGTGACCGATTCGAGGGTTTCGTCATAGCGGGCATAGGGCACGCATTCGCCCCAGCCGGTCACGCCGCCATCGGTGATGCGGACGGTCAGAACTTTGGCCTCGATCCGCGAACCGCGGCTGATGGTAAAGACCTGCGCCAGTTTGAATGTGTCTGCGGTAACGTCAATCTGCATGGTCACAGCGCCGCCAGCGCATCGGCCAGTCGTGCAGCACCCTGACGGAAGGGATCGACCGCAGGCAGGCCAAGACGTTCTTCGACCTCGGCCAGATAGGCATCCGCCTCGGCTTCGGACATGTGGTAGGTGTTGATCGAAATGCCGACGACCTGACAGGCGGCGTTCGCCACCTTTGCCAGCGTCAACGCCATGTCGCGCACCGCTTCCAAGCTGGGCAGGGAATAGTCCGGCAGGCCGCGCATATGGGTCCGGGTCGGCTCATGGCAGAGGATCAGCGCGTCGGGCTGGCCGCCGTGGATTAGCGCCATGGTCACGCCTGAGTAGGAGACGTGGAACAGGCTGCCCTGCCCTTCGATGATGTCCCAATGGTCATCGTCATTGGCGGGGGTGAGATATTCCACTGACCCGGCCATGAAATCGGCGATCACGGCGTCCAGCGGCACGCCTTCGCCGGTGATCAGGATGCCGGTTTGGCCCGTGGCGCGGAAGGTGCTTTTCATGCCCTTTTCGCGCATCGCATCATCCAGTGCCAAGGCCGTGTACATCTTGCCGACCGAGCAATCGGTACCCACGGCCAAGACCCGCTTGCCGCTTCGTTTTTTACCGTCGGCGATGGGGTATTCCACGCTCGGCACGCGCACGTCATGCAGGGTGGTGCCGTTGGCTGCGCTTGCCGCAACAAGATCGGCCTCATCGCGCAAAAGGTTGTGCAGTCCCGATGCGATATCGAAACCCATGTTCGACGCCTCAATCAGCACCTCTTTCCATGCCGCGCTTATTTTGCCGCCGCGATTAGCGACGCCAATGACCAAAGTCTCTGCCCCTGCATCACGCGCTTCGGCCAAAGTCATGTCTTGCAGACCGAGATCGGCCTTGCAGCCGTCCATGCGGAACTGGCCGACCGCGTTGTCGGGGCGCCAGTCTTTGATGCCTTGGGCAACCTTGGCAGACAGGGCATCGGGCGCGTCGCCCAAAAACAGCAGATAAGGGGTTTTGATCATGGCAGGCCTCCGGCATTGAATTTGTCCGCATATTGCGCGCGAGAATACGCAAGTGCGTGGCGTTGTCGACGCATCTGCATACAAATGCGCAGCATTTCCCGCAAATTACCGCTGGCTGCGCAAAATTCGTGCGCTGCGCCGTGAGGCCACAAAAATCATCGAAATGCTGCGACTGCGAAAACCTCCTTGCGATTGACGGCGCAATTTCATACCAGAATGAAGACACATGATGAAACTTTATTACCTATAGGTGCCCCATGAGCTTCCGCATTCAGCCTGCCGCCCCTGCTCGCCCGAACCGCTGCCAATTGTTCGGCCCCGGCTCCCGTCCGGCGATCTTTGAAAAGATGGCAGCTTCGGATGCCGATGTGATCAACCTCGACCTCGAAGACAGCGTGGCACCTTCGGACAAGGACAGCGCGCGCGCCAATATCATCAAGGCAATCTCGGAGATCGACTGGGGCATGAAGACGCTTTCGGTCCGGATCAACGGGTTGGACACGCCCTATTGGTATCGTGACGTGGTGGAGCTGCTGGAACAGGCCGGGCCGCGCCTTGATCAGATCATGATCCCGAAGGTCGGCTGTGCGGCGGATGTCTATGCGGTGGATGCGCTGGTCACCGCGGTGGAAACCGCCAAGGGCCGCGAGAAGAAGATCAGTTTTGAGGTGATCATCGAATCCGCGGCGGGCATCGCCCATGTGGAAGAGATCGCCGCCGCTTCGCCACGCCTGCAAGCGATGTCGCTGGGGGCCGCGGATTTCGCCGCCTCGATGGGGATGCAGACCACCGGCATCGGCGGCACGCAGGAAAACTACTATATGCAGCGCGGTGAGCAAAAGCATTGGTCGGACCCGTGGCACTGGGCGCAGGCCGCCATCGTCGCCGCCTGCCGCACCCATGGCGTGCTGCCGGTTGACGGGCCCTTTGGCGATTTCTCTGATGACGAAGGTTTCCGGGCACAGGCGCGGCGCTCGGCCACCTTGGGGATGGTGGGCAAATGGGCGATCCACCCCAAACAGGTGGCGCTGAGCAACGAGGTTTTCACCCCTTCCGAAGAGGCCGTGACCGAGGCGCGGGAGATTCTGGCGGCGATGGAAGAGGCCAAGGCGAAGGGCGAAGGGGCGACCGTTTACAAGGGGCGTCTGGTGGACATCGCCAGCATCAAACAGGCTGAGGTTGTTGTGCGGCAGTCCGAGATGATCGCCGGGAGCTAAGCGCCTGCGGCAGATCGCCGGGGGCCCTGCCCCCGGACCCCCGCGGGTATTTGAGAAAGGATGAAGAGGTAAGGGCGTGGGCCTGCCTGCCTTTCAAACCCGCGTTGCAAACCGGCGCGTTGCGCTCCATATAACAGGGCAACAAGCCGGAGCATGCAATGACCCAATATTTGGATTTCGAAAAACCGCTGGCCGAGATCGAAGGCAAGGCGGAAGAGCTGCGGGCGCTGGCCCGGTCCAACGAAGAAATGGACATCACCGATGAGGCCCGCGCGCTGGATAAAAAAGCCGCGGGGATGCTCGAAGACCTTTATGGCTCATTGACGCCTTGGCGCAAATGTCAGGTGGCGCGTCATCCAGAGCGGCCGCATTGCAAAGACTATATTGAGGCTCTTTTCACGGAATTCACGCCCCTGGCGGGCGACCGGAATTTCGCAGATGATCTGGCCGTCATGGGCGGGCTGGCGCGGTTTCACGATACGCCGGTGGTGGTGATTGGCCATGAGAAGGGCAATGACACCAAGAGCCGGATCGAGCGCAATTTCGGCATGGCGCGGCCTGAGGGCTATCGCAAGGCGGTGCGTTTGATGGAACTGGCGGATAAGTTTAACCTGCCTGTGGTCACCATCGTCGACACGCCCGGTGCCTATCCCGGCAAGGGCGCGGAGGAGCGTGGCCAGTCTGAGGCGATTGCCCGCTCGACGGAAAAATGTCTGCAGATCGGTGTACCCCTGATCAGTGTGATCGTTGGCGAAGGCGGCTCTGGCGGGGCGGTGGCTTTTGCCACGGCGAACCGCGTCGCGATGCTGGAACATTCGGTTTATTCGGTGATCACGCCCGAAGGCTGTGCGTCGATCCTGTGGAAAGACAGCGAGAAGATGCGCGAAGCGGCTGAGCAGATGCGTTTGACGGCGAATGAGCTGAAGACCCTTGGTGTCATTGACCGGATCATTCCCGAACCGATGGGCGGCGCGCATCGTCATGCCGAAGAGTCAATCAAGGCGGTAGGCAAATCGATCGAAGCCATGCTCAAGGAACTCGACGGTAAGGACGGCAAGACTTTGGTCAAAGAGCGCCGGACCAAGTTCCTTGAGATGGGACGAAAAGGACTGGCAGCTTAAGCCAGCCGCCGCCGAAAGCGCGGATCAAGCGTGATTTGATCGAAACCGGCGGCGCGGTAGAAACCCTGCGCGCGCCGGTTTTTTGTATCTGTGCCCACGGTCACATAGCTGCAGCCCTGCGCCTTGGCGTGCTCCAGTGCGGCTTCCACCAGTGCTTTGCCGATGCCGCGCCCCCGCGCTGTGTCGCAGACGAAGAGATGGTGCAGGTCCATCCCTCTTGCGCCGAATTGCAACTGCATTTGCGGGCAGAGCGCAGCATAGCCGCGCAGCCCGGTCGCGCCTTCGGCCACCAAAAGGGTCAGCCAGGGGGATGGCCCGAGGCAGTCTCGCTCCAGTGCGGCCAGCGTGAGTGTGGCGGTGTCGCCATGGTAGGCGGCCAGCGCATGGGTTAGATCAAGCACCATTGGCAGGTCGGATTTATGAACGGGGCGAATGGGGGGCATGTCGTGTCTTTCTGTGATCGCCACAGGGAGACAAGCAAAGCCGCGCTGTGGCGGCTTGTGGATATGGGATTAGGTGCCGCGCCGTTTAGGAGCGGGGATAATAGACTGATGTGAAGCAGGTCTTTTCCATGAAGCGTAGATGCGCCTCTGCCGCGCGCCTGTCAAGCGCCGCATAAGTGAGCCGGTGTGATTTGCAAACGGCCTCCACGCACCCGATATTTATAGTACAGGGCGTCTGCGACACCCCTGTGCCGCCAGACGCCCTTGTTTGTATCACAAAGGAGTCTGTCATGTATAAACGTATTCTCACCGCCGCTCTGCTCTTTGGCATGGCCTGCACCGGACCACCGGCTTGGGCTCAGGCTTTGGCCTGCGCCCCGCGCGCGGGGCTCGCCGCCCAACTGGAAACCGCCTATGGCGAGACCCTCTCTGCGCGGGGCCTTCAGAACCCAAACGCGTTGATTGAAGTCTTTGCCTCTGCAGAGAGTGGCAGCTTCACGATTCTGATAAGCCGGCCCGATGGAATGAGTTGCATCCTATCAACCGGCACACATTGGATGGTCGAACCTCCCGCGCCGCCCAAAAAGGGTGCGGCGAGTTGAGCAGGGGGCGGCTGTTAGCTGGCCAGCATCCGCAGGCCTTGGGTGACATCGGAGCGCACGGCCAGCCGCAGGCCCGGTTCGTCCCCGGCGCGCAGGGCGGCGATGATCAGCCGGTGGAAATGCGGCGGCTCGGTCCGGCGCAGGCGGCCATAAAGCGCGCGCATGGTGGGGCCCAGCTGCAGCCAGACCGTCTCAGCCATGGCGAGCATCGCCGGGGCCTGAGCGCGCAGATAAAGCGTGCGGTGAAATTCGAGGTTGGTGCGGATATAGCTGACAGCATCCCGGTGGGCCACGGCCTCGGCGATATTGGTGTTGATGGTCTGCATCCGCTCGATCAGCGCCATATGTGCGCGCGGCAAGGCACGAGAGGCGAGTTCGACCTCCAGAAGCGCGCGGAGGGCGGCCAATTCTTCGATCCGTTCGTTGCTGAGTTCGGGGGTGGAGATGCGTCCCGAGGCAGACATCGTCAGCGCGCCTTCTGCCGCCAAACGCCGCACGGCTTCGCGCGCGGGCGTCATGGAGACCTCATATTCCTTGCCGATGCCGCGCAGGGTCAGCGCGTGACCGGGCGGCAGATCGCCGTGCATGATCCGCGCACGCATGCGGCGGTAGACACGATCATGGGCCAGTGGTGTGGCCTCGACAGGGCGGGCGCTGAGGTTCATGAAGCGGTTGTGATCACAAATGAGCCACCCGTCAAGCGCGGCATTTTGCGGCCAAGAGCACGATCACCCGTTGTCCCGGACCCTGCGGCAATTTATCGGGGAACAAACCGCCAAAGGAGACGCACCTTGACCAAACGAAATTTCATCCGTCACGTGGTCTTTTTCTCGGCCAAAGACCCTAAAGACATTCCTGCGATCGTGACAGGGCTTTGGAAACTGGCCGACATCCCGCATTCGACAACCTTCGAGATCTGCGAAAACACCCGTGTTGATGCGCTGTCGGGGGATGTGGATGTGGTCGTCTATGCCGAATTCCCGGATGCCGAGGCTTTGGCCGCCTATAAAGCGCATCCGATCTACCAAGAATCCATCGATATCGTGCGCCCCCTGCGCGATATGCGCGTGCCTGCGGATTTTTAGGGCCGGGGATGGCTGGTCCTTGCGTCCTCTTTGACACTGGCCCTTTGGGGAACGGCACGGCTTTTCGCGCACCACAGCGGATCATCAGTGCCGAGACCCCTGCAGAGGTGCCCGCAGCCTTCGCAGCTCTTGAGGCGGCGCAGGCGGGCGGCGCATGGCTTGCGGGCTATGCGAGTTATGAGTTGGGGTACCTCGGCTCGAACAAGCTGCGCGATCTGATGCCTGCGGAGCGCGGGCTGCCCCTGCTGCGCTTCGGGGTGTTTGACGCACCCGATGCGCACCGTTTCGCGGACGCGGCGGGGGATGCAAGCCTTTCTGAGCTGACACCGGACTGGGACTTTGACCAATATGAGGCCGCCTTTGCGCAGGTGCAGGACTTTATCACCGCAGGGGATATCTATCAGGCCAACCTGACCTTCGGCTTGGAGGGGCGCTATACCGGCACGCCCGCCGCGCTTTATGCCTGGCTGCGCCAGCGCCAGAGGGTGGAACATGGGGCCTTTGTCGATCTTGGTGGCCCGGTGTTGCTCTCTCGTTCGCCCGAGCTGTTCTTTGCGCTGACCGCCGAGGGGCATCTGACCGCGCGCCCGATGAAGGGCACCGCGCGACGGGGGCTGGATGCTGATGAGGATGCCAAGCTGCGCGCCGACCTTGCCGCGTCGGAAAAGAACATGGCCGAGAACCTGATGATCGTGGACCTCCTGCGCAATGACATCAGCAGGATTGCAGAGGTGGGCAGCGTCGAGGTGCCGAAGCTTTTTGAGATCGAGACCTATGAGACCCTGCATCAGATGACCTCTCGCATCACGGCACAGGTTTTGCCGGGCAAGCGTTTGGCCGACTTCTTTCACGCGCTCTTTCCCTGCGGCTCTATCACCGGCGCGCCTAAGATTCGCGCCATGCAGATCCTGCGCGCGTTAGAGCCTGCCCCCCGCGATGCCTATTGCGGCGCGGTGGGCTGGATCGCCCCCACGGGAGCCATGCAGTTCAACGTGGCGATCCGCACGGCCACCTGCCATGCCGATGGGCGGCTGCGGCTGAATGTCGGTGGCGGCGTGGTGCATGACAGCACAGCCGAGGATGAATATGCCGAAGCGCTGCTGAAAGCGCGCTTTGCGGCCCTTCCCTAAAACCGATAGCGGTGCAGCCCGCCACCATGGTCGCGCAACCATTGACGGGGGGCCTGATAATCACCGTAAATCCGCGTGACCTCGGCCCAGAAGGCGGGCGAATGGTTCATCTGCGCCAGATGCGCGACCTCATGGGCAGCGACGTAGTCCAGCACCTCGGGCGGGGTCATGATCAGCCGCCAAGAGAACATCAGCCCCCCATCGCTGCTGCAGGACCCCCAGCGTGAGCGCGTGTCGCGCAGGGTAATGCGGGCATAGGGCCTCCCCAGCAGCGCGGCATAGTCGTCACAGGCCCCGGCAAGGCGGTCGCGGGCCACTTCGCGCAGATGTGCTGCCAGACGTTTGCCAGTGCTCTCTTCCGGACCGGGCACGAGAATTTCTTCCGGGCCGATCCGCACGCCCCTCCCCTCCCCGCCGCGCACCCGCAGCAGCTTGCCGCCCACCGGCAGTTCTGCCCCCGGCCCCACAATCACGTCTTCGCCCCGCGCGGCGAGATGCTGGCGAATCCAGTCCTGCTTGGTCTCGGCAAAGGCCAGTGCCTCACGTTCAGCCAAGCGTTTGGGCATGGTCAGGGTCACCCGCCCATCCAGTTGCGAAATGCGCAAAGAAATGCGTCGGGCACGCGCCGAACGGCGCAGGATCAGTGGAATCGGCGGGTTGCCGGGCAGCACAGGGTCTTTCATTACCGGAGCAACGTCCCTACATTGTGGCCAAAGCCTTTGACAGTGCCCCCCTCATATGGCACTTGGCCGGAATCATCTACACGCAACAGCAATTTCACAAAGGGGTGTTCCATGCCCAATGAAGAATGGGGAACCAAGCGCCTGTGCCCCACTACGGGCAAGCGCTTCTATGACCTCAATAAGAATCCGATCATCAGCCCCTACACGGGCGAAGAGGTCGAAGTCGACAATTCCAAGTCACGCATGATCGCGGCGGATGCCGAGGATGCGGTCACGGCCAAGGCCAAGAAGGGCGACAAGGTTGATGACGAATCCTTGGTTGATGACGATGATGAAGTCGATGTCGATCTGGACGATGATATCCTTGATGACGACGATGACGACGACGATACAGTACCGCTGGACGATCTGGCCGATGTGGCCACGGACGACGACGATTAATTAATCGGAGGCGGGGTCAATTTTCCGCTTGATCCCGCCACCGCCAGCGCCTAATTAGCGGCGCAGAACGACCCGGATCACACGATCCACGATGGGGCCTTAGCTCAGCTGGGAGAGCGCCTGCATGGCATGCAGGAGGTCAGCGGTTCGATCCCGCTAGGCTCCACCATCATCCTCCTTTCCGATTTTTGATATGATTTGCCCGGTTGTGGGGCTGACTGACGCGCATCCGCTGCGCGGCTACTCTGAGTCAGCGGTTCGATCCCGCTAGGCTCCACCAAACACCTTACAAAGTAAGGTATGACGCGCGGCAGTCGCTTCGTAGAAGAGATGAGAGCGCCGCCACACCCCACACAAAAACCGACGACGTTAGAGCCTTGCCGCAATCGATGCGTCGCGATCAAACCCCGAGGGCCATCGCCTGCCCTTGGGTCGGCGATCCTACAGCTTTTCGATACCACTTAGTGGCTCAACCATGACGTGCGTCCGCGGAGTTTCCCCCCAACCTCACCAAATCGCCCACCCGTCTGGGCGGGCACGTAAGGGCCCGGCGCCTGCGGCTTGATTCCGGGCCGGGGCGGCAATCTCAAGGGTCGTTAAAACAACGCCCGACGGATCAGGTTCAATCCCGCCACCATCAAGACCACCAAAGTCATCTTGCGAAACAGCACCGGATCGACCCGGTCCATCACTTTGCTGCCCAGCCAAACGCCCAGCATCACCGGCAGAATCAACAGCGCCGAGAAGGGCCATGTCTGCGCATTCAGCACTCCCGAGCCGATATGCGCCGCCAGAAGCGCCACAGCGCCCAGCCCGTAGATTACCCCTTGGATCCGCATCTGGTCATGCTTCTCGGTCCCGAGCGCGGTGAGATAGGCCACCGTGGGCGGCCCCCAAATGCCTGAAATCCCCCCGACGGCCCCGGCAAAACTGCCCACCAGCGCCTCTACCTTCGCGGATCGCTGCGGGAGATGGAATTCATGTGTGGAGAGCTGCAGCAGTGCAAAGAGCACCACCGGCACGCCGATCATCAGCAACATCACCGTCGCGGGCACCAACCGCACCATCTGCGCGGAGAGCACCAGCATCACACCACCACAAACCAGAAACACCCAGAACAGTCTGATCGACCGCAGCGCCGCCTGCGGCCCCTGCCTCAGCGCTTGGAATGCATTGGCCAGAACCGTCGGGAGAATCAGCCCCGCCAAGGCCAATTCCGGCGCCATGAAGGTCGTGAGCCCCGAAATCAGCACCAGTGGCAGGGCGAAGCCGACCACGCCCTTCACGAACCCGCCGCAGAGGCCGATTGCAAGTGCAGCATAGAATTCAAGCGGGGTGAGAAAGGGGAAAATACTGTCCATACCACTACATAGCACCCCACTTGGCGGCCGCACGTCAAAAATCAACGCGCAATATTAGAACAAAATGCTGCGACGAAACGTATCTTTGTTGTGCTGCAGCTGCGAAAGGTCTATGTCTCTCCCAAGCAGAAAGGACAGCTCATGGCACATGACGGTCAGGATATGACGATGCATAGCGTAATTCTCGACGATCTGATCGGGCTCACCGGCGCAGCGCTGCCGCCGCTGGACCGGCTGCTCGAGAAAGCCACGGCAGCCGTTCGCGCGCAGGTGAGCGAGGGGGATCGTGTTTCGGCCAAGCTGATCGAGGCCAACCAGACTGCCGCGCACGGGCTTGCGTGGCTCGCCACCTATGTGCAGGCGCTACGCCAGATGCAGCTTTGGGCCGAGCGCCTACAAGGTGACGGGCGCTTTGGTGAGGTCGAGCAATTGCTGCATCAGATCGCCTTTGGCGAATATCTGGCCCAGATCCGTGGCGGCATCCAGATGAACCAAGGCGAAATGCTGCGCCTGCAAGATCTAGGGCTGAGTGCTGAGGACGAGGCCACGCTTGACGATCCGGCGCTCACCACTCTGACCCGCAGCGGCAACACGCAGGCCGCGCGCAGCCGCTTGGTTGAACTCATGCAGGAACGCAGCGCCGATGTGACCTTCGGCGTCAGCGGCCTTGATGAAGAGCTTGAGATGATCCGCGACCAATTCCGCCGCTACGCGGTTGAGAAGGTCGAACCCTATGCCCATGACTGGCATCTGAAGGACGAATTGATCCCCATTGAGGTGATCGAAGAACTGGCCGAGATGGGCGTCTTTGGCCTGACCATCCCCGAAGAATACGGCGGGCTGGGCCTGACCAAAGCGTCGATGTGCGTGGTCAGTGAGGAACTCTCTCGCGGCTATATCGGCGTCGGCTCCCTCGGCACCCGGTCGGAAATCGCGGCGGAACTGATCCTCTGCGGCGGTACGACTGAGCAGAAAGAAAAATGGCTGCCCCGCATCGCCAGCGCGGAAACGCTGCCCACGGCAGTCTTCACTGAGCCGAATACCGGCTCGGACCTCGGCAGCCTGCGCACCCGCGCGGTGAAGGACGGGGACAACTACAAGGTCACCGGCAATAAGACATGGATCACCCATGCGGCGCGGACCCATGTGATGACCCTGCTGGCGCGCACTGACCCTGAAACGGTAGACCACCGTGGCCTGTCGATGTTCTTGGCCGAGAAGACACCCGGCGATGATGCCAACCCCTTCCCCACCCCTGGCATGACCGGCGGAGAGATCGAGGTGCTGGGCTACCGCGGGATGAAGGAATACGAACTGGGCTTTGACGGGTTCGAGGTGAAGGGCGAGAACCTTCTTGGCGGCGAAGAGGGCCGCGGCTTCAAACAACTGATGGAGACGTTCGAGTCCGCCCGCATCCAGACCGCCGCCCGCGCCATTGGCGTGGCGCAATCGGCGCTCGATATCTCGATGCAATATGCCCAAGACCGCAAGCAGTTCGGTAAGGCGCTGATCAACTTCCCCCGCGTGTCGGGCAAGCTGGCGATGATGGCGGTGGAACTGATGATTGCGCGGCAGTTGACCTATTACAGCGCGTTTGAAAAGGACGCTGGCCGTCGTTGCGATGTCGAGGCTGGCATGGCGAAACTGCTCGGCGCGCGGGTCGCTTGGGCCGCTGCTGACAACGGCTTGCAGATCCACGGCGGCAACGGATTCGCGCTGGAATACAAGATCAGCCGGGTGCTTTGTGACGCGCGTATCCTGAACATCTTTGAAGGAGCGGCGGAAATCCAAGCGCAGGTTATCGCGCGCCGTCTTCTGGGCTGACGCTCCGGGGTTGCAAGCGCCGCTTCTGTCAGAGACATAGGCGGCGTTTCCACCCAAAGGACAGCCCATGCGCAGCTTCTTGATCCTCGCCGCCCTCAGCGCCCTGCCGCAATGTCAGGGCGATGAGACCGTCCGCGCCTACGGGGCGGGCGCCAAGACATGGACCTTGGTGGAACTGGACGGCACCCCCTTCGACGCCCGCGCCACGTTGACCTTCCCAGAGACCGGCAAGATCGCCGGAGAAGCCCCCTGCAACGCCTATAGCGCCGCGATGACGGTGCCCTACCCGTGGTTCGACGCGGGTCATATCGCCGCCACGCGCCGCGCCTGCCCGGACCTCGCAGCAGAGACGGCGTTTCTGAATGCTTTAGGAGAGGTGACCATCTCGGATGTATTGGGCGACACGCTGACTCTGTCGGATGAGAGCGGCGAACGACTGATCTTCAAAGCCGTCGACTAAAGGCATCGATAAAGCGCGCGCGGGCTTCCGGTAGGGGTTTGCCCCCCAGATCGCGCGCCAGATGCGCGGTCAGGAAATGGCCCGTCGTGACAAGCCCCTGCGCAATCTCAGCATCGCTCCCCGTGCCGCCGCGCAGGACTGTCGGCAATGGCAGCAAACGATCCGCCCACTCCCCCGCGCCTTTGGCGGAGACGGCGCGGCCCGACTTGGGCGAGACATAGATCAAGTCTTCGCTCACCCCAGTTACCGCGCAGATTTCAAGATCTAGCGCATAGCCCATCTCTTCCAACAGACGCAGTTCCCATTTCAGATAGGCCAGCGGCCAGACCTCCCCCTGCCCCAGAAGATCCAGCAGCGCTTCGGTGCGGCGGTAGAGCGCGGGATGCGGCTCACGCTCCGGCAGGCAGAAGGACAAAAGCGCGGTCACCGCGTTCAACCCCGCCAGCGCCAGACGGTCCTGCATGGCCACTGCGGCACGGCTGCGCAGCGGCTCGACCGTGAAGGCCCCGATATGGTCCTCCAACCGCGCGCGCCATGCAACGTCAAGCTGCGCGCCGGGTTGCAGGCTGGGCGCGATCTTGCGGCTGGTCCCGCCGCGGACGACACCGGCGTGGCGGCCTTGTTCGGGGGTGAAGACCTCGATGATCGCGGAAGTCTCGCCATGTCGCCGCGCGCTCAGCAATATGCCTTGATCGCGCCATTCCATCAGCTTAGCCCCGGCTCGTCCAGCAGGTGACGACCCTGACGGTCCTCAACTTCGATCACCCAGAGGTCCGGGTCAAAACTGCGCTGGCGGGTGACGGTGGCATCGACCTCGGCCTCGTCGCCCGCGGCCAGCTCAATCCACTTGCGGTCCCCGGTCATCAGATCAAAGGAGCGCTGGAACAGCACCGCGCGGCCATCCAGCGTGGCCAGCTTGACCAGCACCGCGCCGCCCGTGTCGTCACCGTGCGCCACAACGAAAGCGGGGATATCCTGCAACCGCAGCCGGGTGAGATAGGCGTCGACCCAGAAACGCGCGGTCAGGCGGGGCATGGCTGGCCTTTACGCTCAGTCGTTGCCATCTTTGAAATCCAAGCCCATCTCGGAATAACGCTCGGCCTCTTCCAGCCAGTTGGCGCGAACCTTGACCTGCAAGAACAGATGCACCTTGCGGCCCAGAAATTCTTCAAGCTCTTCCCGCGCCGCTTTGCCCACGGCCTTGATCGTTTCGCCCTTATTGCCCAGCACGATGCCCTTGTGGCCGTCGCGGATCACATAGACCAATTGGTCGATCCGGGCGGAGCCGTCCTTGCGCTCTTCCCAGTTCTCGGTCTCGACGGTGAGCTGATAGGGCAGTTCCTGATGCAGGCGCAGGGTCAGCTTCTCGCGGGTGATCTCGGCCGCGATGTTGCGCATCGGTAGGTCGGCGATTTGATCCTCGGGATACAGCCACGGGCCTTCCGGCACCTCACCCGCCAACCATTCGCGCAGCGTGTCGATGCCGTGACCGCGCTCGGCGGAGATCATGAAGGTCTCGTTAAAGTCGAAACGCGCGTTCATCTTCTCGGCCAACCCCAGAAGGACGGGGGCCTCAACGCGGTCGATTTTGTTAATCGCCAGCGCCACGCGGCGGCCCTTGGCGATGTTGCCGAGTTCCTCAAGGATACGCTCAACGCCCTCGGTCATCCCGCGGTGCGCTTCGATTAGCAGCACGATGACATCGGCATCCGCGGCCCCGCCCCAGGCGGCGGCGACCATAGCACGGTCCAGACGGCGGCGCGGTTGGAACAGGCCGGGGGTGTCGACGAAAACCAGCTGCGTCTGCCCCTCCATCGCGACGCCACGAATGCGGGCGCGGGTGGTCTGGACCTTATGCGTCACGATCGAGACCTTGGCCCCCACCATGCGGTTCAGCAGCGTGGATTTGCCCGCGTTGGGCTCTCCGATCAGGGCGACGAATCCGGCACGGGTGGTCATGAGTTCTTCTCCAATTGCCGCAGCAATGTGCTGGCGGCGGCCTGTTCGGCGGCGCGTTTTGAGGGCGCGGTGGCGGCGGCTTCGGCGCCGTTGTCCAGCCGCGCGGTAATGGTAAACACCGGCGCATGGTCGGGGCCGCTGCGGTCGGTCTGGACATAGCGCGGCGGGGTCAGCCCGCGCGCCTGTGCCCATTCCTGCAGCGCAGTCTTGGCATCACGCGCATCTTCCTTGACGGTTTTCAGCCGGTTGCCCCACATCCGCAACACGAGGTCTTTGGCCGCGTCAAACCCGCCATCCAGATAAACGGCGGCAATCACCGCCTCGATAGCGTCGCCCAAAAGCGCCTGCTTGCGCCGCCCGCCGGAGATCATCTCTGACCGACCGAGCTTTAGCACCTTGCCCAGATCAATCTCACGCGCGACATCGGCGCAGGTTTCCTTGCGCACCAGCGCATTGAAACGCGGGGCCAACTGGCCCTCTGTCGCGCCGGGATCAAGCGCCAGCAGCGCCTCCGCCATGACAAGGCCCAGCACCCGGTCGCCTAAAAACTCCAACCGTTGGTTGTCATCGCGATTGGCCGAGGACATTGAGGCATGGGTCACCGCGCGAACCAGCAGTTCCGGCTTGCCAAAGTGATGGCCGATCCGCGCCTCGAAGGCTTTGAGGTCTCCGCTTAGCTTCATCTGACAGCTTCGAAGAAACGGTCGCTGCGCCATGTCCAGAAGAACAGCATCGAACGCCCGGCAGAGCTGAACATAATGCGATCCGCGCGACCAATGAGGTTCTCGAAGGGCACGAAACCCACGCCACCCGCACGCTGCGCCAAACGGCTGTCGGCAGAGTTGTCGCGGTTGTCGCCCATGAAGAAGTAATGCCCCTCAGGCACGGTATAGACGCCCGTGTTGTCCGACTGCTGGTTGGTGATGTTCAAGATCGGATGCGACACGCCATTTGGCAGCGTCTCAATCTGGCGGCTTTTGATACAGGTGCCCCCTTGACCAACGGGGCCGTTTTCGCAGCGCGGGCGCAGCTGCTGCGGACCTTGGGGGGCCATAACCTCTTCAAAGGTGCCTGCATCCTCGACTTTGACTGGGGTGCCGTTCAGGCTGATAATCCCGTTTTGGATCTGCACTTTATCACCCGGCAAGCCAATTAGACGCTTGATGTAGTCACGGCCCGACACGGGATGACGGAAGACCACCACATCGCCGCGCTCAGGCTCGGACCCGAAGAGACGCTCATTATCGCCGTCGAACACACCGCAGACATCCTTGGCGTCGATTTCAATCCCGACACCGGGGAGCATCAGACTGGGGCATGACGCGTAGGAATAGCCATAGGCCATCTTGTTCACGAAAAGGAAATCGCCGATCAGCAGCGTCTCTTTCATGGAGCCGGAGGGGATCCAGAAGGGCTGGAAGAAGAGGGTCCGAAAGACACCCGCGATCAGCAGCGCCCAGAAGATTGTCTTGATGGTTTCGACAAAGGCGTTGCCGGTTTTTTCCTTAGCGGCCATGCGGCGCTCCTGACATAACGGTTTGGGGTTACATGCGGGGCCGTGCGGGCCAAGTCAAGGGAAGCAGGGCCGGATCGGCCTGCCCCGCGTGCATATGACGCGAAACGGCGGGGCGCGCCAGTCTGAGCGGTCTTAATCGGCAAGGGGGCGCGCTTCGATCACCACAAAGGCCTGTGCCCAGGGGTGGTCATCGGTCAGGGTGACATGGATGATCGCCTCATGCCCCGGCGGGGTCATCGCGGCCAGACGGTCGGCGGCCCAGCCGGTCACTTCCATCACGGGTTGGCCGGTGCGCAGATTGCTGACCGCCATGTCGCGCCAAGCGATGCCCATGCGCAGCCCGGTCCCGAGCGCCTTGGAACAGGCCTCCTTCGCGGCCCAGCGTTTGGCGTAGGTCCCCGCGACATCGCGGCGGCGCTCGGCCTTGCCCTGTTCGACTTCCGTGAAAACGCGATTGCGGAAACGGTCGCCAAAGCGGTCGAGCGTGCCTTGGATACGGTCGATATTTGCCAGATCAGTACCGATGCCGAGGATCATTGGGTGCCATTCTTATCGCGTGACGGGGCCGATGCGCCCTTTGCCGCCAATAGATCATGCACCGTTGCCGAGGAAAAGCAGCAATGCCACAAGAAAACGCCGCCCCGTAAGACGGGACGGCGTTCGATTTAATCAAGCTCTGCCTAGATTAGGCGACGGCGTGGCGCGCTTTTTCGGCTTTCGCTTCGTCAATGGCGCGCTGAACCGAGGCACGCTGCTCGGTCAGGAACTCATAACCGGGGCGGCCAGCGGTGGCTTTGATCGCATCGTCGTAGTTTTCGACCAAGGCGGATTCGCCGTTGATGATTTCGTCATAGACGGCTTCGTCGTCCCCTGTGACAGCGTCACGCAGCTTGAGCCAACCCCGGTGCGCTGATGCGGCAACGGAGCCTTCTTCGGATACGTCGACGCCATCAGCGCCCAACTGGCGGTGCAGCTCGGTGTGGAACTTCTCACGCTCAGCGATGCGCTGGTCGAAGAAGCCGACAAAAGCAGCCTCATCAGAGACCTGCTTGCGGGATTCACGATAGCCGTCACGGCTGTCGATCAGGCGGGTGTGCAGTTTCTTCAGTGTATCGATATGGTCGCTCATTGGTGCCTCCAAGGTTTGTTAACCAGTCTGGCGGCCCAACGCGGCCAAAGCCGTTTTGGGTCCAAAAGAAGACATCGAATGAGAGACTTTCCGCCACCGAAGAAAGGGCGCGTTTAGCCTTCGCGGGCCTCATCCATCAGGCGGCGCATCTCGGTGATTGCGGGTTCCAGCCCAAGAAATATCGCCTCTCCGATCAGGAAATGCCCGATATTGAGTTCGCGCACCTCGGGGAAGGCGGCGATGGGGGTCACCGTGTCATAGGTCAGCCCGTGGCCCGCGTGAACCTCCAGACCGAGAGAAGCCGCAAAGGTCGACATCTCGCGGAGTTTCTTCAACTCAACATCCGCCTCGTCCCAGCGGCCTTCGGCGAAGGCATCGCAATAGGCGCCGGTGTGCAGTTCGATCACCTCAGCGCCGATGCGGTTGGCAGCTTCGATCTGTGCAGGCTCAGCCGCGATGAAGATCGACACGCGGCTGCCCCCCTCGCGCAGGGGCGCGATGAAATGGGCCAGCTTGTTCTCCTCGCGGGCGACTTCCAGCCCGCCCTCGGTGGTGCGCTCTTCGCGTTTTTCAGGCACGATACAAACAGCGTGTGGCTTATGACGCAGGGCAATCTTTTGCATCTCGTCGGTGGCGGCCATCTCAAAGTTCAGCGGGACGGAAAGCACTTCCATCAACCCTTCGATATCGGCGTCAGAGATATGCCGCCGGTCTTCGCGCAGATGCGCGGTGATGCCATCGGCGCCAGCCTTTTCCGCGATCTTGGCCGCGCGCAGCGGGTCGGGATAGGCGCCGCCCCGCGCGTTGCGCACGGTCGCCACATGGTCAATGTTCACGCCCAATCTCAGCTTTGGTTGATCCGCCATCTCGATTCCCCTTGCATCACTTGCCCGACCATAGGTCGGAAATTTCGCCAACCCCATAGGGGGAAGCGGTTTTTCCGGAAAATTGATGCCCTGAAAGCCTCAGTCCGCGTGGCGCTTGGCCTCGGCCTTTTGCGCCGCCTTCTGCTTGAGCGCCTCGAACTTTGCCTTAATCATCCCGCGCCGCCGCTTTTGATAGGCGCGCAGCACCGGAACCGAGATGTAATAGGCGATAGAAGCACAGATCATCCCCGGCAGGATGCCCCCGATCAGATAGGGGTAGAAGACCTGATGGAAGAACACGGTCAGGCCGGACCAATCCATCGTGGCATCCGTAAATATCGCGACAAAATTCTCTTGAAGGTCACGGCCCGCATCCAGAAACTTCCCTCCGAAAGATCGATGCTCTGTCGGGGCCACGGGCGCGCCGAGGATCCAATGGCCGGTCTGCAAGGCCGCGATGCCGATGGGGACATAGGTTAGCGGGTTGCCAAAGAAGGTCGCCATCAGCGCCGCGAGGATGTTTGCGCGCATCATCCGCCCGATCAGCGCGGCCACGATGAAATGCAACCCATAAAAGGGCGTGAAGGTGGTAAAGACCCCGGCCCAGATGCCGCGCGCGATGCGCTCGGGGCTGTCAGGTAGCCGCCGCATACGGTGCTTGACGTAGTGGAACGCCCGCGTCCAACCGCCGCGCGGCCACAGAAACTCGGCCAGCGCGCGCAGGGTCGGTTTCGGATCGCGGCGTTTGAAAATCAAGTCTCAGGTCCAATATCGGCGTTTCGTCTGCGCGGGTCAGGCGGTCTTTTCGACGGTCTTTCCCGTGCTCATATTGCGGTGCCTGCTGACATCGGCGACCTCACTCTCGGCTTCGAGCGTGGACATCAGCGAATGCAGGTGCGTTACATCTCTGAGATCCACATAGACCACCAGCCGGTAAAAGTCAGGCTTACGCTCCACAAATTCCAAATCCGAGATATTGGCTGAGGCTTCGCCGATCAAGGTACAGACCCGCCCCAAAACGCCCGCGCCGTTGCCAATGGTGATGTCCAGCGCGCAGGTATAGTCCGCCGGGTGGCTGCCATCATGCCAACGCAGGTCAAGCCAACGCTCGGGCTGATCCTCGTATTCCGACAGGCGATCACAGTCGATCGAATGGACGGTCACGCCCTTGCCGCGGAAGGTGATGCCGACGATCCGCTCACCTGGCAGCGGCGTGCAGCAGGGGGCGCGGTCAAAGCTCTGGCCCGGCTCCAGCCCGACCACGGCGCGGCGTACGTCGATCTGCTCGCCCTTTTGCGGGGCGAGGTCGGGATAGACGGATTCGACCACTTCGCGGCCCGTCAGCTCGGAACTGCCAAGCCGGGCAAGCACCTCGTCGGGGCCATTGAGCCGCATGTTCTTAGCGACAGTGTGCAGCACCTTATCGGTGACCTTCTTGCCCACCTGAGCGAAAGCTGAGCGCGCCAATTCGCGCCCCAGCTTGATAAAGCGTTCGCGGTCGACCTCACGCAGGGAGCGCCGGATCGCCGATTTGGCTTTGCCGGTGGTGGCGATGTCGAGCCAAGTGGCCTGCGGTGTCTGGCCCTGCGCGGTGGTGATCTCAATCGACTGGCCATTCTTGATCCGCGTCCAGAGCGGCACGCGCATCCCATCGACCTTGGCCCCCACGCAGGCATTGCCGATCCGCGTATGGATGGCATAGGCGAAATCAATCGGCGTTGCGCCGCGCGGCAGCTTCACCACATCGCCCTTGGGCGTGAAGCAGAAGACTTGGTCGGCGTACATCTCAAGCTTCACCGCTTCGAGGAAATCCTCATGGTCGGTCTCGGCGTCGAACTGCTCGGTCAACTGGCTGATCCACTTGGCGGGATCAACGGCAAAGGGGTTTCGGCTGCGCACACCGTCGCGGTAGGACCAATGCGCGGCCACGCCGGTCTCGGCCACGTCATTCATCTGCCGCGTGCGGATTTGCACCTCAACCCGCTTGCCGTCGCGCCCTGACACAGTGGTATGGATCGAGCGATAGCCGTTGGTCTTGGGCTGGCTGATGTAATCCTTAAAACGCCCCGGCACCGCGCGCCAGCGCCGGTGGATCGCGCCAAGCGTGCGGTAGCAATCTTCCTCGGAGGCAGTGATCACACGGAAGCCGTAGATATCGGACAGGCGAGAGAAGCTCTGCTCCTTCTCCTCCATCTTGCGCCATATCGAATAGGGCTTCTTGGCCCGGCCAAAGACCTCGGCCTCAATATCCGCCTTTTCCAACTCCACGCGCATATCGCCGGTAATCCGCTGGATCACATCGCCGGTGTCGCGTTGCAGGGTGATGAAACGCCGGATGATCGACGCGCGGGCATCGGGGTTAAGCACGCGAAAGGCGAGGTCTTCCAACTCTTCGCGCATCCACTGCATGCCCATACGGCCTGCAAGCGGCGCGTAGATGTCCATCGTCTCCCGCGCCTTTTTGACCTGTTTGTCGGGCCGCATGGATTTGATGGTCCGCATGTTATGCAGACGGTCAGCCAATTTGACGAGGATGACCCGCAAGTCCTTCGACATCGCCATGAACAGCTTGCGAAAGTTCTCGGCCTGTTTGGTCTCGGTCGAGTTGAGCTGAAGGTTGGTCAGCTTGGTGACACCATCGACCAATTCGGCGACTTCACCGCCAAAGAGCCTCTGCACCTCGGCGTAGGACGCTTTGGTGTCTTCGATCGTGTCATGCAAAAGGGCGGTGATGATCGTCGCATCATCAAGCTGCTGTTCCGTAAGAATCGCAGCGACAGCA
The DNA here is from genome assembly GCF_025143985.1 of Sulfitobacter sp. W027. Classification (NCBI taxonomy): domain Bacteria; kingdom Pseudomonadati; phylum Pseudomonadota; class Alphaproteobacteria; order Rhodobacterales; family Roseobacteraceae; genus Sulfitobacter; species Sulfitobacter sp. W027. Next base: position 3,181,718 of record NZ_CP083564.1, read on the forward strand.
ACGGGATGTGTAAAGTACGCTTCGCCCGAATGGCGAAACTGCCCCTCATGCATCCGCGCGCCATAATCAAAGGCGGCGCGGATCAATGCCTCGTTGGTGCGGGGATTGTAGCCCTGAACAAGGGCGATCAGATCGTCGGCAGTAATGTCGGCGCTGTTCATGCCATCTGCCTCATAGCCCCGGCCGGGGCGCGGGGGTTACCCCTGCCCCTGTGCGGCCATCAACTGGCGCAGCAGCATTTCTTCGGACATGCTGTCTTCTTCGGGCTTGTCCTGCTCGGCACCCATCAAAAGCGCCATGGCGTCTTCTTCGGGCTCATCGACTTCGATCTGGCTTTGGTTGCTCTCGATCAGACGTTCACGCAGGTCATCGGCCGACTGGGTTTCTTCGGCGATTTCGCGCAGGGACACGACAGGGTTCTTGTCGTTGTCGCGGTCAACAGTGAGCGGCGATCCGGCAGAGATCTCGCGGGCGCGATGCGCGGCCAGCATAACGAGTTCGAAACGGTTCGGAACCTTATCCACACAATCTTCGACGGTGACGCGGGCCATGAAGCCTCCAATATCTCATTTGCTGCCAGAAGTGCGGTATTTAGGCCGCTTCGGGCAGATTTACAAGCCGTTATTACAGGCGGCGCACGCTGGCACGATCCCGCTCAGGCAGGGCCTCAAGCAAGGCGCGCACCGGCTTTCCAAGCAGCGGATGCACCCAATCGGGGGCGACATCGGCCAGCGGCACCAGAACAAAGGCACGGTCCTGAAGACGTGGATGTGGCAGGATCAACTGCGCGGGCGTGCGGCCAATCTGCGCCTCTAGAGGCAATTCGCGCCACATCTTGTGGGTGTTACGGTCTGGCAACACGATATCATCGCAAGCCAACAGGTCGAGATCCAAGGTGCGCTGCCCCCACCGCTGCACCCGTTCCCGTCCGAACTGCGCCTCTATCCGGTGCAAGACGCCAAGCGCCTTTTCGGGATCCCATGCCGCTTCAACCCGCGCTGCCGCATTCACATAATCAGGCCCCGCCCCTGCGGGAAAAGCCGGAGTGTGATAGAATGGGCTCGTGGCGCGAATCACCGCGCCCGAGATTTGCAACAGCTTCAAAGCCGATTTTAGCGTTTCCTGGGGATTACCCACAGAAGACGCAAGGTTCCCGCCGAGCGCAATCAGAAGACTATACTTTCGTATAGGCTCTCTACTGCTTAATTCCACACCCGCGGGGGCTTGCGACATCGTTAAAAAGCCTTAGTTATGCACCCTGATGTGGGGGCATCGCCAGACGTCACGGATTTATTAATCCGCGACGATTACAACTCAAACCGGGAATACGGCGAAGCCTGCCGAAAGGATAGATTAATGTTCTACAAAGATGAGCGGTTGGCGCTTTTTATAGATGGCTCCAACCTCTACGCCGCGGCAAAGACGCTAGGCTTCGACATCGACTACAAACTGCTGCGGCAAGAGTTCATGCGGCGCGGCAAGTTGCTGCGCGCCTTCTACTATACCGCGCTCTTGGAAAACGATGAATATTCGCCGATCCGCCCGCTTGTTGATTGGCTGAACTACAACGGCTTTTCCATGGTCACCAAACCCGCCAAAGAATACACAGACAGCATGGGCCGCCGTAAGGTCAAAGGCGACATGGACATCGAACTGGCCGTGGATGCGATGGAACTGGCGCCGCGCGTCGACCATATCGTGATCTTTTCCGGCGACGGCGATTTCCGCCCGCTGGTGGAAAGCCTGCAACGTCAGGGCGTGCGCGTCTCTGTTGTGTCGACGATTCGCAGCCAACCGCCAATGATTTCTGATGACCTGCGCCGCCAAGCCGACAACTTTATTGAGCTTGATGATCTGCGTGATGTCATTGGCCGCCCACCGCGCGACCCCATCTCGACCTCGCAAGACTAAGCGCAAACCGCCTTATTCCCGCCCGAAACCATGCCGCCACCTGCGGCAGTGGGTTATCTGTGCCTGCCCTTAGGTCGGCAAGCAAACGAATAACAGACCAGCGACAAGAGTGTCACTGGCCTGTGAAATTTCTAAAATACCCCAGGGAAGATACAATACAGCACATGAACCCATGCGTTCCCCTTGATCCCATACTACCTGTTCCCGTAGAAGTAGACGACCCCCCGAAAAAGGGGGGTTAAAGTGAGGAATGATGCTCTTCGATGTCGCGGTACGGTTGGAAAAACTGCAGGATGTAGGGGCGCTTTGGGACGGGATCGTAGAGGCACTACGACAGATCGGTTTCACCCAGGCCATTCACATCAGCGTCGGTGCGGACTTTAAAGATGCACAGCTGCTGTGCACTATTCCCAATCTATACGAAGACCTCCCGCCAGAGGATGATCCCTTTCTCCACCACTCGTGCAACAGCTATGAGGTGCTGACCATCGGTCAGGCTTTCGTGCACCTCTACCCCGATGTGACCCCGTCTGAGCATTCGCTGATCGCCCGCGCTGGACGCAAAGGGTTACATGCGGCCTTTGCGGTGCCGATGCGACTGAAAGGGTCAGAACGCTTTGGCGGTTTTATTATCGGCAACGCAATGGAAGCGGGTGAATTTGAGAAGGCATTCCGCGACATCGCCGAAGAGCTTCGCCTTTTCTGTCTGCTGATGCACCGTCGCATCGAAGACCTCACCGGCACCGCCCCACTGCCCCTGCCCGAAGCGCCGGAAATCTTTGCCAAACTCAGCCCGCGCGAAGCCGAAGTGGTGAACCTGCTGGCCCATGGCTACAGCCGCCAGCAGACCGCGCATCAGTGCAACCTCTCCATTCACACGGTCTCGGATTACGCAAAGTCTGGCTACCGCAAGCTGGGCATTCGCAACCGGGCCCAAGCCGCCGCATTGGTCCACGGCTCAGCGGGCGAGGCTGCGCCCAAGAAAGACTGACGGGCTGGACGAAGCGGGCCCAAGCCCTTACCTCTGCGCCAACCGTCCGGAGACTTCGCTATGACCAAACCGCCTCTCACCCTCTATCTTGCCGCGCCGCGCGGGTTCTGTGCGGGCGTTGACCGGGCGATCAAGATCGTCGAGATGGCGCTCGAAAAATGGGGCGCGCCGGTCTATGTGCGCCATGAGATTGTGCACAACAAGTTCGTCGTCGACGGGCTGCGCGACAAGGGCGCGGTCTTTGTCGAGGAACTGTCGGAATGCCCCGACGACCGCCCGGTGATCTTCTCCGCCCACGGCGTGCCGAAATCCGTGCCCTCCGCCGCACAGGCGCGCAACATGATCTACGTGGATGCCACCTGCCCGCTGGTCAGCAAGGTGCATATTGAGGCACAGCGTCACGCAGAGGCCGGGCTCCAGATCATCATGATCGGCCACGCGGGCCACCCTGAGACGGTCGGCACCATGGGCCAACTGCCCGACGGCGATGTGTTGCTTGTTGAAACCCCCAACGATGTGGCCGGGGTCGCCGTGCGCGATGAGACCCGTCTGGCCTATGTCACCCAGACCACGCTCAGCGTCGATGACACCGCCGATATCGTCGCGGCCCTACAGGCACGCTTCCCCGCCATCATCGGCCCGCATAAAGAAGACATCTGCTACGCCACGACCAACCGTCAGGAAGCGGTCAAAGCCATGGCCCCCAAATGCGACGCGATGCTGGTGGTCGGCGCGCCGAATTCGTCGAACTCCAAACGTCTGGTCGAAGTCGGCGCCCGCGCGGGCTGCGCCTATGCGCAACTGGTGCAACGAGCGGACGACATCGATTGGCGCGCGCTTGAGGGGATCGGCAGCATCGGCATCACCGCAGGCGCATCGGCCCCCGAAGTGCTGATCAATGAAGTGATCGACGCCTTCAAAGCCCGCTATGACGTGACCACTGAACTGGTCGAAACCGCGCAGGAAAACGTTGAGTTCAAGGTGCCCCGCGTCTTGCGCCAACCCGCCTGATTGACCGCCGCGCGCCAGCCGCCTACACCGCGTTGAAACCGCGACGGGAGCCGATATGCCAGACCTCTATGCCTACACAGACGGAGCCTGCTCAGGCAATCCCGGCCCCGGCGGCTGGGGCGTGTTGATGCGCGCGATGGACGGTGACAAGATCGTCAAAGAGCGCGAGTTGAAGGGCGGCGAAGGCCAGACCACCAACAACCGCATGGAACTGATGGCCGCAATCTCGGCGCTGGAATCGCTCAGCCGGGCGACCGAGATCACCATCGTGACCGACAGCAACTACGTGAAAAACGGCATCACTGGCTGGATCTTTGGCTGGAAAAAGAACGGCTGGAAAAATGCCGCCAAGAAACCCGTCAAAAACGCCGAGCTTTGGCAACGGCTGGACGCGGCGAACGCGCGGCACAATGTGACTTGGAAATGGGTCAAGGGTCACGCCGGCCACCCCGAAAACGAACGCGCCGATGAATTGGCCCGCGCTGGCATGGCCCCCTTCAAACCGGGCGGCAAGAAGTGAGCCTTCTGGCCCTGCTCGACTATGCCGCCGTGCTGGTATTCGCCATCACCGGCGCGCTGGTCGCCAGCCGTGCGCAGCTTGATATCGTGGGCTTTGCCTTTATCGCCTGCCTGACCGCCGTCGGTGGCGGCACGATCCGTGACCTGCTGCTTGACCGTAACCCGATCTTCTGGATTGAGACCCCCAGCATGTTAGGCGTGGCCATAGTGGCCGCGTTGGTGGTGTTTTTTACCGCGCATTTGCTGGAAAGCCGATTTCGCACGCTCATTTGGCTCGACAGTCTAGCGCTTGCCGTCGCTGTCGCGGCGGGCGTGGGTGTGGCGATGGCCCAAGAGCAATCCGCCGCGATCATCATCGTCATGGGCATGATCACCGGCTGCATGGGCGGGCTAATGCGCGATGTGGTCGTCGGCCAATTGCCATTGGTGCTGACCCAAGGCGAGCTCTACGCCACGGCCGCCCTGTCTGGCGCTGCGGTGGCGGTGCTGCTGTCACCCTATTTCGATGGGAGGCTCTACCCACTGCTGGCCTGTGCCGTGACGACTTGGGTGCTTCGGGCCGGATCGCTGTATTTCGGCTGGCACTTGCCAGTCTACAAAAGCACCCCGCCGAAAAGCTGACGCCTCAGCCTTCGCCCAAGCGCCGCCCCACCGCGATTTGCGCACCGCGCTGAAACACCTCTGCGTCCTGCGCGCCCTTGCCCGCGCGCTGCAAGCGCGTAAGTCGCACGGCACCGTCGCCGCAGGCAATGCGCAGATCATCCGACAAGACCTCACCCGCAGCACCTGTGCCTTCGTCCAGCACCGATCCCAGCACTTTGACCCGTTGACCGTCAATCTCGAACCACGCCCCGGGAAAGGGTGAAAGGCCACGGATCATACGATCCACCTCAACCGCCGGGCGGGTCCAGTCGATCTTGGCCTCGGCCTTGTCGATCTTGGCCGCATAGGTGACGCCTTCTTCGGGCTGGGGCTGTGGGGTAAGCTGCAACAGTTGCGACAGCGCCTTGTTGATCGCCACCGCGCCCATGGCGCTCAGACGGTCGTGCAGTTCCGCTGTGGTCTCCGCCGCACCGATCTCGGTCTCTTCGCAGAGCAGCACCGGCCCGGTGTCCAACCCCGCTTCCATCTGCATGATACAAACGCCGGTCTTTTCGTCCCCCGCCATGATCGCCCGGTGAATGGGCGCGGCCCCGCGCCAGCGCGGCAGCAGGCTCGCGTGGATGTTCAGGCAGCCATGCTTCGGCGCGTCCAGAATGATCTGCGGAAGGATAAGACCATAGGCCACGACCACCGCAGCCTCGGCCTCAAGCTCGGCGAATTCTTCTTGCGGCTCGGGGTGTTTGAGCGATGCCGGGTGCCGCACCAAGAGGCCAATCTCTTCGGCACGTTGCTGCACCGGGCTGGGGCGGGGTTTCTTGCCGCGCCCGGCGGGGCGTGGCGGCTGGCAATAGACCGCGCAGACGTCATGCCCAGCCTGTATCAGCGCATCCAGTACCGGCACCGAGAATTCGGGCGTGCCCATGAAGATCAGTCGCATCTGTTCACTCCTGCCGGACAGCGCCTTGGGGGAGCCGTCAGCCGTTCTGTTTGCGTGCCTTGCGCAACAGCATGTCACGCTTGGTTTTGCTGAGGTTGTCGAAATACATCTTGCCCGCCAGATGGTCGATCTGGTGCTGCACGCTCACCGCCTCAAGCCCGACGAAATCACGCTCAACCTCCGAGCCCGTCTCATCCAAAAAGCGCACCTTCACGCCGCGGGGGCGGCGGATTACGGCGCTGAAACCGGGCAGGTTCGGACTGGCCTCCTCATAAGGATGCAGCACGGCAGAGGCATCGATAATCACCGGGTTCGCCAGCCGGATGCGCTTGTTACGCGCCTCGGAGGCATCTACCACCGCAACCTGTAACATCACCCCGATCTGCGGCGCGGCAAGGCCGACGCCGGGCATGGCGTCCATCGTCTCGATCATGTCATCCCAGAGGATGCGGATTTCATCCGTCACCGCCTCAATCGGGGCGGCAGGGCTGCGCAGGCGTTTGTCGGGCCATGCAACGTAGCGGCGTAGGGTCATTGTGCATTGAACTCCGCAATCTTGGCGGCGCGGGTTTCCGCGTCAAGGTGATCGAATGTCACCACACCGTCGAGGTGGTCCATCTCATGCTGCGCGATCAGCGCGGCGGCGCCGTCGAAACTCTGCACATAGCGGCCACCGTTCAGCCCGATCCAAACCATCTGCACCTGCGACGGGCGCGAGATATCGGTACTGATGCCGGGGATGCTGAGGCAGCCTTCTGTATTGGTCACACGCTCTTCGCCGATCTCTTGAAACATCGGGTTGATGCAGACCAGCGGGTCGGATTCATCCTCTTTCCAGCCCGCATCCATCACGAAAATCCGCAGCATTGCGCCCACCTGCGGCCCGGCAAGGCCTCGTCCCGGTGCGGCATACATCGTCTCAAGCATATCGGCGGCGAGACGCTCGATCTCCGGCGTGATCTCTTCGATCGGCGCGCAGGTCTCGGCCAGACGCGGGTCGGGCCAGCGGAGAACCTCCAGCATACTCATCCGCGTGCCAACTCGCGCTTCAGTTTCACCATCTTGCGGGTGATCATCTGGCGCTTCAGCGGCTTGAGGTAGTCGATGAACAGCTTCCCGTCGAGGTGGTCGATCTCATGCTGCACGCAGGTCGCCCAAAGCCCGTCGAAAGACTCCTGCTGCTCTTTCCCGTCGCGGTCGAGCCAGCGCACCTCGACCTCAGCCGGGCGGGTCACATCGGCGTATTGCTCAGGAATGCTGAGGCAGCCTTCTTCATAAGTATTGAGCGTATCTGAAGAGGCCACAATCTCCGGGTTGAACATCAACAGCGGGCGCGGTGCTTCGCCCTCTTCCTTGACGCAATCAAGCACGATCACCCGGCTCAGCACGCCGATCTGCGGCGCCGCAAGGCCAATGCCCGGCGCGTCATACATGGTGGTCAACATATCATCGCCCAGCACGCGCAGCTCGTCGCTGAGATCGGCGACGGAGGCTGCGGCTTTCTTGAGCCGTGGATCGGGGTGCAAAAGGATCGGGCGTTTCATCCCGCTCATTTAGGCCATGCCCGTGCATCGCGCAACCGGGGGCTTGCAGCGCCTGCGGCAGCCGTTAGCTTGGCTTCAACATCAGGAGTGATCAGCATGAGTTTTGACGAGAGCGAAGTGACCAACGTGAATTTTGACGAGATCATCGAGCGGCGCGGGACGCATTGCGCGAAATGGGATAAGATGGAAGCAGTCTATGGCGTGCCCGCGGACAGCGGCATCGCGATGTGGGTGGCTGACATGGATTTCCGCCCGCCGCAGGTGGTACAAGATGCGCTGCAGGCTCAGATTAACCACGGCGTACACGGGTATTTCGGCGATGACAGCGAATACCTCGCCGCGATCCAGTGGTGGATGGAGAACCGCCACGGCTGGAAGGTCGATGCCGATGCGATTTTTACCACGCATGGACTAGTGAACGGCACCGCGATGTGCGTCGATGCCTTTACCCAGCCCGGCGATGGCGTCGTGCTTTTCACTCCGGTCTATCACGCCTTTGCCCGCGTGATTAATGCCGCCGAACGCCGCGTGGTGGAATGCCCGCTGACCAATGCCTCGGGCCGCTACGAGATGGATTTCGACGCCTATGATGCCCTGATGACCGGGGATGAGAAGATGGTGATCCTCTGCTCGCCGCATAACCCCGGCGGCCGAGTCTGGAGCTGCGAGGAACTGCAAGGCGTGGCCGATTTCGCCAAGCGGCATGATCTGGTGCTGGTCTCGGATGAAATTCACCACGATCTGGTGATGCCGGGGCAAACGCACATCCCCATGGCCCAGATCGACGGGATCGCTGACCGTCTGGTAATGATGACCGCCACGACCAAGACCTTCAATATGGCCGGCAGTCACGTCGGAAATGTGATTATTGCAGATCCCAAGATGCGACAGCAGTTCGCCGCCCGCATGGCCGCAATGGGCAGCTCGCCCAATTCGTTTGGTCTGCTTATGGCCACCGCCGCTTATTCACCGGAAGGCGCGGCATGGGTGGACGAACTGATGGATTATCTTGACGGCAACCGGAGGCGCTTTGACGAAGCAGTAAACGCAATTCCGGGACTGCGCTCTATGCCATTGGAGGCGACCTATCTCGCTTGGGTGGATTTTTCTGGCACTGGCATGGATCGGGCGGAGTTTACCGAGCGGGTGGAAAAATCCGCCCGCATCGCCGCCAACCATGGCGCGACATTCGGCACCGGCGGCGAAAGCTTCATGCGTTTCAACCTCGCCACGCCGCGCGCGCGGGTCGAGGAAGCCTGCGAAAGGCTCGCCAAAGCCTTCAGCGATCTGCAATAATTGAAAGACGGCGCGGCGGGGCTAACCCGCCGTGCTGCTGCTTCAGGCCCGGCTGTCTTCGATCAGACCCAGCGGCGCATCTGCGGCACGTTCGAAATCAAGCGCCGGACGGTCCGCCACGGCAGTCGCGCGCTTGAACTCATACTGCATTTCGCCTGCGTCTTCCTCGCTCGCCACGATCAGACATTGGAACAGGTGCAGGCTGCCATCATATAGGTCGACCAGCCCGCGCAGCTTGGGCGCGTCTTCGGCATCGACGGAAAAACCGGTCTTCCACATGCGCAGCACGCGGTAGACATCACCGCCCACCTCAAGCCGCAGGCGAGACCCTTTGCGTAGGCTTTCCATGCGCGCGGCATCAAGACCCGCTTGTATTTCCTTGGTCAGAAATTCTTCCATGATCATCCCCCGCTAATGCCTTCTAAGCTGGGCTAAAACGTAGGAAATTCAAGTTAAGATTTGATGACGTTTCGGCAGCCTGCGCCAGCGCAGGGCGGCTGCGCGCCCATGAAGATGTGCAGTCCGCGCGTGTGGCCCTAGATATACCCTCAAATGCGCAAAGGAGAACAAGATGGGCCTTTTGGTTGACGGAAAATGGCAAGACAAATGGTATGACACCAAATCCTCAGGCGGCAAATTTGAACGCAGCGAAGCGCAGTTTCGCAACTGGGTGACCGCCGATGGCAGCGCCGGTCCCAGCGGGGAGGGCGGGTTCAAGGCAGAATCGGGGCGCTATCACCTCTATGTCAGCTATGCCTGCCCATGGGCACATCGCGCGCTGATCTTCCGCCAGTTGAAGGGGCTAAAGGATCATATCGACGTCTCGGTCGTGCATCCCGACATGTTGGGCGAAGGCTGGACCTTTGACACGGATTTCCCCGGTGCCACCGGCGACACCCTCTTTGGCCTGCCCTATGCCCGCGACATATATACCCGTGCCGATCCCAATTTCTCGGGCCGCGTCACCGTGCCGATCCTCTGGGACAAAGAGCGCGGGACTATCGTCAACAACGAGAGCGCCGAGATCATCCGCATGTTCAACAGCGCCTTCAGCGCGATCACCGGCAACAACGATGACTATTGCCCGGCGCAGCTGCACGACCGCATCGAAGAGGTGAACGCCCGCGTCTATGACACGCTGAACAACGGCGTCTACAAAGCCGGTTTCGCCACCACGCAGGAGGCCTATGACGCCGCCGTGCATCCGCTCTTCGACACGCTGGATTGGATCGAAGACATCCTGTCACAGAACCGCTACCTTGCGGGCGATAAGATGACCGAGGCCGACTGGCGGCTCTTCACCACACTGGTACGCTTCGACAAGGTCTATCATCTGCACTTCAAATGTAACCGCAAGCGGATCGTCGATTACCCGAACCTCTGGGCCTATACGCGCGAACTCTATCAGGTGCCGGGCGTGGCCGAGACGGTGAACTTCGACCATATCGTGCGACACTATCACTACAGCCACGACACGATTAACCCGCATCGGATCATCCCGATCAACCCCGTGCTGGATTTCGAAGCGCCGCACGGGCGCGGCTGATCCCTCCTCCCCCTGCCTGCCTTGCGGAAGGCGCTTGATCGCGCAGCGCTTTTGCGCTTTCACCGCAGCAAGAACGGCAGGGGGACGATGATGCAACAGCCAGACCAGCGCGACCACGGCGGCGGTGTCGATGCGGCAGCGGCGCGTTTTGGCGGGCAGCGGTCGGAGTGGATCGACCTTTCCACCGGGATCAACCCCGCGCCCTACAACGTCCCCGCCCTGCCTGCGGGCGCATGGACCGCCCTCCCCGATGCCGCAGCGCAAACCGCGCTGCTGGCCGCCGCCCGCGCCTTTTGGCAGGTGCCCGAGGGGGCCGCGATCCTCGCCGTGCCGGGCGCATCCTCGGCCATTGCGCGCATCCCGGCGCTCGCCCCGAAGGGCCGCGTGCGCATCCCCAGCCCGACCTACAATGAACATGCCGCCAGTTTCGCCGAGAACGGTTGGCAAGTGGTCGAGGCGGGCGAGACCGACGCCGCCGTCCATGTGCACCCCAACAACCCCGACGGGCGGTTGTGGCCCGCGACGGAAACCACCACCCCGCTCAGCATCATCGACGAGAGCTTTTGCGACATCACGCCCAGCGCCACCCTGATGGCGCAGGCCACGACACCCGGCACGCTGATCCTCAAAAGCTTTGGCAAGTTCTGGGGGCTGGCCGGGCTGCGGCTGGGCTTTGTCATCGGTGATCCGGCCTTGGTGGCACGGCTTGGCCAGATGCTCGGCCCTTGGCCGGTAAGCGGCCCGGCATTGCATATCGGCGCGGCGGCTTTGCGGGATGAAACTTGGGCCGAGGCGACGCGGGCCCGGTTGGCGACTGACGCCACCCGTCTCGACACAATGATGACCGAAGCGGGGGCGCAAACCGTCGGCGGCACCTCGCTCTTCCGCCTCTATGAGGTCGACGACGCGCTAGCTTGGCAAACCCGCCTCGCCGAGCACCACATCTGGACCCGCATCTTCCCCTACAACCCGCGCTGGCTGCGCCTCGGCCTGCCCGCCCCCGACGGCTGGGCGCGGCTGGAGCAGGCGCTGGCATGAGCACCCCGGCGATCCTCGCGCTGGCCATGTTGCTGGACGCGGCTATGGGGGAGCCGGAATGGCTCTGGCGGCGCTTGCCGCATCCGGCGGTGCTGATGGGGCGGTTGATCGGCTGGGGGGATCAGCGGTTGAACCACGGCCAAGCGCGACGTGCCAAGGGCGTGGTGCTGCTGTTAGCTCTGATGATCGGCGCTGCCGTTCTAGGCTGGCTACTGAGCTTCTTCGGCCCGCTTGCCGAGGTCATCACCGCCGCAATCCTACTTGCGCAACGCTCCCTCGTCGAACACCTCCGCGCCGTGGCTGATGGGCTGCGCCAGTCATTGCCCGCAGGCCGCCGCGCCGTTGCGATGATCGTCAGCCGCGACATTGCAGAGATGACCGAAGATGCCGTGGCCCGCTCTGCCATCGAAAGCGGCGCGGAAAACCTCAGCGACGGCATCATCGCGCCTGCCCTTTGGTTCCTGCTAGCCGGTCTGCCAGGGCTGTTGGTCTATAAAATCGTCAACACCGCCGACAGTATGATCGGCTACCGCACCCCGCGCCATGCCGATTTCGGCTGGGCTGCGGCGCGGATGGATGACCTGCTAAACCTTGCCCCCGCCCGGCTGACAGCGCTGCTTATCGCCCTGCCCGGCGGGGTCTTGCACCACTGGCGCGACATCCGCGCAGATGCGGCGCTGCACCGCTCACCCAATGCCGGTTGGCCAGAAGCCGCCATGGCGCGGGCCACGGGTGTGGCACTTGCAGGCCCGCGCGCCTATGATGGGCAATTGCAGCAGTTCGCTTGGGTTCACGGCGCGGGGGCGCGCGTCATCGGACCTCGGGCTATCGATGCGGCCATCACCCGCCTCTGGCAGGCATGGTTGGTGATGTGGGCAATCGCCCTAGTTCTGGCCTGTCTGTGACTATGAGGATATCCATGCGCCCCATCTTTCTAGCCGCCGCCCTTGCGGCGTTCACCCTTCCCGCCACCGCCTATGCTGAAACAGCCTGTGGCGGTGATTTCTCTGGATTCATCGCCGATGCCAAGGCCGAGGCCGTGGCCAATGGTGCCGACCCTGCCACCGCCGATCGGTTTTTTGCAGGTCTGCGCCAAGACCCCGCCGTGCTGCGCGCCGATCAGGCGCAGGGCGTATTCCAAAAACCCTTCATCGAATTTTCGCGGCATCTGATCTCCAACGACCGGATCAACCGGGGCCGCGCCAATGGTGAGAAATACGACGCGATCTTTGACCGGGTTGAATCCGAATATGGCGTCAGCCGTGGCGTGCTCTTGGCCTTCTGGGCGTTCGAGACGGACTACGGCGCGATCCAAGGGGATTTCAACACCGCCAATGCGCTGGCCACGCTGGCCCATGACTGCCGCCGCCCCGAACTGTTCCGCCCGCAGCTTTTTGCGGCGCTCGAACTCTTTGAGCGCGGTGCCTTCGACCCGGCCAGCACCACCGGCGCCTGGGCGGGCGAGATCGGCATGGTGCAAATGCTACCCCGCGACATCATCGAAAACGGCGTGGATGGCGACGGAGATGGCGAAGTCTCCCTGAAAACCTCAGCCCCCGATGCGTTGCTGTCGGGTGCCAAAATGCTGCAAAGCCTCGGCTGGCGCGCGGGGGAGCCTTGGCTGACCGAAGTCTCTCTCCCCCAAGACTTCGACTGGTCGCAAAGCGGGCTGGAGACCACCAAACCCGTCAGCGAATGGCAAGCGATGGGCGTCTCGCCCCGCAACGGGCCGTTGGCCGAAGGGCTGACCGCCTCGGTCCTGTTGCCACAAGGGCGCGGCGGGCCGGCCTTTATTGCCTACCCGAATTTCCGGGTCTATTTCGAATGGAACCAAAGCTTTACCTACGTCATGACCGCCGCCTATTTCGCCACGCGGCTGGAAGGCGCACAGGTTTTCGACGCAGGCAATCCGCAACCGGGGCTTAGCGGCGACGCGATGAAAACGCTTCAGCGCAAGCTGCAATCCATGGGCTATGATGTGGGTGATGTAGATGGCATCCTCGGCTCCGGCACCCGCGCCGCCGTACGCTCGGAACAGGCCCGTCTCGGCCTCCCCATCGATGGCTGGCCCACACCTGACCTGCTGAACCAACTGTAAGGAGAAGACCCCGATGGCCCTCAAGAAAACCGCCGCCGAAATGGTCGCCGAGGCCCGTGCCCGGATCGAAGAGATCGACAGCGCTGAGGCCATCGCCATGCTCGACGACGAGAATGTGCAATTCGTCGACCTGCGTGATCCCCGCGAACGCGAGCGTACCGGGTTCATCCCCGGTGCGTTCCACTGCCCGCGCGGGATGTTGGAGTTTTGGGTCGACCCCGATAGCCCCTATTTCAAAGAGGTCTTTGCCCAAGACAAGAAGTTCATCTTTCACTGCGCCTCTGGCTGGCGCTCGGCCATCTCGGTCGCGACATTGCAAGACATGGGCTTTGACGCGGCGCATCTGAAGGACGGTTTCGGCGGCTGGGAAAAAGCAGGCGGCCCTATCGAGAAGTCCTGATACGCGGCCTTTGATCTGGCCTCCCTCACGCAAAGCTGCCACAAGTTTTGCAACGTCAAAGGAGAGACAGAATGACCGAGATCAAACGCCACCACACCAACACCCGCATGAGCCAAATCGTCGAACATGGCGATGTGATCTACCTTGCCGGTCAGGTCGGCACGGCGGGTGCCGATGTAGCCCAGCAGACCCAAGTTTGCCTTGATAAGGTCGACGCCCTGCTGGCCGAGGTCGGCAGCGACAAGACCCGCATTCTGCAATCGACCATCTGGCTGGCCGACATGGCAGACTTCGCGGCCATGAACGCCGTCTGGGACGCCTGGGTGCCCGAGGGCAACGCCCCCGCCCGCGCCTGCGGCGAATCCAAGCTCGCCACGCCAGAGTATCTGGTTGAAGTGCTGGTGATCGCGGCCAAGGCCTGAGCCATTGCCCCCGCGCCCTATCACGGGGCGCGGGGCTTTGCCGGAACTCCAGATGACCCCCTGCACCCTCACCGTCCTGTCGGACCTCGCCACGCTCAACGTCGACACAATCATCGACGTGCGCGCCCCTGCGGAGTTTGCCGAGGATCACCTGCCCGGCGCGATCAACCTGCCCGTGCTGTCGGATGCAGAGCGGGCCGAGGTCGGCACCATCTACAAACAAGTCAGCCCCTTTGACGCCCGCAAGATCGGCGGCGCGCTGGTGGCGCAGAACACGGCGCGGCATTTGCAGACGGCACTTGCGGGTAAAGACGGTGGCTGGCAACCGCTGGTTTATTGCTGGCGCGGCGGGCAGCGGTCGGGTGCGTTTTCGACAATTCTCGATCAGGTCGGCTGGCGTGTGCAACTCCTGCGCGGCGGCTATCGCAGCTACCGCCGTCTGGTGGTCGCAGCGCTTTACGACGCGCCCCTGCCACACCGTTTGATGCTGATAGAAGGCGGCACCGGCACTGCCAAGACGCGGCTGCTGCACCATCTGGCTCAGACAGGCGCGCAGGTGCTGGACCTTGAAGGGCTGGCGCAGCATCGCGGTTCCCTGTTTGGCGCGGTGGATGGCGGCCAGCCGCATCAGAAGATGTTTGAGACGCGTTTGGCTCAAGCGCTAGCCCCGCTTGATCCGGCACGGGTAACTTGGGTCGAGGCGGAAAGCAGCAAGATCGGTGACATTACCCTGCCTCCCGCGCTCTGGGCTGCGATGCTCGCCGCACCTCGGGTCGAGATCGCCGCACCCTTGGCCGCGCGGGCGGACTTCCTCTGTTGGGCCTATGATGACCTGACGACGGACCCTGCCTTGCTTGAAGATCGTATCGACAAGCTGCGCCCCTATCACAGCGCAGAGACCATCACCCAATGGCAGACCCAAGCCCACGCGGGCGATTGGGCCACCCTTGCCGAAGGTCTGATTGGTCAACATTACGACCCGCGCTATGCCAAAGCCGCCAGCCGCAACCCCGAGCCGGTAGAGCGGCTGCTGCTGGATGACCTCAACGAAACCACCTTGGCCGAGACCGCCACCGCGCTGAACGCCCGGTTTACGTCAGGCGCATAGAGGGGGCACCGACCTCCAGCCGTCCGACGATATGGCCTGTCAGACCCGCAGCCTCTAGCCGTGCCTGCGCTGCTTCCGCCGCCGCCTCTGGCAAGGCCGCCAGCAGCCCCCCAGCGGTCTGTGGGTCGTGAAAAAGTGGGTTCACCGGGCCTGCGGCCTCTATCGGAGCATCCGCCTGATTGACCGGTAAAAGCGACGATGCCACCCCCCGATCCGACAGCGCCTGCGCACCGGGATAGAGCGGGACCGCTTCGCCCCAAAGCTCGGCTGCCAGCCCGGACGCCCGGCAGATCGCCTGCAGATGCCCGGCAAGGCCAAAGCCTGTCACATCTGTCATCGCATGAGCGTTTGCCAAAATCTCTGCCTCCCGCCCCTGCGGCGTAGCCATCGCGCCAAGTGCGTCGGCCACCACCCGCCCTGGTGCGCAGCCCGCCATATGACCTGCAAGGATAATGCCCGATCCGATGGGCCGGGTAAGCAAAAGCACGTCCCCCGGCTGCGCGCCGCCGACACCGATTGGCATATCCTCTCGCGTGCCTGTGACCATAAACCCGATGGTCAGTTCCGCGCCCATGGTCGTGTGGCCACCCACAATCTGCGCCCCTGCCGCCGCCATCACATCCTGCGCGGCCGCCGCGATCTCACGCAACGTGCGGGCCTGCAATGCGGGTGACATGCGCGGCATGATGATCGAGCTCAGCGCCACCTGCGGTTTGGCTCCCATCGCCCAAACATCGCCCAAGGCGTGGACCGCTGCGATCCGCGTCATCAGTGCCGGGTCTTCGACAAAGCCGCGCAGGTGATCCGTGCTCATCACCTGAAAGCCGCCGCCAGGTTGGCGCAGCACCGCCGCATCATCGCCCGCCCCAGTGACCACATCGCCGGAGATTGGCCCCTGTACCTTTGCCAAAAGGTCTCCCAGCACCGCGCCGCCCACCTTTGCGCCGCATCCACCACAAAGCGGCTTGCCTGCCAGCGCTTCCTCTACGCCCGAGGCCGCCGGACCAGTCAGCGCGGGGCCTATCATCTCAGGCAAGTCGTCAAGCTGATCCATGAACTTGCGATCAATGCGGTCCTTCCACTGCCAAAGCAACGCGCCGCCAAGGGCCAGCCCGTTCCGCTCCGCCACCGCGGCTTTCCCGCCGAGTGAGATCAGCTTGAGATAGTGCCGCTGCGGTTTGAACGCCCGCCGCGCACCACCACTCAGCGCAGCGCGCAGGTTATCATGCAGCACCGGCGCTGCCCGCACGGCAAAAACCCCGGCCTTGGGGCGCGGCGTGGCCTCCATATGCGCGCAGTCGCCCACGGCGAAGAGTGCATCATCATCCACGACACCCAAGTCTGCCCCAACACGGATGAACCCCTGATGAAGCGGCAGATCAGTCTGCGCGAGCCAGCCATGCGGCACCGCCCCTGCGGCCCCCACACAAAGCGCAGCCGGGATCGACGCGGCCCCGTCCAAGATGACCGCCCTATCGGTGATCTGCGCCACTTTGGCATTCAGCGTGAGACCCACCCCCAAGTCCACCATGCGGCGTCGAACCATCGCCTCGGTCCGAGGGGCCATGCCGGAAAGCTGTGGCCCGTGTTCCACCACCCTCACGGCAGGCTGCACACCCGCTTGGCGCAGCGCAAAAGCCATCGCCATGGCAAGCTCACAGCCCGCCACACCGCCACCAATCACCGCCACCTCGGGCGGCTGTTCGCCCGTCTTGACCGCTGCCAGAAACTCACGCCAGCGCGCGGCATAGACATCAAGTGGTTTGGCCCCGATAGCGTGGTCAGCAAACCCCGGCAGATCCATCTTGGCCGTGATGCCTATGTCGATCGAGGCCATGTCATAGGCCACGGCCCCATGCCCTCCGACCGTGATCTCGCGCGCCGCCCGGTCGATGCCAGTCGCCGCCCCAAGGATCAGCCGCGCCCCCGCGTGGCGGCACAGGCGGATCAGGTCAATCTCCAACTCATCCCGCCCGTAGTGCCCGGCTATATGCCCGGGCAGCATGCCGGTATAGGGCGCGGTGGGGCCGGGGTTGATCACCGTCAGCCGCGCACCGGGCAGCGGGTCCATCCCCCATTTGCGCAGCACGAGGGCATGGGCATGGCCACCGCCCACCAGCACCAGATCCCGCGTCAGGGGCAGATCGCTTTGCACCAGATTGCCTCACTCTCTCTTTTTGCCTCGGTCATAGCTAACCGAACCCGCCCGGGCGCGCCATCGGCCTGACCAAGATGTGAGGGGGCCGGACAAGAGATCAGACGGCACTTCCTCGCCCATTTATGCCCTGAAAGCCGTCGAACAGGTAAAAAGGGTGACAATTCGCCACAAAACCCCCATGTACATTCCATCCCTGACCCTCTACCGACGGTCGGATTCCTTTGCCGTGGCTGGTAGCACCCCACGTGCCCGCCCCCCGCACAAACGTTCAAGACAGGACAGCCTTCGTGATCCAGACTATTGCCGATGCCCTTGCCCAACAGGGTTATGAAACACTTACCGCCGTGCAGGAGGCCGTCACAGACCCTGCGCTGGACGATCAAGACCTGCTGGTCTCCGCCCAAACCGGGTCGGGCAAGACGGTGGGCTTTGGCCTCGCCATCGCGCCGACGCTTTTGGGTGACGACACCCATTTCGGCCAAGCGGGCGCGCCGCTGGCGCTGATTATTGCCCCCACCCGCGAATTGGCGATGCAGGTCAGCCGCGAGCTGACGTGGCTCTATGGCAAGGCCGGTGCGATCGTTACCACCTGCGTCGGCGGCATGGACACCCGCACCGAGCGCCGTGCGCTTGACCGAGGCGCGCATATCGTCGTCGCCACGCCGGGCCGTCTGTGTGACCACATCAAACGCAACAACATCAACCTCAACGCGATCCGCGCCGTGGTGCTGGACGAAGCGGATGAGATGCTCGACCTTGGTTTTCGCGAAGACCTTGAGTTCATCCTCTCCGAATCCCCCGAAGAGCGCCGCACGCTGCTGTTCTCGGCCACCGTGCCTGCGGCGATTGCCAAACTGGCGAAATCCTACCAGCGCGACGCGCAGCGCATCACCACTGTGAGCGAAGCCAAACAGCACAGCGATATCGAATACCGCGCGCTGAATGTGCACCCGCGTGACACTGAAAACGCGATCATCAACGTCCTACGCTTCTATGAGGCCAAAAACGCCATCGTGTTCTGCAACACCCGCGCCGCCGTGGCGCGTCTGACCACGCGCTTTACCAACCGGGGTTTCTCGGTCGTGGCGCTCTCGGGCGAGCTGACGCAGTCCGAGCGCACCAACGCGCTGCAAGCCCTACGTGACGGACGTGCGCGGGTCTGTATTGCCACCGATGTTGCCGCACGCGGCATCGACCTGCCGAACCTTGAGTTGGTGATCCACGCCGATCTGCCCAGCAACTCCGACACGCTGCTGCACCGTTCGGGCCGCACAGGCCGCGCCGGGCGCAAGGGTGTTTCCGCGCTGATCGTGCCTGCCAAACTGCGCAGCAAGGCTAACCGTCTGATTGGCGGCGCGAAGCTGAAAGTGGAATGGGCGGCACCGCCGTCTGCCGCTGAGGTTAACGCTGCAGACGAAGCCCGTCTGCTGGCCGATTCTGCATGGTCTGACCCGATCCCGGAAGATGCCGAAGGTTTTGTCGCCAATTTGGTTGAGCAATTCTCGGCAGAGCAACTGGCCACTGCCTTCGTCAACCTCTACCGCGCGCGTCAATCCGCGCCAGAAGAACTGGCCGAACCCGGTGCCCCCGGCGATGACAAGCCGCGCCCGGCCTTTGGCAAATCCGTCTGGTTCTCGATCTCGACCGGCCGCAACGACGGGGCCGAGCCGCGCACGCTGCTGCCGATGCTTTGCCGTCGCGGCGATCTGTCCAAAGACGACATCGGCGCGATCCGTGTGCAAGGCAGCCACAGCTTTGTCGAAGTGCTGGAGACCTCAGTTCCCGGCCTGCTTGCTGCGCTCGGCGGTGACATGAAACTCGAAGAAGGCGCGGTGTTGACGCAGCTCGACAAAGCCCCCGATCTGGCCCGTGGTCCGAAACCTGGCGGCAACCGTGGTCCCAAGCCCGGCGGCGGCTACAAAGGCGACCGCCCCGACCGTGGCCCGCGCCCCCCGCGTGACAACTACGATCCCGACGCCGCGCCCGCCCCGCGCAAGCCACGCGCCAAAGCGGCGGATGGTCCCGGTGCCGCGTCTTTCGACAAGCCCAAGTTCGACAAGCCTAAGTTTGACAAACCCCGTGCCCCCAAGGGCGAACGCCCGCCAAAGTCCCACAAGACCGAGCGCAGCCCGATGAAGCCCGGAGCCGCGCCAAAACCCAAGTCTGGGGGCGAAACCACCGCCAAGCCCAAGGCGAAAGCCGTCTGGAAAAAGGAAAAGCCAGCGGGCGACGCGCCGCGCAAAGCCAAGGGCAAGCCGACCTCCTCGGCCACCACGCCCGGCGGCGAAAAGTCCTATAAGCGGGCGTCAGACCCTTCCAAACGCTTCACTCCGCCGAACAAGATCGGCAAACAGGGTGGCAAGGGCGGCCCGAAATCGAAGTAAGACAAAACGCCGGGGCACCACCCCGGCGTTTTTGCATAAGGCCACGGACTTTTTCAAAAAGTCCGGCCCGATTTCTTTAAAAGAAATCGGCACCCCCGGCTGGCCTTAAGGAACAAACCCAACTGGCACTACTTGCGATGCGGCTTTCGCGGTGATGTGATACGCACATTGCCCGCCTCAGTGCGGGCTTCATTCGTGGGTTCGCCCACCCGCACAGAAAGGTTTGCCCCATGGACGGCAATTTCAACGAGAACGACATCTCCCGCGTTGTCGAAGCCGACCGCGCGCATATCTGGCACCATCTGAGCCAGCACAAACCCTATGAGACCACCGATCCGCGCATCATTGTCGAAGGCAAGGGCATGCGGGTTTGGGACCAAAAGGGCAAAGAACACCTTGATGCCGTGTCGGGCGGTGTCTGGACAGTCAACGTGGGCTACGGCCGCGAAAGCATCGCCAATGCCGTGCGCGACCAGCTGATCAAGCTGAACTATTTCGCCGGCTCCGCAGGGTCGATCCCCGGCTCTCATTTCGCTGAAAAGCTGCTGGACAAGATGCCCGGTCTCGACCGCGTCTACTATTGCAACTCCGGCTCCGAGGCGAATGAGAAAGCCTTCAAAATGGTGCGCCAAATCGCGCACAAGCGCTATGGCGGCAAGAAGCACAAGATCCTCTACCGCGACCGCGACTACCACGGCACCACCATCGGCTGCCTCTCGGCGGGCGGTCAGGATGAGCGCAATGCGCAGTACGGCCCCTTCGCGCCGGGTTTCGTGCGCGTGCCGCACTGTCTGGAATACCGCAGCTTTGAGCAGGAAGGCGCCCCGCAAGAGAACTACGGCCCATGGGCCGCTGACCAGATCGAGAAGGTGATTCTTGCAGAAGGGCCGGAAACCGTCGGCGCGCTCTGCTTGGAGCCGGTGACAGCAGGCGGCGGCGTGATCGTCCCCCCTGACGGCTATTGGGAGCGCGTGCAGGAGATTTGCCGGAAGTATGACATCCTGCTGCATATTGATGAGGTCGTCTGCGGCGTCGGGCGCACGGGCACATGGTTCGGCTATCAGCATTACGGCATCCAGCCTGATATGGTGACGATGGCCAAAGGCGTTGCCTCGGGCTATGCCGCCATTGCCTGTCTGGTCACGACCGATGCGGTCTTCGACATGTTCAAAGACGACGCTAGCGATCCATTGAACTACTTCCGCGATATTTCGACCTTTGGGGGTTGCACTGCGGGACCGACGGCGGGCATCGAAAACATGAACATCATTGAGCGTGAGAACCTGTTGGAGAACACCACCAACATGGGCAACTACATGCTGGATCAGTTGCACGCGCTGGCCGACAAACACGCAGTGATCGGCGATGTGCGCGGCAAGGGGCTGTTTCTCGGGGCGGAGCTGGTCACCGACCGCGACAGCCGCGACCCCGTTGAGGAAAAGCGCATTCAGGCTGTTGTGGGTGACTGCATGGCCCAAGGCGTCATCATTGGTGCGACCAACCGCTCGCTGCCGGGCAAGAACAACACGCTGTGCTTCTCGCCCGCCCTGATCGCCTCGCGTGATGATATCAATGAGATCATCACGGCGGTGGATAGTGCACTGGGCCGGGTTTTCGCTTCGGCGTAAAACCGCGAAAACATCGCTCTGCAAGGCAGCATCGGTTGACCCGGTGCTGCCTTCGTCTATCTAAACCTCTGTCTTGCCCGAACATGACATCAGATGGAAAATTGCCGCGCACCCCTGCGTTGAAAATTTTTCTTAATATCCATCGCTTTCGCGGGAACCTCTTCCAACCTCCCCGCGTTGGCAAATGAGTAACTTGGGAGAAAGACATGAAGAAATTCCTTATCGCCATTCCGCTGGTCGCCACTCTTGCCGCTTGTAACGGCACCACGCCCAGCCAAGGCGCCCTGACAGGTGCAGCCCTCGGTGCGGCCACAGGTGCTGCCGTTTCAGGTGGCGACGACAAAGTTCAAGGCGCGATCATTGGCGGTCTCGCCGGTGCAGCGGCTGGCAACTACATCGGCCAGACCCAGTCCGGCAAATGCGTTTACCAGAACTCGAACGGTCAGCGCTACGTCGCAGCTTGCCCATAAACGTCTGACATTGCGCGGTTTCGCGTGAAGGGGGCCTCGACCGATTGGTCGGGGCCCTTTTTCGTTTTCACTCTCCAGCGCAGCGCTTGGCAGCGCCTCAATTTGATCCTAACAGGGGGTGAAAGCGCCTGCGCGTTTGGGGAGGGTAAATGACATTAATCGATATTGCGATCTTAGTGGTCGCAGCCTTCAGTGCAGGGGTGTTAAACACCATCGCCGGGGGCGGCACCTTTCTGACCTTCCCCGCATTGGTCTTCGTCGGCATGCCGCCCGTGACTGCCAATGCAACAAGCGCCGTAGCGGTATTTCCCGGCTACCTTGCCGGAGCCTTCGGCTTTCGCAATGAACTGGGCGTTTTTGACCGCAAGCGGCTGGCGCGGCTTTGCCTCATAACACTTGCAGGTGGCCTCGTCGGGTCTGGCCTGCTGCTGGTCTCCTCCAACGAGGCCTTTTCGGTCGTCGTGCCATTCCTTCTGCTTGCCGCGACGCTGGCCTTCCTACTGGGCGACCGTATCCGCGCCTTCGCTGCCGCCCATGCCCGCCCTGTGACGCCCGAAGGCGCGCTCGGCCTTTTTGCTGTCAGCGTCTATGGTGGCTATTTCAACGGCGGTTTGGGCATCGTGTTGCTGGCCCTTTTCGCGCTCTGGGGGATGACCGATCTGCACGGGATGAACGGATTGAAAAACGGGCTGAGCTTTGTGCTTTCGTCGATCTCTGTGGTGGTCTTTGCACTGGCGGGGCTTGTTGCATGGCCGCAAGCGTTGCTGATGATGCTGGCAGCCACGGCAGGCGGTTATGCTGGCGCGCCGCTGGCCCGGGCGCTGCCGAAACAAACGGTGCGCTTGCTGATCGCCGCCATCGGCTTTGGCATGAGCGCGGTCTTCTTCTGGCGGCTTTTCGCAGCCTAGCCCAGCACACGCACCGCGCCGCTTTCGGGATCGTAAAGCACCAAGGGTTGGTCCGGGTTTTCGATCCGACCCAAGCCCATGTGATTACGCAACAGCGCCAGCGGCCCCGATATCGCCCGCGCAAGTGCGGTCTCCAACGGCTCCCCCACCGCATGGGTCAGTGTATAGACCGCGCGGCCCATCTCCAGATCCGCCCCTGCTAACGTACCGTCCGCCAAGGTCAGTCGACCGCCCGCGCGAAAGACCTCGCGCCCGTTCAACGTGAAGCTAGTGATATCCGATCCCGCTGTCGCCATGGCATCACTGACAAGAAAAATCCCCGCTGCCTTCGCCGCAAGCGCATTGCGTATGCTGGCGGGATGCACATGGATGCCGTCGGCAATCAGACCCGCGTGGATCCCGTCCCGCTCCAGCGCCGCCCCGACCAGACCCGGCGCGCGGTTGCCCATCTGGCTCATCGCGTTGAACAGATGCGTGACGCAGCAGGCACCCGCATCGAAGGCAGCCATGCAGGTTTCGTAATCCGCATCACTATGGCCGAGCGAGACGATCACCCCCGCCTCGGCCATCGCGCTTATCTGCGCGCTGCTGGTGTTTTCCGGCGCGACCGTGACCATGAGGTTCGGCAACAGCGTGGCCGCGCGCAGGATAAGAGCGAGGTCCGCTGCCTCCATTGGGCGGATCAACGCCCCGTCATGCGCCCCCTTGCGGGCAAGCGATAGATGCGGCCCCTCCAAATGCAGCCCGATGATGCCCGGCACCCCTTCGGCAATGGCGCTGACGGCAGCCTCAATGGCGGCTTCGGTCTTGTCTGGCGTGTCGGTGATCAAGGTCGGCAAAAGCGCCGCCACACCCGTAGCGCGATGCGCTTCAGCGACACGGCGCAGAGTGGCCACATCGGGCGCGTCGTTGAACATGACTCCGCCGCCACCGTTAACCTGAAGATCGATAAAACCGGGGCAGAGCACGCCCGCTGCCAACCCCTCAGTCGCCGTGCTTTCCGGCACCTCTTCGGGGGTGAGAATGCGACGGCTGCCGTCTTGCATCAGTGCCAGCACCTTGCCGGAGTGCAGATGCGTCCCATCGTGAATTTCCGCCCCGGTGAACACCTTTCCGATTTCGCTCATGGCAAAACCTCCCCCGCTGCGGCCTTGCAGACCAGATGAAATGCGCCGTCGAGCGCCGAGCCGCGCGCCGCAATCTGACCCGCCAAATGGTCTTCCGGCAGAAACCGCGCATAATGTGGCCCGATCCCGCCCAGTAGGCAGAGCGGATCACCCGGCGCGAAATCCAGCGCCTTCAACGCGCGGACGTAATAGGTAGCACCTTCCTCCATCAACGCCTGCGCATGGCGGTCCTTGGCCTTTGCCGCCGCGATGACCTTGGGCGCGAAAGCGGCGTAGTCTCCCGGCTGCGCCGTCAGGCTGAAGGCCACGAAGGCATCAGGATTATCTCCAAAATCCGCCATCAAAGCGCGGGTCAGATCGCTATGCGGCATCAGCCCGTCATGGCATTGCAGCGCAAGATTCAGCGCCCCGCGCCCCAGCCATGCGCCCGATCCTTGGTCGGCCAGATGGAACCCCCAACTCCCGACATAGCGAAAACCTGCGCCATCCGTTGCCGCCACAATCGTGCCCGTGCCGATGGCCATCACCCAGCCCGCCACGCCTTCGCCAAGCGCGCCAACGACGCAGGCCGGGCGGTCATCATCAGCAATGATCCGGGCGTAGGGCAGCGCCGCGCGCAGGCGCGCCTCGTCGCGCGTAATATTCATCCCCGCAAGGCCGATGTATGCCGTGGCCCCCTCAAGTGCCGAGACGGGCAGCCCCGCCGAGGCCGCCGCCGCCTCAACCGCGCTGCGCAGGTTCACAAGCGTCTGCTCAGGGTCATTGCCGATATTCGCGCGCCCGCTGGATGCCCGGCCAAGGATGCCATCATGCTGCGTGCCGATGGCCGCGCGGCAACCTGTGCCACCGCCGTCCACGGCGATCAAAAGAGGGGCGAAGATGCTCATCCGATACTTCTAGGCGACGCGTCGGACGAACGGAAGTAGGGGGCGGGGCACCGCGTCAAATTCGGAGGCCCGTAATGCCAGATTGATCTCCCCCTAAGGCCAGCCTAACCTCACGGCATGGCCCTGCCCGTCGAAACCTTTTGCCTGCGCCCCGGTGCGCAAGGCACCCTGCAGCAGCAGATCCAACAGATGATCGCCCAAGGCATCCTCTCAGGTCGGTTTCAGCGGGGAGAGAAACTGCCGTCGACCCGCAAGCTCGCGGCGCATCTTGGCGTCAGCCGGATCACAGTAACCATCGCCTATACCGAGCTTTTGGCGAATGACTACCTCACCTCGCGCGGGCGGTCGGGTTATTTCGTCTCGGACAACGCGCCAGCCCCGCCGGCCTTTGCCCCCCGCGCCGAGGCGGATGACGCCATCGACTGGACCCGCGCCATCGGTCAACGGTTCAGCGCCAATGGGCTGGCCGCCAAACCGCAGGATTGGGCCAGCTACCGCTACCCTTTCATCTACGGCCAAGCTGACCCGACCCTGTTTGACCACGCCAACTGGCGACTTTGCGCGTTGCAAGCCTTGGGCCAGCGCGACTTTACCTCGATGACGACCGATTACTACGACCAAGACGACCCGCAACTGATCGAGTTCATCGCCCGCCACATCCTGCCCCGGCGCGGCGTCTCGGCGCGGCCCGAGCAAATCCTCATCACGCTTGGCGCGCAGAACGCGCTTTGGCTGTCAGCGCAGGTGCTGCTGACTCAACGCCGTCGCGCCGTTTTGGAAGACCCGTGCTATCCGGCGCTCAGCGGTATCCTCAGCCAGTCCCGCTGCCACATCACCCCGGTGCGCGTGGATCAAGACGGCCTCCCGCCTGAGGCGATCCCCCCCGATACCGATGTGATTTTCACCACGCCCAGCCACCAATGCCCGACCAATGCGACCATGCCGATGGACCGCCGCCGGGCGCTCTTGGCCCGCGCCCGCACGCTTGAGGCGCTCATTGTTGAGGATGACTATGAGTTTGAAATGTCCTTTCTCAAACCCGCCTCGCCCGCGCTCAAATCGCTCGATGATGAGGGGCGGGTGATCTATGTCGGCAGTTTCTCCAAATCGCTTTTTCCGGGGCTACGGCTGGGCTATCTGGTGGGGTCTGAACCCTTCATCCGCGAAGCCCGCGCTCTGCGCGCATCGGTCCTGCGGCACCCGCCGGGGCATATCCAGCGTACCGCCGCTTACTTCCTGTCGCTGGGCCATTATGACGCCCTCATTCGCCGCATGGGGTTGGCGCTCCACGAACGCCGCCGCGTCATGGAAGAGGCGCTTGAAGCGCATGGGCTGCGGGTCTCGGGCCGGGGCGCTTACGGCGGATCCTCTTTCTGGATGCGCGCGCCGGAGAGCGTGGACACCGCGCAACTGGCTGAATACCTGCGCGCCAGCGATGTCTTGGTCGAACCCGGCCACGCCTTTTTCGCGGGCGAAGAGAGGGCCACGAACTATTACCGGCTGGCCTATTCCTCCATCCCCGCCGCACGGATCGGCGAAGGCGTCGGCCTGATTGCCCAAGAGATTGACCGCCTGCGCTGATCTGGCCTTAGGGCTGGGCCATTTCTGGCCCTAACCCCCGCCCGCGCCTACCCGTAATTTGCCCCAAGCTTTGCCCCCACGCCCAAAGGATCGCCCCATGAAAATGACCACCGAAGAAGCCTTCGTCAAAACCCTTCAGATGCATGGGATCGACACGGCCTTTGGCATTATCGGCTCGGCCATGATGCCGATCTCCGACCTGTTCCCCGCCGCCGGGATCACCTTCTACGACGGCGCGCATGAGTGTAACTCTGGCATGATGGCCGATGGGTTCACCCGCGCCTCGGGGCGGATGTCGATGATGGTGGCGCAGAACGGGCCGGGGATTACCAACTTCGTGACGCCGGTGAAAACCGCCTATTGGAACCACACGCCGTTGCTGCTGGTGACCCCGCAGGCGGCGAACAAGACCATCGGTCAGGGCGGCTTTCAGGAGGTCGAGCAGATGGCGCTCTTCCGCGACATGGTCGCCTATCAAGAGGAGGTCCGTGACCCGACCCGCATCGCCGAGACGCTGAACCGGGTGATCCTGCAAGCCAAACGCCACTCCGCCCCTGCGCAGATCAACATCCCGCGTGATTTCTGGACCCAAGTGATCGACATCGACCTGCCCGCCATCGTCGAGTTCGAGCGCCCGTCTGGCGGAGAGACCGCCATTGCCGAAGCGGCGGAACTGCTTTCAAACGCGAAATTCCCGGTGATCTTGAATGGCGCGGGTGTGGTCATCGGCGGCGCGATTGACGACGCACGCAAACTGGCCGAACGGCTCGATGCGCCCGTCTGCTGCGGCTACCAACACAATGACGCCTTCCCCGGCTCGCACCCGCTGTCGGTGGGGCCCTTGGGCTACAACGGCTCGAAAGCGGCGATGGAATTGATCGCCAAGGCCGATGTGGTGCTGGCGCTCGGCACGCGGCTCAACCCCTTCTCGACCCTGCCGGGCTATGGCATCGACTATTGGCCCAAGGACGCCAAGATCATTCAGGTCGACATCAACCCCGACCGCATCGGCCTGACCAAGAAGGTCAGCGTGGGCATCGTCGGCGATGCCGGCAAGGTGGCCCGCACGATCCTTGATGGGCTCAGCGATAGCGCGGGCGACGCGGGCCGCGAGGAACGGCGCAACCTGATCGCCCAGACCAAATCCGCATGGGCGCAGGAACTCACCTCAATGGATCACGAGGAAGACGACCCCGGCACCACATGGAACGAACGCGCCCGCGACCGCGAGCCGGAAAAGATGTCCCCCCGCATGGCATGGCGCGCGATCCAGAAAGCGCTGCCGAAAGAGGCGATCATCAGCTCCGACATCGGCAACAACTGCGCCATCGGCAATGCCTATCCAACATTCGAGGCGGGCCGCAAATACCTCGCCCCCGGCCTTTTCGGCCCCTGCGGCTATGGTTTCCCGGCGATCTGCGGGGCCAAGATCGCCTGCCCTGACGTGCCGGTGGTGGGCTTTGCCGGGGATGGCGCGTTTGGCATTTCAATGAACGAGATGGTCAGCGTCAGCCGCGACGACTGGCCCGCCGTGACCATGGTAATCTTTCGCAACTACCAGTGGGGCGCGGAGAAACGAAACACGACACTGTGGTTTGATGACAATTTCGTCGGCACCGAACTCGCGCAGGATGTGAGCTATGCCGCGGTGGCCAAAGCCTGTGGCGTCGAGGGCGTACAAGTGTCGTCGATGGATGAGTTGACCGACGCGCTTGACCGCGCGGTCAAGGCGCAGATGGACGAGGGCAAGACCACCTTCATCGAAGTGCTGCTGAACCAAGAGCTGGGCGAGCCCTTCCGGCGCGACGCGATGAAGAAACCCGTCTCTGTCGCTGGAATCAGCCGGGATGACATGCGCCCGCAACAGGTCTGAGGCGTGACCCAAGCGCTGGTGCTTGTCGTCAACGCGGGATCGTCGTCTATCAAGGCGGCGGTCTTTGACGGCGGGTTGGCCGAGCGTCTGCGGATTGAGGCGCAGGGCATCGGCCAGACCGGCGCGCTGCGTCTGGGAGACGCTCCGCCGGTGCGCCTTGATCTGCCTGACCACCAGACCGCCTTCCGCGCCATTCTGGACGGGCTGCAACAAAAAGGGATTGCGGGCGCTGACCTGACGGCCGCCGCCCACCGTGTCGTGCATGGCGGCCCGAATCTGGCCGAGACAACGACAATCACGCCTGCCGTCCGAAGCGCCATCGCCGAGGCTCAACCGCTGGCGCCACTGCACAATCCGCACCACCTCGGCGCGATCGAGGCGCTGGCAGCGCTCCTGCCCGACCTGCCGCAGGTTGCCGCCTTTGACACAGGCTTTCACCGCAGCAACCCCGATGTCGCACGCCGCTATGCTCTGCCCGACCGGGCAGAGACCGCCGCCCTGCGTCGCTATGGGTTTCACGGCATCAGCTATGAAAGCCTCGTGCAGAATTTCCCTCAGACCACGGGCGCAGACCTTCCCCGCCGCCTGCTGGCGCTGCATTTGGGCAATGGCGCGTCGCTCTGCGCGATCCTAGAGGGGCAGTCGGTCGCCACTACTATGGGTTTCTCGCCGCTCAGCGGGCTGACCATGGGCACCCGCGCAGGCGAGATCGACGCGGGCGCGGTGCTGCATCTGGTGCGCGATCTGGGGCTGGAGGAGGCCCAAACACTGCTGCATCACGAAAGCGGATTGCTGGGCCTCTCTGGCCTCACCGCCGACATGCGGCAACTGGCTGAGACCGATACAACCGCCGCCCGCTTTGCCCGCGACCACTTCTGCTACTGGATCACCCGGCAAGCGGGGTCGATGATCGCCGCCATGGGCGGGCTCGATGGCATCGTCTTCACCGGGGGTATCGGCGAAAACGATTCCGAGGTGAGGGAAAAGGTTCTTGCAAACCTTAGCTGGGCGGGAAATATTCCCAATTGGATCATCCCCGCCGCCGAAGAGAAACATATCGCGCGCCAAACGCGCGCCCTGCTGAAAGACCCCGCCCTCTCATGACGCACTCCCAGCCGCCGCTTGATCTGTCGCCCAAGGTCTCGGACGAGGTTCGCAAGACCACCTGCTACATGTGCGCCTGTCGCTGCGGCATCAACGTGCATATGAAGAAGGGCAAGGTCGCCTATATCGAAGGCAACCGCGACCACCCGGTGAACCAAGGGGTGCTCTGCGCCAAAGGCTCTGCCGGGATCATGCAACACAACTCTCCCGCACGGCTGCGCAACCCAATGAAACGGGTCGGCCCGCGCGGGTCAGGCGAGTTTGAGAGCATCAGCTGGAAAGAGGCGCTGCAGATTGCCACCGACTGGCTGGAGCCGCTGCGCCGCGAAGCGCCGGAAAAGCTCGCGTTCTTCACCGGGCGCGACCAATCGCAGAGCTTCACATCGCTTTGGGCGCAGGCTTTCGGCACGCCGAACTACGCGGCCCACGGCGGTTTCTGCTCGGTCAATATGGCCACCGCTGGCATCTACACGATGGGCGGAGCGTTCTGGGAGTTTGGTCAGCCCGATTGGGACCACACCAAGCTGTTCATGCTGTTTGGTGTGGCCGAGGACCATGACAGCAATCCGATCAAGATGGGTCTGGGCAAGCTGAAGAAACGCGGTGCGCGGGTCATCGGGGTGAACCCGATCCGCACCGGGTACAACGCCATCGCCGATGATTGGGTCGGCATCACGCCCGGCACTGATGGGCTGTTCATTCTGTCGCTGATCCACTGCCTGATGAAGGCCGGACGCATAGATTTGGACTACCTCGCGCGCTACACCGACGCGCCAGTGCTGCTGAACAGCGACCCGAAATCGCCGGAGTATGGCCTGCAATTGCGCGATGAGGACGGCAAGGCGCTGGTGGTCGACCGCAAGACCGGCAAACTCACCCCCTTTGACCAGCCCGGCGTGCGCCCCGACCTTGCCGCCACCTACCGAACGGCGGGCATTACGCACCGCCCGGTCTTTCGCCAGATGGCCGAGCAATATCTGGGTGAAGAGTACACCCCCGAGGCCGTCGCTGAGCGTTGTGGCATCCCCGCGCCGCGCATCCGCGCCATCGCTGCCGAACTGGCCCGCGTCGCCTTTGACGAAGCTTTCGAGCTTGAGCACGAATGGACCGACTTCCGGGGCGAGCATCACAAGACGATGACAGGCCGCCCGGTCTCTTTCCACGCCATGCGCGGGATCTCGGCCCATGCCAATGGGTTTCAGACCTGCCGCGCGCTGCATGTGCTGCAGATCATCCTTGGCACCGTCGAAGTGCCCGGCGGTTTCCGCTTCAAACCGCCCTACCCCAAGCCTGCCACCGCCCATCCCAAACCGCATTGCAAAGCCACCCCCGATGCGCCGCTGGATGGGCCGCACCTGGGCTTCGTGCATGGCCCGGATGACCTCGCGCTGAAGGCCGACGGCAGCCCGGCGCGGATCGACAAGGCGTTCACATGGGAAAACCCGATGTCAGCCCACGGGCTGATGCATATGGTGATCTCCAACGCCCATGCAGGCGATCCCTATAAGATCGACACGCTGTTCATGTATATGGCGAATATGTCGTGGAACTCGTCGATGAACCCCGGCGGGGTGATGGAGATGCTGACCGATACCGACGAGAATGGCGACTACGTCATCCCTCGGATCATCTACTCCGATGCCTATTCCTCGGAGATGGTGGCCTATGCGGACCTGATCCTGCCCGACACGACCTACCTTGAACGGCACGACTGCATCTCACTGCTCGACCGCCCGATCAGCGAGGCCGACGCCGCCGCCGATGCGATCCGTTGGCCCGTGGTGGAGCCCAACCGCGACGTGCGCGGCTTTCAGTCGGCGCTCTGCGATCTGGGGGCAAAGCTTTGGCTGCCGGGGTTCGTGAACGAGGACGGCAGCCAGAAATACAAAGACTACGCCGATTACATCACCCGTCACGAACGCCGTCCGGGCATCGGCCCGCTGGCCGGGTTCCGGGGTAAGGATGGCAGAGACGCGGGGCGCGGGGCGCCGAACCCCGAGCAGATCGACCGCTATATCGAAAACGGCGGCTTCTTCGTCAATCACATCCCGGAAGGGGCGAACTACTACAAGCCGTGGAACGCTGCCTATCAGGATTGGGCCGTCGGCATGGGCATCTACGACGCGCCGCAGCCCTATCTGTTCTCGCTCTACGTCGAGCCGCTGCGGCGTTTTCAATTGGCCGCCGAAGGTCATGGCGACCGCCAACCGCCTGAGCATCTGCGTGAACGGATCAAGCAGACCATGTCGCCCCTGCCGATCTGGTACGAAAGCGATCCAGAAGGCGTTGAGGGCTATAACGTCCACGCGCTGACCCAACGCCCGATGGCAATGTACCACTCTTGGGGCGGCCAAAACGCTTGGTTGCGCCAGTTGCACGGGCACAACCCGCTTTACCTGCCCACCGCGATCATGCGCGCCAAGGGGCTGCAAGACGGCGATTGGGCGCGCGTGACCTCTCCGCATGGAGGGATCACCGTGCCCGTGATGGAGATGGCGGCCCTGAACCCCAAAACGGTCTGGACGTGGAACGCCATCGGCAAGCGCAAGGGCGCATGGGCGCTGGACCGCGACGCGCCGGAGACGACCAAAGGCTTCTTGCTCAACCACCTGATCCACGAATTACTGCCGCCCAAGGGCGACGGTCTGCGGTGGTCAAACTCCGACCCGATCACCGGACAGGCCGCGTGGTTCGACCTCAAGGTCCACATCGAAAAGACCGACGCCCCAGCCGAGGCGCAGCCGGAAATCCCGGCGCAGCGCTCTCCCGTCCCGCCCGCGCCGCAGGACATTGCGTGGAAGGCGGGCAAATGACCGCCTCCCTCTGCGCCGCACCGCTCAAGACCCCTCAGGACACCCAGTCATGACCACGCTCCCCCAACAGACCGACCGCAAACTCGGCCTTGTGATCGACCTTGATACCTGTGTCGGCTGCCATGCCTGCGTGATCTCCTGCAAAGGCTGGAACACCGAGAACTACGGCGCGCCGCTGTCGGACCAGGACGCCTATGGCGCGGACCCGTCGGGCACCTTTCTCAACCGCGTGCACAGCTATGAGGTGCAGCCCGAGGCCGGTGCCGCGCAACTCGTCCACTTCCCGAAATCCTGCCTGCACTGCGATGACGCGCCCTGCGTCACAGTCTGCCCCACAGGGGCGAGCTACAAGCGCGTCGAAGACGGCATCGTGCTGGTCAATGAAAGCGACTGCATCGGTTGCGGTCTTTGCGCTTGGGCCTGCCCCTACGGCGCGCGTGAGATGGACGTGGCCGCAGGTGTGATGAAGAAGTGCACCCTCTGCGTCGACCGTATCTATAACGAGAACCTGCCCGAAGAAGACCGCCAGCCTGCTTGCGTGCGCACCTGCCCCGCTGGCGCGCGACACTTTGGCGATCTTGGCGATCCTGAGAGCGCGGTGAGCCAATTGGTGGCCGAGCGCGGCGGTGTGGACCTTATGCCCGAGCAAGGCACCAAACCTGTCAATAAATACCTGCCGCCCCGCCCGCGCGATCAGTTGCAAGGGCCGGAGGACAGTGGCGAGATTGACATATTGGCGCCTTTCCTTGCCCCTATCGACAGCGGCCCCAAAGGCTTCCTCGGCTGGCTTGACCGCACACTGGAGAAGCTCTGATGCATCCGGCACCTTCTGTTATCCTGTTCAGCAGCCTGTCGGGGCTCGGCTTTGGCCTGCTTGCATGGCTCGGCATCGGCCTGCCTGCCGTGACCGGCTGGGTGGCCTTCGTTTTCTTCGCGCTGGCTTACCTTTTGGCCGTGGGCGGGTTGATCGCATCGACATTCCACTTGGGCCATCCGGAACGCGCGCTCAAGGCCTTTACCCAGTGGCGCAGCAGTTGGCTCAGCCGGGAGGCTTGGGCCTCGGTCGCGGCCCTGCTGACCATGGCAGCCTATGGCGCGGGGCTGGTGTTCTACGACATGCGGCTTTGGCCGCTAGGGCTGCTAGGCGCGGCACTGTCATTGCTGACGGTTCTGACCACGGCGATGATCTATACCCAGATGAAGACTGTGCCACGCTGGCACAGCGTGATGACGCCACTGAACTTCTTGTCGCTCAGCATTGCAGGAGGCGCGGTGCTGGCCGGACAGGTGACGGCGGCGATTGTGCTTCTGGTGCTGGCCGGGGCGGTGCAGATCGCCGCATGGTGGCACGGGGATCGGGCGCTGGCGGCCTCGGGGACAGATATCGCGACCGCCACGCGGCTCGGCAATATCGGCAGCGTCCGCGCCTTTGAGCCGCCGCATACTGGCAGCAACTATCTGCTGCGCGAGTTCGTTTATCAAATTGGGCGCAAACACGCGCTGAAGCTGCGGGTGATCGCGATTACGCTTATGGTGCTGCTGCCGCTTCTGCTGCTCTTGTCGCCCGCGTTCCACCACCTTGCTGCTGCCCTCGCGGTGCTCAGCCACGCGGCGGGGGTGCTGACCTCGCGCTGGCTGTTCTTTGCGCAGGCGGAACATGTGGTCGGGATTTACTACGGCAAACGCTGAACGCAAAAGAGGGGGTGTCTCCACCCCCTCTGCATTCTAATTCACAGCTTAGAAAGCAGTCTTAGTTCATCAAACCCGCATGACGCAGACCCGCATCGACCAGTTCTTTGGTTGGGTCCGTCAGCTCTGTCAGCGGCAGGCGCACCTCGTCAGAACACAACTCCAACCGCGACATGGCGTATTTCACGCCAACCAGCCCCGGCTCGGTAAAGATCGCCTTGTGCAGCGGCATCAGACGGTCCTGCAGTTCCAGCGCTTTGGCATAGTTACCCTCAAGGCAGGCCGCCTGCATCTGCGCGGAAAGACGCGGCGCGACGTTGGCAGTGACCGAGATACAGCCAACACCGCCTTGGGCGTTGAACCCATGCGCTGTGGCGTCTTCGCCGGAAAGTTGGATGAAATCTTTGCCACATGTGATGCGCTGGTCGCTGACCCGAGCGAGATCACCAGTCGCGTCTTTCACGCCGACGATGCGCGGCAGTTGGGCCAATTCGCCCATCGTTTCGGGCGTCATATCCACGACCGACCGGCCGGGGATGTTGTAAATGATGATCGGCAGGTCGCAGCAATCATGCACGGCGGTGAAATGCGCGATCAAACCGCGTTGGGTCGGCTTGTTGTAGTAGGGCGTGACCAACAGCAGCGCATCCGCGCCGACTTTCTCGGCGTGGCGGGCAAGGCGGATGCTCTCGACCGTGTTATTCGACCCGGCCCCTGCGATGACCGGAATGCGGCCCGCGACGGCTTTGACAACCTCTTCGACGACGGTCTCATGCTCGGCATGGCTCAGCGTCGGGGATTCGCCCGTGGTGCCGACGGGGACAAGCCCGCTCGACCCTTCGCCGATGTGCCATTCGATAAGTTTCTTGAGCGTATCCAGATCCAGCGCGCCGTTGCGAAACGGCGTGACGAGGGCAGGCAGAGAGCCTTTAAACATATGCACGCTCCTTATGTGCTGGCCGGCGGAAAACCGGACTGGATGAAGGCTTTTGCGGGCGGTAATGTTTGATAAACGTCGCCCGAGCCATATGTTGCAAGGCTCTAGCCCCGGAGACGTAGGAAATGCAAGCGATGACGCGCCTGATGGCGATTCTCATAGGTATTTTTGTCCTGACCGTGCCTGCCGAAGCGCAGCGCCCACGCCCTTTGGGCTGGGCGATGGATGCGATGCGTACAGGCAATTGGGACTCAGCCGCGATCCTTGCCGCCCGTGATGGGCAGGTTGCCGCTGACGTGATCGAATGGCACCGGCTCCGCGCCGGGCGGGGCAGCTATGCCGAGGCACGCGACTTTCTCGCCCGCAGGCCCGATTGGCCGGGCGAAGAGTACCTGCGCAAGCAAACCGAAGAGGCCGTGATCGAGCAATCCGGCAGCGACATACTGGCGTTCTTTTCGGCCATGGCCCCGCAAACCCCGCGCGGGGTGCTGGCCCATGCTAAGGCGCTAATCGACAGCGGCCAGCGCGGCGAGGCCGAGGCCAATCTGGTTCTTGCGTGGCGCACCATGCCGATGAACGCCACCAGTCAGGCGCTGTTTGTCGAGGCGCATGGTAGTCTTCTGGCCCCTCATCACGCGGCACGGCTGGAAGAGATGCTTTGGCAGCGCGAGCATTCCGAAGCGCGGCAGATGTTCGATCTGGTCCCAAGCGCCGACAAAGCGCTGGCCGAGACCCGCATCGCGCTGCAAAAGCTGGAAAGCGATGTGAACGCCAAGATTGACGCGCTGCCCGCGGCCAAGGCAGATGCGCCGGGGCTGGCGCATGACCGCTTTGAATGGCGCATCCGCAAAGGGTTTGGCGATGATGCCAAAGCCCTGCTGCTACAGCGCTCCACCTCTGCCGCAGCCCTCGGTCAGCCGCCCAAATGGTCTAACCGTCGCCGTGCCATGGCGCGCGATGAAATGCGCAACGGCGACCCGAAAACCGCCTATCAGATTGCATCGCAGCACTTTCTGACCAGCGGGTCAGACTTTGCCGATCTTGAATGGCTTTCGGGCTATATTGCCTTACGTTTTCTGGATGATCCCACCACCGCTCTGGGCCACTTCCAAAAGCATGATGGCGCGGTGGAATCCCCCATCAGCCAAGGCCGCGCCGGTTACTGGCAGGGCCGCGCGCTGGAGGCGATGGGCGATGCCGAAGGGGCCGCCCGGGCCTATGCCATGGGGGCAAAGTTCCAGACTTCCTTCTACGGATTGCTGGCCGCTGAGCGGGGCGGTATTCCTTTCGACGAAAGGCTGAAAGGCACTGCGCCTACGCAGGATTGGCGGACCTCCCCGCTGGCCCGCGCGCCGTTGTTCGAAGCCGGGCTATTGTTGCAGGCCTCTGGCGAGCTTTCCACGGCGGAGCGTTTCTGGACCCACCTCGCAGAACAACTCGTGCCCGAAGACCTTCAGCTGTTGGGCCAAGCCGCCATCGACGTGGGTCAGCCGCACATAGCCGTGATGATCGGCAAACGCGCGGCGCAGCGCGGGTTGGAAGTGCCCGCTCCCTACTATGCGCTGCACAGTCTGGTGGAGAAAGACCTGCCGATGGCCACTGAAATGACCCTCGCCATTGCGCGCCGCGAAAGCGAGTTTGATCCCAACGTGCAAAGCGGTGTCGGTGCGCGGGGCTTGATGCAGATCATGCCGGCCACGGCGAAAGACGTGGCGCGCGATCTGGGCATCTCTAGCCAGCACACGACAGACCGTCTGACCGCCGATCCCGATTACAACGCCCGCCTTGGGGCTACCTATCTGTCGCAGATGGCCGGGCTCTTTGATGGCAATGTGGCAATGATGTCGGCAGCCTATAACGCCGGACCCAGCCGCCCGCGCCGCTGGATGGCGACCTATGGCGACCCGCGCAACGGCGAGATCGACATCGTCGATTGGATCGAGATGATCCCCTTCCGCGAGACGCAGAACTACGTCATGCGGGTGACCGAAAGCCTGCCAGTCTACCGCGCCCGTCTGGGCAAAGACCCGCTGCCGATCCCCTTTAGCGAAGAGTTAACCGGGTCGACGCTGAAGGCGTTCGCGCCATAGGGTGAACAGCCCCGCCGCCACGATCATGCTAGCGCCCAGCACCACGCTGGGCCGCAGCACCTCGTTGAAGATCGACAGGCCGATGATCACGGTAAAGATCAACTGCGTATAGGCGAAGGGCTGCACGGCGCTGGCCTCGGCGACCTCATAACAGCGGATCAGCAGCCAATGGCCCGTGACCCCGGTGATGCAGAGCGTGCCCATCAGTAGCCAGTTGCCCGGTGTCATCGGCTCCCAAAACCAGACGCCCACGGCTGTCATCACCGCCGCCCCGGTCACGCCGGTCCAGAAGAAACTCGTCGCCGTATTGTCACGCCGCGCGACATAGCGGGTCAACAGCCCGTAGACCGCGAACATTGCCGCCCCCGCAAGCGGGATCGCGGCGGCCGGATCCACCACCCGAAGCCCGGGTTGCAGGATCACCAGAACACCGATGAAGCCCACACCAATCGCCGCCCACCGCCGCCAGCCGACTTTCTCACCCAAGATCGGACCGGAGAGCGCCGCCACCAAAAGCGGGTAGCAGGTAAAGACCGCATGGCTCTCCACCAGCCCCAGAATGGTGAAGCCCAGCACCATCGTACAAATCTGCGCCGACAACAGCACGCCGCGCAGGATTTGCACCGCGGGCTGCGTCGTGGCGGCGGCCTTGCGGATGCCGCCCGCCTTGCGCAGAGCCAGCGCGATGACGAAAGCGGCGAAGAACCAATAACGGATCATCACCACCATCAGCACGTTGTAATTCTCGGCCAAGTGGCGCGACAGCCCGTCTTGGGCCGCGAAAACCATCGTGGTGGCGATCATCAGCATGATGCCGAGCGGGATGTTGTTAGACTGGCTCATACTGGCATCTGCGCGCGGGTCATGTGGCGCTTGCGGCCATAGCCGGGGATGCGGGTCACCTCGAAACCACCCGCGCTGAGCGCACGGCGAACGAAGCCAGCAGCGGTATAGGTCGCGGCAGTGCCGCCCGGCGCGGTGTGGCGCGCCACCTCGGCCATCAGGTCATCGCCCCATAATTCCGGGTTCTTGGCGGGGGAGAACCCGTCGAGGAACCAAGCATCGGCCCGCCCCTGCCAAGCTGGAAGGGTCTCGCGCGCATCGCCGAAGATGATCTCGGCCCGCAATCCCGGTAGCTCCAACACGCCGCCCGTGCCATCCCATGCCGCCGTCAGCGCATCGCGCCGCCCGTCGAGCGCCGGAAAGGCCGCATGGGCCAGCGCCATATCCTCGGGACGCATGGGGTAAGCTTCGAAACTGGTGAAATGCAGCGGCCCCTCGTGGCCCGCCTGCATCCATGCGTCCCACGCCAGCAGCAGGTTCAGGCCCGTGCCAAAGCCAAGCTCCGCAATGTGAAAGCCGGGGCGGAACCTCTCGGGCAGGTCGTTGCCCGCCAGAAAGACATAAGCCGTCTCCGCCGCGCCGTCCTCTAGGCTGAAGTAGGGGTCATCGAACTGGGTCGAAACGGGCACTTGGCCCTCGCGCCAAGTGATCTGGGCATTCTGGTCTGGCACGGTACGTCCTGCTAGAGGGGAAGTGAAGTCGCGCAGACACTGCGCAAGCTGGCGGGGAATGGCAATGGTGGATGTAACCGTAAGAGGGGCCGGGATTTTCGGCCTGACGGTGGCTTGGGCCTGCGTCTTGCGCGGGGCGTCGGTGCGGGTGGTGGACCCTGCCGGGCCG
Source organism: Sulfitobacter sp. W027 (assembly GCF_025143985.1). Taxonomy (NCBI): domain Bacteria; kingdom Pseudomonadati; phylum Pseudomonadota; class Alphaproteobacteria; order Rhodobacterales; family Roseobacteraceae; genus Sulfitobacter; species Sulfitobacter sp. W027. The sequence continues at coordinate 3,220,474 of NZ_CP083564.1, forward strand.
GCGGCAGGCGCCTCGGGCGGGATCGTCGGCGCGCTGGCGCCGCATGTGCCCGAGAACTGGAACGCCAAGAAAGCCTTTCAACTCGACAGCCTTCTGAGCGCTGAGGCATTCTGGGGCGAGATTGCAGCCACAGGAGGCGTCGCGCCGGGGTATATCCGCAGCGGGCGTTTACAGCCTATCGCGGATGAAGCGGCGCTGGCCCTCGCCCGACAGCGGGAAGCCACGGCGACGGACCTCTGGCAGGGCCACGCACGGTGGGAGGTTGTCCGCGCCGAGGGGAACGCTTGGGCCCCCAATAGCCCCACCGGCTGGCTGATCCGCGATACGCTGAGCGCCCTCGTCCACCCGCGCCGTGCCTGCGCATCCCTCGTCGCAGCATTAGCGGTCAAAGGCGTAGAAGTTCTCAACGACGCCCCGGAACAAGGCAAAGTCCTTTGGGCCACTGGTGTCGCGGGGTTAGAGGTGCTTAACGCGGGCCATTCGCGTTTGGTCGGCGCAGGCATCAAGGGCCAAGCGGCGCTGTTACAGCTGGACCGAGGCGGTGCGGCACAGCTTTTCGCCGATGGGGTGCATGTGATCCCGCATCTGGACGGCACCGTGGCCGTCGGCGGCACAACTGAGAGAGAGTATGACAGCCCTGACAGCACCGATGCGCAGCTTGACGCTGTGATCGCAAAAGCCCGCGCGGCGGTGCCCGCTTTGCAAGACGCGCCGGTCGTCGAACGCTGGGCCGGATTACGTCCGCGCAGCCGGAGCCGCGCACCGATGTTGGGCGCATGGCCCGGCAAACCGGAGCATTATATTGCGAATGGCGGCTTCAAGATCGGGTTCGGCATGGCCCCCAAAGTTGGACAGGTCATGGCCGATTTGCTGCTTGAGGGGCGCGACACGATCCCCGAAGGGTTCCGGGTCAGCGATAACCTCTGACGAAAAGAAAAAACCCCGGCCACTGGCCGGGGTTCTCAAACATTATTTAAGCGCGGTTTAGCGCGCGTTGGGCAGGATCACGATTTCGACCCGGCGGTTCTGCGCTTTGCCTGCGGCACTCAGGTTGCTTGCCACCGGCTGGCTTTCGCCACGGCCAAATGTCTGCAAACGCTGCTGCGGCACGCCGTTGGAGAGCAGAATGCTGCCCACGGCCTGTGCACGACGCTCGGAAAGCTGCTGGTTGTATGCCGCTTCGCCGTCGCTGTCGGTGTGACCCACGACCTGCAGGGTGGAGTTCTGATAGACGTTCACGTTCTGAGCCAAGGCGGCTAGATCGTCACGCAGCGCAGGAGCGACGCTTGTGCTGTCTGTCGCGAACAGGATGTCCTGCGGCAGGGTCACGATCAGACGGTCGCCTGTGTTGGTGATCACCACACGGCTATCCATCGCGGCACGCAACTCTGCCTCTTGTTTGTCGAGCGAGTAACCAACGCCCGCGCCGATCGCGCCACCGACCAATGCGCCCTTTACGGCCGCTTCGGTACGATTGCCGTCGCCTTTCGACAGCGCACCGGCAAGGGCCCCGACGCCCGCACCGATCAAAGCGCCGTTCTTGGTACGCTGGTTGGGATCGCCATTGCCCGGCTGCATTGGTTGCGTACACGCACCCAGTGTCATCGCGCCAGCCAGAGCGGCGGCCAAAGTCATTTTCGAAGAAATCATGTCTACTGCCTTCATGTTTACGGGCCCCGTTCGGGCGGGGCATCTTTACGTGAACGCAATATAGTCATGCAAAGTTCCCACGAACATTACATATAGCCGCTGTTCGGCAAAAACCCGCCCAGACTCCGCAGTTTAGGCTTCTGCTCGCGCGGCCTCAAACGCCAGCATGGCCCGTTTGACCGGCAGGCCCCAGTGATATCCGCCCAAGCCCCCGCTCTTACGCAATGCGCGGTGACAGGGGATCAACCAACTCACCGGGTTCCGCCCTACGGCGGTCCCTACCGCGCGCACGGCACGGGGGCTACCGATGGTCTGCGCAATTTCGGAATAGGTTGTCACCTGCCCCGAGGGGATGCTCAACAGCGCCTCCCAAACCTTGATTTGAAAGGGTGCTCCGATAAGATATAGCGGCGCTTTGGCCTCCGGGTCTTTTTGCATCCCAAAGGCCGTGTCGACCCAAGCGCGCAGCCGGTCGGGCGCCTCCGTAAAATCAGCCATAGGCCAGCGACTGCAAAGATCCTCCATCGCCGCGTCTTCCCCCACTTCTGAGGAAAGCGCCAAGCCGCAGATGCCTTTGTCGGTCCCCATCACCAGCGTCGGACCGAAGGGACTGTCAAACCACCCCCAATAGATCGTGAGTCCAGCGCCCTTGCGGGCGAACTCACCGGGGCTCATCGCCTCCCAGCGCAGGAAGAGGTCATGCAACCGCCCGCTGCCCGAGAGACCCAGCTCATGCGCGGCAGCCAGCGTCGTAAAATGGTCGCGCAGCATGACCTTGGCTTGATCCAGCATCAGATACTGCTGATAGCGCTTGGGCGACACACCGACCCAACGCGAGAAAAGCCTTTGAAAATGTGCGGAAGACATGCCCATTTCCCCGGCGATCCAGTCCAGTTGCTTGGGGTCTTCGGCCTCGTCAATCAGGGCGATGGCGCGGCGCATCACCTGATAGTGGTAACCCTGATCTTCGGGCGCGGGGGATATGTCTGTGATCTGTGTCATGGCATGAAGATACGCGCACCCCTGCCCCCGCGCGACCCGTTTCTTGCGCCAACGTATCGCAAAGCCCGCCCCTGCTTGCCCTGCCGCGTCTTTCATCGCATACCCGGCCCATGGCCCGCCAACTTGATTACCATACGATCCGCGAGATTTTCACACGCTTCCAACAGGCCGAGCCTGAGCCCGAGGGCGAGTTGGAGCATGTGAACGTCTATACGCTCGTCGTGGCCGTGGCACTAAGTGCGCAATCGACCGACGCGGGCGTCAACAAAGCCACGCGCGAATTGTTCAAAATTGCCGACACGCCGCAAAAGATGCTCGATCTAGGGGTCGAGGGGCTAATTGAGCATATCAAGACCATCGGCCTCTACCGTCAGAAAGCCAAAAACGTCATCAAGCTGAGCCAAATCCTCGTCGACGAATACAACGGCAAGGTGCCCAATTCCCGCGCTGCGCTGCAATCGCTACCGGGTGTGGGGCGCAAGACGGCGAATGTCGTGCTTAACATGTGGTGGGGCCAGCCCGCGCAGGCGGTGGACACGCATATCTTCCGCGTCGGCAACCGCACCGGCATCGCGCCGGGCAAGACGGTCGATACGGTCGAGCGCGCCATCGAAGACAACATCCCCGCTGATTTCCAGCGCCATGCCCATCATTGGCTGATCCTGCATGGCCGCTATCACTGCAAAGCACGCAAACCGCTGTGCCGCACCTGTATCATCCGAGACCTGTGCCAATACGAGGACAAGACAGAATGACCCAATACGAAGTGGTTGGCATCGGCAACGCCGTCGTCGACGTGATCTCCCATGCGGATGACGCTTTCCTTGCCGACAATGGCATCGAGAAAGGCATCATGCAGTTGATCGAGCGTGACCGCGCCGAAGACCTCTATGGTGCGATGCAAGACCGCTTGCAGACGCCGGGCGGCTCGGTCGCCAATACCGTGGCAGGTGCGGGCGCGCTGGGCCTCAAGACCGCCTTCATCGGCCGGGTGCGTGATGATGAACTGGGCCAGTTCTATGCGAAGGCGATGACCGATATCGGCATCGATTTCGTCAACGCCCCGGTGGCAGAGGGAGAGAACCCGACCTCGCGCTGCATGATCTTCGTGACCCCGGACGGGGAGCGTTCGCTGAACACATACCTCGGCATCTCGACCGGACTGACTTCGGAGGATGTGCCGCAGGCAGTGACTTCCCAAGCCAAGCTGATGTTTCTTGAAGGTTATCTCTTTGACCATGACGCCGGCAAAACCGCATTCCGTGAGGCCGCGCGGGCAGCGGCAGCGGGCGGCGGCATGGCGGGCATTGCCATCTCCGACCCCTTCTGCGTGGAACGTCACCGCGATGACTTCCTCACGCTGATTAAGAACGATCTGGGCTATGTGATCGGCAACGAGGCTGAAATTCGCGCCCTGTGGGAAACAGACGATACCGAAGTCGCCCTGGCCAAGACCGCCGAGATTTGCCCGCTGGTGGTCTGCACCCGTTCGGGCGACGGGGTCACGCTGGTCCGAGGCGAGGAACGTGTCGACGTGCCGGTTGAAAAGGTCGTGCCGGTAGATGCCACGGGCGCGGGCGACCAATTCGCGGCGGGCTTCCTCTATGGTCTTGCCACGGGCCGCGATCTGGAAACCTGTGGCCGTATGGGCAACATCTGTGCGGGCGAAGTCATCCGCCACATCGGCCCCCGCCCCCAGACCGACATCATGGCGCTGTTTAAAGCCGAGGGGCTGGTTTGATGATGGAAAGCGGCTTTCACGACGTCCCTCCTGGCAAATTGGCGGTGGTGGTGACACATCTTCAGATGAGTGCCAAACCCACCCTCCGCGAAGTGCCTCTGCCTGAAGGTGTCACCTTTCGGAAGCTCACTCCGACGCTCGACTGGTTTCGCGACATCTTTCGCCGGGTCGGGACGGATTGGCTGTGGTATGGGCGGCTGAAACTGGACGACGCGGCCCTCACCGCGCTATTGCAAGACCCTGCACGGGACTTCTATACGCTTACCCGTAATGGCAAGGACGAGGCGCTGCTGGAACTGAACTACCCCGAAGACGGCAGCTGTGAGCTGGCCTATTTCGGGCTGACCTCTGCGCTGATCGGCAGCGGGTCGGGGCGGTATCTGATGAACCAAGCGATCACGCTGGCATGGGAAAAGCCGATCAACCGGCTGCATCTACACACCTGCACTAATGACAGCCCGCAAGCGCTTGGGTTCTATATGCGCTCGGGGTTCAACCCCTTCCGCCGTCAGGTTGAGATTGACGATGATCCCCGCCTGATCGGCCTGCTGCCGCGCGATGCGGCACCGCAGGTGCCCCTGATCCAAGTTTAAACGACTGCTGCCGAATTAGCGCACCGGCGTGCATTCCGCCCCTTGGAAACAGGCGATCACCTTGTCGACCATTGCGGGCTTGGGCGATCCAAAGAGGTCGCCGCCGCAAGGGTTGCTCTCAAGCATATAGGTGCCATTGGCACCGCGTTTGAGAAAGGCCAGCACCTCGCCTTCCTCGGCAGAGCCGCACCACGGGCCGTAGCACAGAACGTTCAGCATCAACGGCTGTTCAAAGGGCACGTCAAAGCCCCCATCGGAAAGCGCCTTGCCACTAATTTCAGCTGGGATCGGCGTCTCTTCGGGGGGATTGATGGTGCCGGTGCCATTGTCCGGCAATGCGCTGGCATCAAAGGTCAGACGGCCCTGCACTACGACATAGCTTTCTTTAGCTTCTGCCGCGCGTTGATAGGTCGCCTCTACAGAATGAGGCAGACAACTAAGCGCAAGCGCGGGAAGCGGAGCCAAGGTGGCGAGAGCGCAAGCAATGATCCGTGTCATAACTTCTCCTCAAACTCTTCAAGAACCGCCGCATAGACCGCACGTTTGAACGGCACGATATTGGCGACGAGTTGACCCGCGGGCATCCAGCGCCATTCCGAGAATTCAGGCTCGGCCGTTTGGATATTCACCTGATCGTCCTGTCCGAGAAAACGCATGAGGAACCATTTCTGTTCCTGCCCCCGGTAGCGGCCCTTCCAGATGTTGGGCACCAGTCCATGGGGCAGATCATAGGGCAGCCAACCTGTCGTCTCGGCTTCGATCCGAACCAGATCGCGGGGGATGCCAGTCTCTTCCTCCAACTCACGCAGGGCCGCATCGCGCGCGGCCTCGCCCTTGTCGACCCCGCCCTGCGGCATCTGCCAAGCGTCCTGATCCCGGTCGCGCCGCTGGCCGACAAAGACCTCGCCCTCGGCATTCACCAGCATCACGCCGACGCAAGGCCGGTAGGGCAGTTTGGCAATCTCTTCGGGGGTCATGAGGGCAGGTCTCCTGAGTGGCGTTCATGAGGGAGTTAGCACGACCACGGCGCGGCTCAAAGCGGTCACATTGCGGCTTTGACGTTTCGGCACCGGCATCCTTGACGCGGCGTTTCGCGTGACTTGCCCTGCCGTTTCCGATGGTGTCACAGTGACCCAGCCCACCCAGAAAGGTAAAGCCATGTCCGACTACCCCCACCTGCTTGCCCCGCTTGACCTTGGTTTCACCACGCTGAAGAACCGGTTGCTGATGGGGTCAATGCACACCGGGCTGGAAGAGACGCAGGACTGGAACCGCGTTGCTGAATTCTACGCGACCCGCGCACGGGGCGATGTCGGGCTGATGGTAACAGGCGGCATTGGGCCGAACCGCGAAGGGTCTGTTGCCCATGGCGCGGCGATGATGGTCACCCAAAAGGACGTGGACAACCACAGTATCATCACGCAGCGCGTGCATGAGGCAGGCGGCAAGATCGCGATGCAGATCCTGCACGCGGGCCGCTATGCCTTCACCCCCGAATGCGTAGCCCCAAGCGCCATCAAATCCCCGATCTCAATGTTCGCGCCCAAGGAGTTGGACGAGGAAGGTATTGAGAAACAGATCAGTGACATCGCCGCCTGCGCCCTGCGCGCGCGTGAGGCGGGCTATGATGGGGTAGAGATCATGGGCTCGGAGGGCTACTTCCTGAACCAGTTCCTCGTCACCCATACCAACAAACGCGAAGACCGCTGGGGCGGGTCCTATGAGAACCGCATGCGCCTGCCGATCGAAGTGGTGCGCCGCGTGCGCGAGACGGTGGGCGCGGATTTCATCCTGATCTACCGTCTGTCGATGATTGACCTGATCCCCAATGGTTCGACCTTTGAGGAGGTCGTGCAACTGGCGCAGGAGATCGAAAAAGCCGGAGCCACGATCATCAACACCGGCATTGGCTGGCATGAGGCACGGATCCCGACGATTGCCACCTCAGTGCCCCGCGCGGCGTTCTCTTGGGTGACGAAAAAGCTGATGGGCAAGGTGGGCATCCCGCTGATCACCTCGAACCGGATCAACACACCCGGGGTCGCCGAAGAGGTGCTGGCGGACGGCTGCGCCGATATGGTCAGCCTTGCCCGTCCGATGCTGGCAGATGCCGATTTCCTCGCGAAGGCCAAGGCAGGCAAGGCCGACCAGATCGCCCCATGCATCGCCTGCAACCAAGCCTGTCTTGATCATACCTTCGGCGGCAAGATATCGACCTGCCTTGTGAACCCGCGCGCTTGCTATGAAACGGAACTGCGGATTGAAACTGTGGCGGTAGCGAAATCTGTGGCCGTCGTGGGCGCTGGCCCTGCTGGCCTGTCCGCCGCAATCACCGCCGCCGAGCGCGGGCATAATGTTACTTTGATAGACCGCGCGCGTGAGATTGGCGGGCAACTTAACCTCGCCAAACAGGTCGCAGGTAAAGAGGAGTTTTGGGGCTTGGTCGATTGGTATCGTACCATGCTCAAGGTCCATGACGTGACCGTACAGCTAGAGACCGAAGCCACCGCCGATGCGCTCAGCGGCTTTGACGAGGTGATCATAGCCACCGGCGTGGTGCCTCGCGATCCGCAAATTCCGGGGCAAGACGGCGGCAATGTCGTGAGCTACATTGATGTGCTGAACGGCACGGCAAAGGTCGGTCAGCGGGCCGCCGTGATCGGGGCGGGCGGTATCGGCTTTGATGTGTCTGAACACCTTGTCCACGATGGCGAGAGCAGCACGCTGAACCTGCCCGAATGGATGCGCGAATGGGGTGTCACCGATCCGGGCGAGCATCGCAGCGGGCTGGCCCCCGAAGGGCCACAGCCCCCCGCGCCTGCGCGGCAGATCACCATGCTGCAACGCAAGACCAGCAAACCCGGCAAAGGTTTGGGCAAGACGACAGGCTGGATCCACCGCGCCTCACTCACCATGCGCAACGTGCAGATGATCGCGGGTGTGAACTATGAGAAGATCGACGAAGCCGGCCTGCACATCTCCTTTGGCGAGACGCGGGAGAAGCCGACGTTGATCGAGGCGGACACCATCGTGCTCTGCGCCGGGCAACTCTCTGACCGCAGCCTTGCTGACACGCTGGAGGCCCGTGGCACCCCCTGTCACGTCATCGGAGGTGCGGATGTGGCGGCAGAACTCGACGCGAAACGCGCGATCAATCAAGGCACACGTCTGGCCGCCGCCCTCTAAGCCCTTGGCGCGCGCGCCCTTGCACCCGGCGCGCGCAACCCGCAAAATCACCGCAGCGTCTGCCAGCCCATAGGTGATTATGCCCCTCTGCGTCTTCGACATATATGATGACGGCACCACCTCCGTGCCCGAAGATAGCCATCTAACCGGGCCTGCGCGCTACCGTTGGTGGCATTACGACATGGCCGATCCGGCGCTGGAACCGTGGCTGGCCGAACATTTGCCGGAAATTCCGGCAGGCGCTCTGCTGCAACCGGAAACCCGACCGCGCTGTGACGAGTATGAGGAAGGTCTGATCCTCAATCTGCGCGGCATCAACCTGAACGAAGGGCAGCAGGCCGATCAGATGGTCTCAATCCGCATGTGGGTCACGGATGCGGTGGTGATCACGGTGCGGATGCGCCGGGTCTTTGCCATTGATGAGCTGCGCACGCTTGCCACCCAAAACAATGCCCCACGCCAGCCCTCTGCCTTTTTGGAGGCGCTTGTCTCCAGGCTGACCGCACGGGTCCAGACCGAGGTTGCCCGGCTGGCGGACCGCACGGCATTCTATGAGACCGATCTCGAAGACCTTAGCACCCCGCCGCCGAAAGACCTGCCAGTCACCCGCCGCAGCACGATCAAACTGGAGCGCTACCTCGCCCCGCAGCGTGCGGCGCTGGAGCGGCTCGCGCAGTTGGACCTGCCCTTGGTGCCGGATGTTGATTCGATGAAACTGCGCGAACTGGCCAACCGCACCGCCATCGTGGTGGAGGAGTTGGACGCCCTTCAAGAACGCATCGTTACCGTCCAAGACGAGCACGACAACCAAGTGGCGCAACGCCAAGCGCGGCATGGCTATGTGCTGTCCATCGCTGCTGCCGTTTTCCTGCCCTTGGGATTTCTGACCGGGCTCTTCGGCGTGAACGTGGGCGGGATGCCGGGCGTCGATGATCCGCGTGCCTTTGCGATCCTGTGCCTTGCCATGGTCGGCCTTGCCGCGATTATGCTGGCGGTTCTGAAATGGCTGCGCTGGCTCTGAACCCAGTGGAAACCGATTGTTCTGCCGTTTCCATGCCATGAACGATCCCCGCAAAGACCACGGGACTGTCTTGCCTCTGCCCCGATCCTGCCTGAATTGCAGCCCATAGCTGATCCCAACAAGTTTAATGCGAAGGGACAGGCAATGGACCGCCTTACGGAAATGGAAGCGTTTGCCACAGTTGTGGATCAGGGTGGTTTTACCGATGCTGCCAAGAAGATGGGGATCTCGAAATCTGCTGTCTCAAAGCATGTGTCATCGCTAGAGGCCCGCTTGGGCGCACGGCTGCTTAACCGCACAACCCGCCGCGTCTCGCCCACCGAGATTGGCCTTGCCTATTACGACCGCGCCCGCCGGGTGCTTAATGACGCTGGCGAAGCCGATGCACTTGTCACATCCATGCAATCCGCGCCTTCGGGCCTGTTGCGGATTTCGGTGGCAACAGACTTTGGCGTGAATCATCTATCGCCCGCGCTGTCGGATTTCCTCTCGGATTTCCCTGACATCACAGTGAATATGGTGCTGAACAACCGCTATGTGGAACTGATCTCAGAAGGCTTCGACATGGCCGTGCGCATTGGGGAATTGGAAGACAGCACCCTGCGCGCCCGCAAGCTGACCGAGACGACCAAACGCATGATCGCCAGCCCGAAGTATTTCGAGCAGTATGGCCGCCCGGAAAAGATCGACGATCTGAACAATCACAAACTGCTGCATTACTCGAACCAATCCTCGGGCAATGTCTGGAAACTGACCGCACCTTCGGGGGAAAAGCGGCAGGTCCGTACCGCGGGCTGGTTGTCGGTCAATGACGGGCAAAGCCTGCTTAACGCCGCGATTTCGGGGCTGGGCATCGCCTATTTGCCAAGCTTTCTGTACTCTGAGGCGATGGAGAAAGGCTTGGTAGAAGACGCAATCCCCGAACTGCCGCTGGAGACCCAAGGCATCTATGCCGTCTATCCCCCGGGCCGGTTCACCCAGCCCAAGGTCCGCGCCTTTATCGATTTTCTGGTGCATGAGTTCGCCGAGAAGGGTCCGACGGACTGGTAAACGCTCAGGCCCGGAACCAAGGCGCAGGCGCCGGGCCATCTCCACAAGTCCACCTTTCCTATCCCCCAGCAGCACGCTATCTCTCCCGCCATGAGAAATATGCGCGAGACCTATGCCCAGCTTGTCGCCGAGGGCAAACTCAGGGCCGATCCGGCCCAAGAAATCGTGATGGCGGAGTTTGACCGCATCCGCGACGCTCTGACCAACCCACCGAAGAAGAGCTTTTTTCGCAAGGCCCCCGAACCGCCCAAGGGCCTGTACCTCTGGGGCGGCGTGGGGCGCGGCAAGTCGATGCTGATGGATATGTTCGTGGCGCATCTGCCCGACATCCCTGCACGGCGGGTGCATTTCCACGCCTTCATGCAAGAAATCCACAACGCCATGCATGAGGTCCGCAAGACCGGGGTGGATGACGCCATCGCGCCCGTTGCCCGCGACGTGGCCGAGAGCGTGCGCCTGCTTGCTTTCGACGAAATGCAGATCACCGACATCACCGATGCGATGATCGTGGGCCGCCTGTTTGAGGCACTCTTCGCCGCTGGGGTCGTGGTCGTGACGACCTCCAACCGCCTGCCCGACGCTTTGTATAAAAACGGCATCAACCGCGAAGTCTTTGTGCCGTTTATCGAGCTGATCAAAGAGCGGATGGTGGTGCATGAACTGGTCAGCCCCACCGACTATCGTCAAGACCGGCTGGCGGGCTCGCAGGTCTATTTCACCCCCGTGAATGCGGAAAGCCGCGCGGCGATGGATGCGGTTTGGGATGATCTAGCTGGCACCAAGGGCGAGCCGCTGACGCTGCATGTCAAAGGTCGCGAGGTCGTGATCCCGGCATTCCACAACGGCATGGCCCGCGCCGGTTTCCACGCGCTTTGTGGACAGCCTTTGGGCGCGGCGGATTACCTCGCGTTGGCGCAGGCCGTGCGGGTTATGCTGCTGGATAACATTCCTTCGCTTGGTCGGACGAACTTTAACGAGGCCAAGCGTTTCGTCACCCTGATCGACGCGCTTTACGAAGCGAAGGTGCGGCTGATTTGCTCTGCCGCCGCTGTGCCGGAGATGCTGTATCTAGAGGGCGAAGGCACCTTTGAATTCGAGCGCACGGCGTCACGTCTGCGCGAAATGCAAAGTGAGGACTGGGGGCGTTAATCACCCCCTAATGCCACATCAGGAATCGCTGACCGTCTGCATATGCAGGTCATTGCCTTGCAAAATCGGGTGATAAGGCCGTTCGACCTCGTAAAGCCACCACAGGCCCGCCGCGATGATCGCGACACCTATCGCCATGAAGATAAATTGATATTTCCGTGCATCGTCCTGATCGTGACGCGCCGGTTGAGTAAAGTTGCGCATGGGGACACCTCGGTCAAATTCGAAAGGGGAGACTTCCTCAGACCAAGATACACCACATCTGCACCGTACAGCAGCGGGGTGCCCAAATATGGTTAATTAGACGTTTTCCCGCAACACGCTACCGGCGAGGTAGAGCGAGCCACAGATCAGCACACGTGCATGGGGATCGCGGGCGATAATCGCCTTTAGTGCCGCGGTGACATTCTCGGCCTCGCCAGCCTCAATGCCAACATCGTGCGCCACCTTCGCCGTGGCCTCGGCAGGCAGGGTTGCTGCCTCGCCGGGGATCGACACGGCGGTGAGGCTAGCTGCCTCCGCCGCCAATGGGCGCAGATATCCGGCGATGTCTTTGGTGTTCAGCATCCCGCAAATCAAATGCGTCGGGCGTTTCGGCAGGGCGGCCAGCGTCGCCGCCAACGCCTCTCCGGCGGCAGGATTATGGCCACCGTCCAGCCACAACTCACCCTCGGGCGCCATGCGCGCCAGCGGGCCATCCGACAGCCGCTGCATCCGTGCAGGCCACTGCGCCTGCGTCACCGCAGCCTCGCAAGCCTCCACATCGATTCCAAGCTGGCGCAGCGCTGCCAGCGCAGCACCGGCATTCATGATCTGATGATCACCGGGCAGATTGGGACGCGGTAGATCAAGCAGGCCGCGCTCATCTTGATAGACCATACGCCCAGCTTCGGGCCCGACATGCCATTGCTGACCATGGGCCAACAGAGGCGCGCCAAGTTTCGCGGCGCGGTCCTCAATCACTTCAAGCGCGGCCTCTTCTTGCGGGCCGACCACACAGGGCACCAACCGCTTGATAATGCCCGCCTTCTCACCCGCGATCTCGGCCAATGTGTCGCCTAGATACTGCTGATGATCGACTGAAACCGGGGCGATCACCGTCAGAACCGGATCGACCACATTGGTCGCGTCCAAGCGTCCGCCAAGGCCCACTTCGAGCAGCGTGTAATCGGCAGCCACCCGCGAGAAGGCAAGGATCGCGGCGCAAGTGGTGATCTCGAAATAGGTGATTTCTTCGCCACCGTTGGCGGCGTGGCATTCGTCCAAAACGGCGGCGAGGTCAGGCTCGGATATCAACTCCCCCGCGACCCGGATACGCTCATGAAACCGCGCAAGGTGGGGCGAGGTATAGGCGTGGACCGTTTTGCCTGCCGCTTCTAACCCCGCGCGGATCATCGCTTGGGTCGAGCCTTTGCCGTTGGTGCCGGCGATATGGATCACCGGCGGCAGGTCACTCTGCGGGTTGCCTAAGGCCTCGAGCAGCCGCCACATCCGGTCGAGCGTAAGGTCAATGATCTTGGGGTGCAGCGCCATCATCCGTTCAAGGATGACGTCCGATGAAGGCGTGCTCATTTCTTCTTGGGCTTGTCGGCAGGCAGATCCGCTGCAGCCTGAACAGCGGCGGCGGCTTCGGCCACTTCCACTTCCTCAGGCGCGGGCAGATCGCCGCGTACGGCAGGCGTCATTCCCATCAGCATACGGGTGATGGTGATCAACTCATCACGCATCTCGGTCCGTTTGGTCACCCGGTCGAGCATCCCGTGGTCGAGCAGATATTCCGCGCGCTGAAAGCCTTCGGGCAGTTTTTCACGAATGGTCTGCTCAATAACGCGCGGCCCGGCAAAGCAGATGAGCGCATTCGGCTCCGCAATCTGCACGTCGCCCAACATCGCGTAGGACGCGGTGACGCCGCCCGTGGTCGGATGGGTCAGCACCACGATATAGGGCAAGCCAGCCTCTTTCAGCATCTGCACAGCGACCGTGGTGCGCGGCATCTGCATCAGGCTGAGGATACCTTCTTGCATCCGCGCGCCACCGGCGGCGGAGAACAGCACCAGCGGGCGTTTCAGCTTCACGGCCTCTTCGGCGGCAGCGATAATCGCATTGCCGACATACATCCCCATGGAACCGCCCATGAAGGAGAAATCCTGCGCACAGGCAACGATCGGCGTGCGGCCAATATCGCCAGTGACGACCAGCATCGCCTCATGCTCACCGGTCTGCTTTTGCGCCGCTTTCATCCGGTCGGGATAGCGCTTCTGATCCTTAAAATGGAGCGGGTCCGGCGTGGGCGCGGGCACTTTAATCTCGGTAAAGATGCCGCCGTCAAACAGCGCCTTGAACCGTGCACGCGGGCTGATGTGCATGTGATGGCCGCAGTTGGTGCAGACGTTCAGATTGTCCGACAACTCGCGGTGAAACAGCATGGTGCCGCATTCATTGCACTTGGTCCACAGGTTGTCCGGCGTCTCGCGGCGCGAGAAGATCGAGTTGATTCGCGGGCGGACGTAATTTGTGATCCAGTTCATTGGCAGGCCTCTGCTGTGGTTCCGTCCCAGATAATCCCCGCATGGGGAAATTGCAATCAGCGGCGTATCGCCAGCCGCGCGGCCAACCACGAGACCAGCATCAACGCAAAGTCCACCGGCAACCATGTGCGCAACGCCGCCGCGTCATCCATCGAAAAGGGCGTAAGGTACAGCGCCAGCCCGGACAGATCATCCGGCAGAGAGAAAATGAGAATGGCCGAGACATTGTTCCACAGATGCACCGCAATGGCAGGCCCAAGCGAGCCGGAGCGCGCGGTAAGGTCGGCCATCAGCATCCCGAAAACACCGGCCCAGAGCGCCACCATCAGGGCGTTCTCCCCTGCCTCAGCGGGCAGGTAGTGACCAAGCGCGAAAAGCGCCGAAGGCAGTACCATCCAGATCAACGGAGAGTTAAACCGTGCCGCCAGTTGCTGCTGCACATAGCCGCGAAAGACGATCTCTTCGGCGCTGACCTGCACCAGCACGGCCAGCAGCGACAGCGGCAAGAGCAGCAACCAACGGCCTAGGGGCAGGTTGGCTGTCAAATCGCCTCCCATGTCCCACGGCGGCAGGATCAGCAACACAGCCCCCAGCAGCAACATTGCCAAAGACACCGCGCGAAAACTTGGCCAAAGCCGCCCGGACACGCCCAATAGGCTGCCCGCATTGCGCCGATGCACCACCCGCACGGTCACACCGACGGCCATCGCCATGGTCCCAAAGCTGAACAGCAGGAGATACATCGCCTGCGGCGTAGCGCCTTTCAGCAGGTTGCCATGCAGCGATGCCGCCGATGTTCCTGCGAAGGCATAGATTGTCTGGAAGTAGAGCTCGTTCAGCGCGACATAGGCCACCACCGCCACGAACAGCCCCAAGAAAAACCGCCAAAGCGCCGATGAACGGCGCGCGGGCGCGACAAACTCCGCATGCGCGCTGTAATCAGGCCGCCAGTTCATGAGCGGCGCAGGTCAGATCGGGAGTGGTTCTTGCAGAGCATATGCCGGGCTTTCACGCTTGCGGGCGGTTCCAACCGACCGCGCCAGAAGGTCAGAACCTATGCCCTAACACGCTGCAATACAACAGTTCCCCCGCCTCATCCGCGCCAAAGCCTTGCAGCACCGCCCCTGCCCGACTATTCCATTCAAGACGTTTCAAGGAGCCCACCGATGTCCACCACGCCCCGCTTCGACAAATCCCGGCTGCCCAGCCGCCACGTGACCGAAGGCCCGGCCCGCGCGCCGCACCGGTCCTATTACTATGCCATGGGCATGACCGAAGAAGAGATTCACCAGCCGCTGGTGGGCGTTGCCACCTGCTGGAACGAAGCTGCCCCCTGTAACATCGCGCTGAACCGTCAGGCGCAGGCGGTGAAGATCGGCGTGCACGCCGAAAAGGGCACGCCACGCGAATTCACCACCATCACCGTCACCGATGGCATCGCGATGGGTCACGAGGGCATGCGCTCTTCGCTCGCGTCGCGCGAAGCGATTGCCGACACGGTCGAGCTGACCATGCGCGGCCACTGCTATGACGCCATCGTGGGTCTTGCGGGCTGTGACAAGTCGCTGCCGGGGATGATGATGGCGATGCTGCGGCTGAACGTACCGTCGGTCTTCCTCTATGGCGGGTCGATCCTGCCGGGCAAAGCGCCTGCGGGGGCCGACGTTCCCGAAGATTTCGCCAGCCGCGATCTGACCGTGCAGGATATGTTCGAAGCCGTGGGCCGATTCCAAAACGGCACCATGTCGCAAGCCGCTTTGGACGTGCTCGAACGCGTGGCCTGCCCCTCTGCCGGTGCTTGCGGCGGCCAGTTCACCGCCAATACCATGGCTTGTGTATCCGAGGCCATCGGCCTTGCGCTGCCGAACTCGTCCGGCATGCCCGCGCCCTATGAAAGCCGCGACGCCTATGCCGAAGCCTCGGGCGCCGCGGTGATGAACCTGATCGAGAAGAACATCCGCGCCCGCGACATCTGCACCCGCGAAGCCTTCGAGAACGCGGCACGCATCGTCGCCTGCACCGGCGGCTCGACCAACGCGGGCCTGCACCTGCCGGCGATGGCGCATGAGGCCGGGATCGAGTTCTACCTAGAAGACGTCTGCGAGATCTTCCGCGACACGCCCTATTTTGTCGACATGAAACCGGGTGGCCAATATGTGGCCAAAGACCTCTACGACGCGGGCGGCGTGCCGGTGGTGATGAAGGAGCTGCGTAAGGCAGGGCTGCTGCACACCGATTGCCTGACCGTGACAGGCCGCTCCATCGGCGAAGAGCTTGACCGCATCGACCGCGAGGCCGACGGCAAGGTGATCCACTCGGTCGCCACTCCGATCAGCAAGACCGGCGGTGTCGTGGGCCTGAAAGGCAACCTCGCCCCAGAAGGCGCCATCGTGAAAATCGCGGGCATGTCCGAAGACGATATCGTCTTCACCGGCCCCGCGCTGGTGTTTGAATGCGAGCAGGACGCCTTTGAAGCCGTGCAAAACCGCGCCTACTCCGAGGGCGATGTTTTTGTCATCCGCAACGAAGGCCCCGCAGGCGGCCCCGGTATGCGCGAGATGCTGGCGACCACGGCAGCACTTTCGGGTCAGGGCATGGGCAAGAAAGTCGCGCTGATCACCGACGGTCGCTTCTCCGGCGCGACACGTGGTTTCTGCGTAGGCCACGTTGGTCCCGAAGCCGCGCACGGTGGGCCGATTGCCCTGTTGAAGAATGGCGACATGATCACCCTCAATGCCATCACCGGCAGCATCAGCGTTGATCTTTCGGACGAGGAACTGGCCGAGCGCCGCAAGGCTTGGACCGGCCCGCGTGCCACGAACTACCAAAGCGGCGCGCTGTGGAAATACGCCAAGCTCGTGGGTCCCACCTACCTTGGCGCGGTGACACATCCGGGCGCTCAGGCCGAGACCCATGATTACATGGACCTCTAAAAGCCCATTCGCGGCGCTTGTGTTGCTCACCCTGTCCGCCTGTGAAGGCGGGCAGGGTTTTTCCCTTGGCGGCAGCAGTAGCGCGCCAGAAAAACCACTGCTGCAAACTTCCCTCGCCGGGGGCGCGGTGCAGGTAGTGCCCCCGCAGGGCTATTGCATCGACCCGAAAAGCCTCAAAAGCCGCTTTGCCCTGATGGCGCGCTGTGATGCGCTTGGCCTGCCGGATATGGTCACCGCCGCGCCGCGAGGCATCCTGACGCTTGCGCTGACCGAAGCCGACGGTGACGCCCCCTTGCCCACGCCGCAGCAGGTCGCTCAGGCCGCGGGACTGACACAGATACAAGAGACGGGTAGCGTCGAGGGCGCAACGATCTTTGTCGCTCAAGGTCCGGTGCCCGCCGAAGGCATGTCGCCCCGCCACTGGCGTGGCACGGCCCGGATCGGCGGCCATGTCGCCAGCGTCACCCTTTACGGCGCCCCACAAAGCCGCGCGATCTCGGAAGAGGGGCGCGCCTTGGTGGCTGACCTCATCCGCCAAAGCCGCAGCAAAAGCTCAAACGCGCCAACTGCGGGTTCCTGACCCGCCCGCTGTTTCCAAATCGGCAACACTGCCCGCGCCCGGAAACAATCGCGGGGCTATTTATTTGAACGAAACCGTTGCCTTCCATAGACTGCGGCAAAACGAGAGGCGCAGGTCCATGGTCAACTTCCGCAGCGGCTATCTGGAAGGCAAGCTCTATGCCCGCGCGCTGCAACGCTGGGCACGCGTAGCTCGCAAAGCGGCCACCGCTGACCTTGCCACCCTGCGCCGCCAACGCAACCGCGCCCGCCTGCTGCGCGCGCATCTGGACCGGCTGATCCACCGCGCGGACGAACGGCTGGCCCTGCCAGTGATCGGTGCCACTGGCTTTCCCAAACCCCATAACGCCGATTGGGCGTGGCGGCCCGAACTTTGGCGGGGCCCGCTTGCCACGCCGGGGATCTCTGCGGTCGAGACCAAATCGATGCTGGGCGCGGAGGTGACCCTGTTCCACGACTGCGCGCAATCGGAACTGACCCTGCGCCAGTTACGCAACCAGCGCGAGGCCGATCTGGCTCCCTATGGGCTGAAACTCGACGTGTTCAAATTCGACGGGTCGTTCCTGTCGCTTGTGGTCGATCTGCCCACCGAAGCCATCACTGGGCTGAAACGCCGCCATGTGATCCGCATGGATACGATTGTGCAACTGGAGCATCCGCTTGAGATTTTTGCCCGGCTCAACATCCGCCACGGCCCAAATACCGAACAGATCGTGCGCGAACTGCCCAGCGACAAGGGGAGCATCACTGTCGAGTTTGATCTGGCCTATACTGACCTCAACGAAAAACGCATCGAAGCTGCGTGGATCGACCTGATCCTTGAGGGGCCGGACATGAACCAAGTGGTGCTGCGCGACCTCACCTTCTCCCGCCGCCCCCGTGCCCAGATTTAGGAACCCCGTGATGAGCCGATTTGACCTGACCAAAACCGTGCTGCTCCAAGGCCTCTGGCAGGGCGTGCTGAGCGCTAAGGACGGGACGGAGGCACCGCAGATCAGCGCCACCCATCAGGGTGCAGAGGTGCCGGATGTGACCGTGACCCCAACTGACACAGCGGGCCAATGGCAACTCACGGTCCCCATTCCGCCCGAAGCCATCGCCGATGGGGTGCAGACGCTGCTCATCACCGAAAAGGGCAGCGGTGAGCCCTTGGGTCATGTGACCCTCATCGCGGATGAAGCGCTTGGTGATGACATGCGCGCCGAAATGGACCTCCTGCGCGCCGAACTCGACATGCTGAAACGCGCCTTTCGTCGGCATTGCCGCGAAACAGGTTAGGCTGCAAACCGTTCGAGCGCAGCGCTGCATACGCCACAAAAAAGCCCCGCTGCTGCCAGCGGGGCTTTTCGCATTTCGGGGAAGGCCCCGTTACTCGTTCGGGCCCAGAGCCGACAGACCTTTGAGAATGTCGATGGCATAGGCCAGTTGGTAATCCTCTTCGCGCAACTCGGCAGCCGTGCGGGCCTTTTCGCGGTCTTCTTCGATCTGTTTGATCTGGTCGTCGGTCAGACTGTCATTGTTCAACCGCCCGCGCAGATCAGCTTCCGAGCGCAGGGGACGTGCGGACAAGGCCTCGTCTTCCTCGGCCTCCGGTGCCGCTGGGGGTTGGGCCACAACGATGTCCGGCGAAACGCCAAGCGCTTGGATCGACCGGCCCGATGGCGTGTAATACCGCGCCGTGGTCAGGCGCATGGCCCCGTCACCGCGCAGCGGCATGACGGTCTGGACCGACCCTTTGCCAAAGCTTTTGGTGCCGATGACGATGGCGCGGCGGTGATCTTGCAAGGCCCCCGCGACAATCTCAGAGGCCGAAGCAGAGCCCCCGTTGATCAGCACCACGATCGGTTTGCCCATCGCGAGATCACCCGGCGTGGCGTTCACGCGGTCCCCGTCTTCGATGTCACGGCCACGGGTGCTGACGATTTCCCCCTCTTCGAGGAAGGCATCCGACACGGCAATCGCCTGGTTGAGCAGGCCGCCAGGGTTGTTGCGCATGTCGATCACGATGCCGTTAATATTCTCAATGCCCCCCGCATCTTCGATCTGCTTTTCCAGACCTTCCTTCATTTTCGGATAGGTCTGCTCGTTGAAAGTTGTCAGACGCAGCACGGCAGTTTGGCCCACGGTGCGGGCGCGCACGGCGGTCAGTTGGATCGTGTCACGCACGATCGAGACGTCGAAGGGCTCAGGTTCGCCCTCCCGCACCACGGTGATAAGGATCTCCGACCCCACCGGCCCGCGCATCATCTCGACCGCATCGTCGAGGCCGAGACCCAAGAGGCTTTCACCATCGACATGGGTGATGAAATCCCCTGCCTCAATTCCGGCCTCAGCAGCAGGGGTGCCATCGATGGGAGAGACGACTTTGACGAAACCCTCTTCTTGGGTGACCTCGATGCCCAAGCCTCCGAATTCGCCGCGCGTCTGCTCGCGCATCTTTTCGGCGTCCTTGGGCGACAGGTAGGACGAATGCGGATCAAGCGAGGTCAGCATACCGTTGATGGCGGCTTCGATCAGGTCACCGGGGTCGACATCTTCGACATATTGGGCGCGGATGCGTTCGAAAATATCACCGAAAAGATCGAGCTGTTCGTAAACATTGGTCGTCTTCTCGGCCTCTTGCGCCAGCAGCGGTCCGGCGATCTGAGTGGTTGCCACCACCCCCGCGACCGTGCCTGCAACGGCTGCCATCACGAATTTCTTCATCTGCTATCCATCCTTGTCGGTGCGGAACCAGTCTGCCGGGTCCTGAGGTGTGTTGTCTTGCCTGACTTCTATATAGAGCGTTTCCGTCCGGTCAGTGCCAGTGCCTTCACCATTTGGTGACATCTGAGAACTTGTGCCGCTTTCCGGCCCGCCCATCAACCCGATGGGTGTGCCACCGGCAATCACCTGCCCGGCTTGGCCGTAAACGATATCTAGCCCCGCCAGCACAAACAGCGTGTCGACCTGCGGCTCAAGGATCACGACATTGCCCAGATCAAGCAGCGGACCCACGTATCGGATTGTCGCCGCCGCGGGGCTGGTGACAATGGCGCGGGGGCGGGTGGCAAGGATCATGCCGGGCCGTGTGACCCCAGCCGAATCTGTCTCTCCCGCCTTGCGCAGCACCAAGCCCTGTGCGGGCAAAGGCAACTCACCCACCTGTCCGTCAAGGTTCACCGGGGCCGGTTCTTCCACGCCAGTTGTGATCTCGGACAGGCCACTGGCAAATCCATCCAACGTCTCGGTCGAGGCGATCAGGATCGCGGTGCGTACCGGGTCTTCGGTAAAGCGGGTCGGCAGATCGGTACGGTTGGCCATGGCCTGATTAAGCGCGGTGCGGGCGCGTTGCACTTCGGTCAGCCCCTCTTGCAGGCGCTGTGCCGCATCGGTCTGCAAGGCACGTAGGGTTTTGATATCTTCGTAATCTTGGCGCAGCGCATCGGCGCGTGCATTGAGCGCGGGCGTCAATTCGGCCAACAACATCCCGGCCCGAGCGGTGCCCATCGGGCCGTCGGGATGGAGCAGCACCACGGGCGACGGATCACCGCCGATGCTTTGTAAGACCCCCAGAAATTGCGCCACCTCGCCCTCGCGCGCCTGTAGTTTGCGGCTCAGCTGCGCCTCATTGATCGCTGCCTGCCGCAGACCCGCGCGCATCGCGGCGAGCCCTGCCTCAAACGCCTGAATCGTTTCGGTCAGCGCCTGCACCCGGTCGCGCGCGCCGTCCGCTTGATCGAGCCGTGTCGACGCCGCCTCCAGCGCGGTCGCGGCCGCGCGCGCCTCTCCTGCGGCCTCTTCGGCCTGCGCCTGTGCCATCATGGGCAAGCAGGCAAAAAGGACAGCCGCGGCCAGATGTTTCATGAAAGCAAACTTTTCCCAGTCATCTCTTCGGGCTGCGGCAGACCCATTAAATCCAACACCGTAGGGGCCAAATCGGCCAACCGCCCATCGCGCAGAGCTGCCCCTTCGGGCGCGCCCACCGCCACCACCGGCACAGGGTTAAGCGTATGCGCCGTATGCGCGCCACCGGTCTCAGGGTCGATCATCATCTCGCAATTGCCGTGATCCGCCGTGACGATCATCGCGCCGCGGGCCTTCTCCAACGCTGACAGCACGCGCCCCAGCCCTGCATCCACTGCCTCACATGCCGCGATGGCCGCCGCCAGATCGCCGGTGTGGCCGACCATGTCAGGGTTGGCGTAGTTTACCACGATGAGGTCATATCCTGCTTCAATCGCCTGCACGAATTGATCCGTCACCTCGCCGCAGGACATCTCAGGCTGCATGTCATAGGTCGCCACATTGGGCGATTTGGGCATGTTGCGGTCCTCCCCCGTGGCCGGAGTTTCGACGCCACCATTGAGGAAAAAGGTCACATGCGGATATTTCTCGGTCTCGGCCAGTCGGAACTGCTGCAGCCCGTGCTGCGCCACCCAGTCGCCCAGCGTGTTCTTGATGTCCGGCTTGGGATACATCGTGGTCATATAGGCGGCGTGGTCTTTGGAATATTCCGCCATGCCCATCAGCGCCGCCCATTCAGGGCGCGGGCCGGTGTCATAGGCGTCAAAGCCCGGATCGCCCAAGGCCGCCATGATCTCACGCGCGCGGTCGGCGCGAAAGTTGAGACAGAAAAGACCGTCGCCAGAGACCGCGCCGCTGTATCCATCCATTACAATGGCGCTGATGAATTCATCCGTCTCACCCCGGTCGTAGGCGGCTTTGACCGCCGCGCGGGCGTCGGGAAAGACCGCGCCCTCGCCCCGCAAGATCGCAGCAGAGGCTTGCGCCACACGATCCCAACGGTTGTCGCGGTCCAGCGCGAAATAGCGCCCCGTCACGGTAACGATCCTCACCCCCTCAGGCAGCGCCGCCTCCAACGTCTCGAAATAGCCAAGCGCCGAGGAGGGTGCCACGTCGCGCCCATCGGTCACCGCATGGATCACCACCGGCACCTCCGCCGCATCCAAAGCGCGGACAGCGGCGATCATGTGGTTGAGATGCCCGTGCACCCCACCGTCTGAGACGACGCCCATCAGATGCGCGGTGCCACCCGTCTCCTGCAGCTTAGCGATAAACGCGCGCAGCCGTGCATTCTCAGCAAAGCTGCCTTCCTCGATGGCCAGATCGATCTGGCCCAAATCCATCGCCACCACGCGGCCCGCGCCGATATTGGTATGACCAACCTCAGAATTGCCCATTTGCCCGCGCGGCAGACCTACATCGGGGCCGTGCGTGATCAACTGCGCCTTCGGCCCCGTCTGCATGATCCGGTCGAAATTCGGCGTCTTGGCCAGCAGGGGGGCGTTGCCCTCCGGCACCTCGCTGAGGCCCCAACCGTCAAGGATGCACAATACGACAGGTTTGGGGGCGCTCATCAGACTGTTGCTCCGGCTTGGTGGCTGTTCAGCGCCTTTTACCCCTTGTGGGCTGGCACTTGAACCACTTTGTGCACAAGCCCCCCATTCCCGAGCAGAGCCCTTGCCCCGCGCGCCTGCATTGGTCATAACGAGGGGCAACTTTCGCCTGAGCCGAGGACCAACTCCATGACCCTGCAAGCGCCCGAAACCCGCATCGTGAACACTTGGCGCGTGGCCTGCGACGGCAGCGAAGGCGCGCTTGGTCATCCGCGCGTCTGGCTGCAAATCCCCCAGGATCGCGGCTGGGTCGAATGCGGCTACTGCGATTGCAAATTCGTCCATACGGATTTCGAAGGCAAAGTCTGAGCCTTCCCGACCACCCCCTGAACACCTGAACCGACGGCACGAACCTGCCCGCGCGGCGCATTGGCGTCTGGCCGTGGGCCATGCTTCGTGGCAAAAGGGTCGCCAACCCAGCGGAGCATTCCTATGACATTCGGCAAAGGCCACCACCTGCATCTGATCGACGGCTCGGCCTTCATCTTTCGCGCTTATCACGCCCTGCCGCCGCTGACGCGCAAATCCGACGGCCTGCCGATCGGCGCGGTCGCCGGGTTCTGCAACATGCTGCACCGCTATGTCGAAGGCAACACCGGCCCCAACGCGCCTACGCATGTAGCTGTGATCTTCGACAAGGGCAGCCATACCTTCCGCAACGACATGTACGACCAGTACAAGGCCAACCGCGATGCCATGCCCGAAGATTTGCGCCCGCAGATCCCGCTGACCCGCACCGCGACCGAGGCGTTCAACATCGCCTGCAAAGAGCTTGAGGGCTATGAGGCCGATGACATCATCGCCACGCTGGCTGTGCAGGCCCGTGCCGCCGGGGGGCGCTGCACGATCATTAGCTCCGACAAGGATCTGATGCAGCTCGTCGGCGACGGCGTGGAAATGCTGGATGCGATGAAGAACAAGACCATCGACCGCGATGGGGTGTTCGAGAAGTTCGGTGTCTACCCCGACCGCGTCGTGGACGTACAGGCGCTGGCGGGCGATTCGGTTGACAACGTGCCCGGCGCGCCCGGCATCGGGATCAAGACGGCGGCGCTGCTGATCAATGAATTTGGCGATCTGGACGCGCTCTTGGAACGTGCCGAAGAGATCAAGCAGCCCAAACGCCGCCAGACCCTGATCGACCATGCCGAGCAAATTCGCCTGAGCCGCAGCCTTGTCCTGCTCGACGAAAATACGCCGATCGACTTCACCATCGACGATCTCGAAGTGCGCGACCCCGATGCGGACCGCCTGCTCGGCTTCCTGTCCGAAATGGAATTCCGCACCCTGTCGAAACGCGTAGCCGAGGTGCTGGGCCGTGAAGCCCCTGCCATTCCTGAAGCCCCCACCCCCGCCGTGGCCGATGCGCCGCAAATGGCTGATGTGCCTTTTGACGCCACCAAATACGAGCAGGTCAGCGACGCCGAAGCGCTGCGCGTCTGGCTCGACCGGATTTACGAGGTCGGCTATGTCGCGGTCGATACTGAAACGACGGGTCTCAATGAAATGACGGCAGAGTTGGTAGGCGTCTCGCTCTCCGTCGAGCCGGGGCAGGCTTGCTACATTCCGCTGATCCACAAAGCCAGCCGCAGCGATGATCTTTTCGGCTCCGATGACCTCGCCCCCGGCCAGATGCCGATCGAGGAAGCGCTGCAACTGCTGACCCCGATGCTGGAGGATCCCGCGATCCTCAAGATCGGACAGAATATGAAATACGACGGCAAGATTTTCGCCCAGTTGGGCATCACTGTCGCCCCGATCGACGATACGATGCTGATGTCTTACGCGATGCACGCAGGGTTGCACGGGCATGGTATGGATACGCTGTCTGAGCGCTATCTCGGTCATACGCCGATCCCGATCAAACCACTTCTGGGCAGTGGCAAATCCGCCGTGACCTTCGACAAGGTACCGCTGGAAGAGGCCGTGGCCTATGCCGCCGAAGATGCGGATATCACTTTGCGCCTGTGGCAACTCTTCAAGCCCCAACTCCACCGCGCCGAGGTCACTAAGGTCTACGAAACGCTGGAGCGCCCGCTGGTGCCAGTGCTGGCGCAAATGGAACGCGCAGGCATTCAGGTTGATCGCGATACGCTCAGCCGCATGTCCAATGCCTTTGCACAGAAAATGGCCGGGCTTGAAGCCGAGATTCATGAATTGGCGGGCGAGACATTCAATGTCGGCTCCCCGGCGCAGCTTGGTGAAATCCTTTTTGACAAGATGGGGTTGCAAGGCGGCAAGAAGGGCAAGACCGGCAAATATTCCACCGGCGCCGATGTGCTGGAGGACTTGGCCACCGAACATGACCTCGCCCGCCGGGTGCTGGACTGGCGGCAGTTGTCAAAGCTGAAGTCGACCTATACCGACGCGTTGCAGGACCATGTGAACGCCGACACGGGCCGGGTGCACACCTGCTATTCCATCGCGGGCGCGGCGACGGGGCGTTTGGCCTCGACCGATCCGAACCTGCAAAACATCCCGATCCGCTCCGAGGAAGGCCGCCGCATCCGCGAAGCCTTTGTCGCACCCGAGGGCAAAGTGCTGGTGGCGCTGGACTACAGCCAGATTGAACTGCGCATTCTGGCCCATATCGCCCAGATCGACGCGCTCAAGGAAGCGTTTCAACGCGGCGATGACATCCATGCCATGACGGCGTCCGAGATGTTCGATGTGCCGATGGATCAGATGACCCCTGACATCCGCCGCAACGCCAAGGCGATCAACTTTGGTGTGATCTATGGCATTTCCGGCTTTGGCCTTGCGCGCAACCTGCGTATTCCGCGGGCCGAGGCGCAGGGTTTCATCGACCGCTATTTCGAGCGTTTCCCCGGCATCCGTACCTATATGGATGACACCAAGGCTTTCGCCAAAGAGCATGGCTATGTCCAAACGCTCTTTGGCCGCAAGATCAACACGCCCAACATCGGCGCCAAGGGGCCGCAGGCCGGGTTCGCCGCTCGCGCAGCGATCAACGCGCCGATCCAAGGCACCGCCGCCGATGTGATCCGCCGCGCGATGATACGCATGCCCGAGGCGATTGCTGATTTGCCCGCGACGATGCTGTTACAAGTGCATGATGAATTGCTGTTCGAGGTGGAGAAGGGTGCCGAAGACGCGCTGATCGCGGCGGCGCGTGAGGTGATGGAGAACGCCAATTACCCGGTGGTCAAGCTTGATGTGGAGCTGACCGTGGACGCTGGCGTGGGTGCGAATTGGGCGGAGGCGCATTGATGGAGCATATAGACCTCCCCGAAGACCTCGCCCAAGCGCTGGAAGAGACCGGCGCACGGGCGGGCTGGGACGGATACAGCGATGAGTTGCGCGCCGATGCGCTGGCATGGATCGACGCGGCGCGGACCACAACAGCGCGGTCTAAGCGGGTGGATGATGTGGCGCGCTTTGCGGGCAAGGGGCTGCCGCCGACACCGTTTCAGTGAGAGAGAGGGCCATCGCCTGCCCGCGGGTCGGCGATCCCAACGCTTGTTCATGCCACTTTATAGTTCAGCCATGATGTGACTTAGCTAAGTTGCGCCAAGCCTCACCAAATCGCCTACCCGGTCGCACTTGAGGTGCGCCCATCATATAGCGGCACGCCTTTGGCGTGACGGGCGGGCAGGCGATGGCCCGGCGCCTGCGGCTTGATTCCGGGCCGGATGGCGTAGATCGTCGTCTGCGCATAGAATCTCGAACCTTTTGGCGCTATTCACACACCATGACCCCAATCCTCTACTCCTTCCGCCGCTGTCCCTACGCCATGCGAGCCCGTCTCGCCCTCGCTGCCGGGCAGACGCCCGTCCACCTGCGCGAAGTCGTTCTGCGGGACAAACCGCAGGCCTTCCTCGAAGCCTCCCCCAGTGCTACTGTCCCCTGCCTCGTTACCGAATCTGGCCCTATCGACGAGAGCCTCGACATCATGAAATGGGCGCTGGCCCAGAACGATCCCGAAGGCTGGCTCGACATGCCGCCCGAAGGCCACGACTGGATTGCCCGCGCCGATGGTCCATTCAAAAACGCACTGGACCGCACTAAATACGCGATCCGATACCCGGAGGAAGACCCCAGAGATCAGTGCCGCAAGGCCGCGGCCTTCCTCCATGACCTCGACACGCAACTGGGCGAGTGGATCTTCGACCGCCCCACGCTGGCGGATTACGCTATCCTGCCCTTCGTACGGCAGTTCGCCTTTATCGACCGCGCTTGGTTCGGCGCACAGGATTGGCCCGCAGTGCGCGGCTGGCTCGACCGGTTTCTGGAATCGTCCCGCTTCGAAAGCGTGATGGACAAATACCCCCAGTGGCAGCCCGGCGACGCGCTGGTGTCATTCCCCTAGGGCGGTCACCCACCCCAAGGTTTGCTCCGTCGGGCCGCCCGGAATATACTCCCCGCTGACAAAACCGTCATAGCCCGCTCGCAGCGCGGCAAAAAGCCCGTCGACATCAACTTCGCCACTGCCCGGCGCGCCGCGCTCTGGCGTGTCGCCTAGCTGCACATGGCGGATCAGGGGGCGATATTCCTCGTAAACCGCCACGGCATCGCCATGGATCATCTGGGCGTGAAAACTGTCGAATTGCAGCGCCACATTGGGCGCATCTACCGCCGCTAGCAGATCCGCCGCCTGTGCGTAATCGTTCAAGAAATACCCCGGCTTGGCCTGCGGGCAAAGCGGCTCAATCATCAAAGTCACACCCGGCGGTGCCTCTGCGGCGGCATAGCGGAGGTTCGTCACAAACGCCTCACGCGCCGCAGGCCCTTCGGCCTCTCCGGCCATGACATGCACCATCTTGGGCCGCAGCGCCTCAACATAGCGCCAGACACGGCGCATATCATGGGCAAACCGCGCCTCCCCGCCCGGAATGGCGGCATAACCGGGCTGACCGCCTGTATAGTTCGGCGGCGGCGCATTGATCAGGGCAAGTGTTAACCCGTTGCGCAGCAGGGCACGCTGCGTCTCTTTCGCGGGCATATCATAGGGAAACAACACCTCAACCGCGCCAAACCCCGCCTTGGCCGCCGCGTCGAACCGATCCAGATAGGGCAGCTCGGACCAGAGCAGCGACAGGTTGGCGGCGGGGGTTATCGGCATTCGGGTCTTTCGGTCAACTTACGGCAGGTCTTCCGACGGGATGATGCCAAAGAATTTCCCGCCCGACCAGACACCAAACCAGCCATCGCGGTGCTGGCTCAGATCAACCAAACGGTAAAAGCTCTTGCGGTCAATCAGCGCCTCAAGGTTTCGACGTACCAGCACATAGGGCGACGGCTCGCCCGTCTCCTCATCACGGACCACGCGGATCGGATGTTCCGGCCCCGCCTCGGCCACATCGCCTAGGTTGGTGAGAAACCGCAACTGCTGCGCCTCGCCCTCGCCTTCGGCCTCGAAATCCACGGCGACAAAGGGCGCATCTTCGACCGTGATGCCCACCTTCTCGACCGGGGACTTGAGGAAATAGTCATCCCCCTCTCGCCAGAGAATCGATGCGAACAACTTGACCAATTCAATCCGCCCGATCGGCGTGCCTTGGTAGAACCACGTTCCATCACGCTTGATCTGCATGTCCAGATCGCCGCAGAATTCCGGGTTCCACTTCTCAAGCGGCGGGGTTCCGCGCGCTTTTGCGGCCTTGGCGGCTTCGATCAGGCTGTCTGCGGTGGGTGTCACGGTATTTTGTCCGCTCATTGGTTTTGCCATTCCCTTTGGTCGCGATACACTTACACCTGAAAGATATAACTCCGGAGAAAGAAATGTCATGGCCGAAGCGGATGATCTGATCGCGCAAATCGAAGCGCTGACCGAAAAGCTGGGCGAGGCCAAGCAATCGATCACCGGACGGTTCGTCGGGCAAGAGCAGGTTGTGGACCTCGCGCTCACGGCTCTGCTATGCGGTGGCCACGGGCTGCTGATCGGCCTGCCGGGCTTGGGCAAGACCCGTCTGGTTGAGACTTTGAGCACCGTCATGGGCCTGCACGGCAACCGCGTGCAGTTCACCCCCGATCTGATGCCCGCCGATATCCTCGGCTCCGAAGTGCTCGACACCGCGCCTGACGGCAGCCGTGCCTTTCGCTTTATCGAAGGGCCGATCTTTTGCCAGTTGCTGATGGCCGATGAGATCAACCGCGCCAGTCCGCGCACGCAGTCGGCGCTTTTGCAGGCGATGCAGGAACGAACGGTCACCGTGGCGGGACAAGACCGCGCCTTGGGCCAGCCCTTCCACGTCTTGGCCACCCAAAACCCGATTGAGCAAGAAGGCACCTATCCTCTGCCCGAAGCGCAGCTTGACCGGTTCCTCGTTCAGATCGACGTGGCCTACCCCGACCGCGCGACGGAGCGGGGCATCCTGATCGCCACCACCGGCGTGGAAGACGGCGCGGTGCGTCCTGTGTTCACCGCCGACGATCTGCTGGCCGCACAAAACCTGCTGCGCCGGATGCCGGTGGGCGACAGTGTGGTGGAGTTGATCCTTGATCTCGTCCGCGCCTTCCGCCCCGATGAGCCGGAGGCCATGTCTGCGGTGCGCGACAGTGTCGCTTGGGGGCCGGGGCCACGTGCAGCGCAGGCACTGATGATGACCGTGCGTGCGCGGGCGCTGCTGGATGGGCGGCTTGCCCCTTCTGCCGAAGACGTGCTGGCGATGGCCCGCCCGGTGCTAAGCCACCGGATGGCGCTGAACTTCGCCGCCCGCGCACGCGGCGAAAGCCTGCAAGGGCTGATCGATGCCACCGCCGGTCAACTGATCGGGAAAAAGGCCGCCGCGTGACCCATTCCCCCCTAACCCTCAGGGCCGACGCCGAGGGCGAAGCGGCCCGGCTTCCCGCGCTTTTGGCGCGGGCCGAGCATTTGGCAGGTGCCGTGCTGCCCGGTGCCCATGGCCGTCGCCGTGCAGGGACGGGGGATGATTTCTGGCAATACCGCCCCGCGCAGATGGGCGACAGCCGCCGCATGATCGATCACCGCCGCTCTGCCCGGGGCGATCATGAGTTCGTGCGCGAGCGGGAATGGCAGATTGCCCAGTCGGTAATGCTCTGGGTCGATCAGGGGGCGTCGATGCGCTTTGCCTCTGACAAAGGGCTGCCCGATAAAGCAGATCGCGCACGGTTGCTGGGGTTGGCGCTGTCGATCCTGCTGCTGCGCGGGGGCGAGCGTGTGGGCCTTACCGGGACTGCCCTGCCGCCCCGGCGCGGCAACCCGCAGATCCTGCGTCTGGCCGAATTGCTCTGCCGCGAGGATGATCGCGAGTATGCCCCGCCCGAACATCGCGGCATGATCCCCCATGCCCGGGCAATTTATATCTCGGATTTCATGGGCGATCTCGACCCCGTCCGTACCGCGCTGACCAAGGCCGCAGATCGTGGCGTGCGCGGTGTGCTGTATCATCTGCTCGACCCGGCCGAAGAGGCCTTCCCCTTCGCGGGCCGTACCATCTTTGAGAGCGTCGGCGGCACGCTGAGCCATGAGACACTCAAGGCGAACGACCTGCGCGACCGCTATCTCGACCGGCTGGCAGCGCGCAAAGACGCGTTGCAGCAACTCTGCGCTCTCACCGGTTGGCGCTATGGGTTGCACCACACGGATGCCTCGGCGCAATCGGCGCTGCTGTGGCTCTTTGGCGCGCTGGACGCGCGGCAGGGGAGTGCGGCATGAGCGTCTTTGGCGGCATCGGTTTCACCGCGCCTTGGCTGTTGCTGGCCCTGCTGGCGTTGCCAATCCTCTGGCTGATCCTGCGTGCCGTGCCCCCGGCCCCCATCCGCCGCCGCTTTCCCGGTGTGGCGCTTTTGCTGGGGCTGGCAGATGACGAAAGCACGACGGACCGCACGCCGTGGTGGCTGCTTTTGCTACGGATGCTGGCCGTGGCCGCGATCATTATTGGCCTTGCCGGGCCGGTGCTGAACCCGCAGGCCGAGACGGAACAGGGCAGTGGCCCAATTTTGATGGTGCTCGATGGCTCTTGGGCCGGGGCCAGCGGCTGGGATCGCCAGTTGGCCGCCGTAGACGCGCAGCTGACCCGCGCCGGGCGGGCCGAGCGGACGGTGGGCATCCTGACACTGACCGACCCGCAGGTGCCGACTTTCCAATCAGCAGATGCGTGGCGCAGCCGCCTTGCCGGGCTTTCCCCCGCGCCATGGCAGCCGTCCCCGACAGAGATCACCCGTGCGACCGAAATCATAGCAGAGCTGCCTGCCTTCGACGCGATGTGGTTCAGCGATGGCTTGGACTATCCGGGCCGCGATGACCTGCTCGCCACGCTGCAATCCAAAGGCGCGGTTGAGGTGCATCAGTCCGCAAGCAACGTCATCGGCATCGCCCCCGCTGTCTACCAAGATGGCGCGATCGACCTCACCCTGCGCCGCGCCATTCCCGGCCCGGAACGCGAGGTCGTGGTGCAGGCCCATGGTCGCGACCCCGCAGGCAATGCCCGCATTTTGGCCACCGCCAATGCCAGTTTCGAGGCGGGGGCGACAGAGGCCACCACCTCCCTGTCGCTGCCCGCCGAACTGCGCGCGCGACTGACCTCCTTCGACATCGCAGGCCAACGCTCTGCCGGGGCGCGTACCTTGGTCGATGACGGGCTGCGCCGCCGTGAGGTCGCGCTGATCAGTGGGCGCGGGGCGCAGGAAGGGCTGCAACTGCTCTCTCCGCTGCATTACATTGAACAGGCGCTGGCCCCGAGTGCCGACCTGATCGACGGCACCCTGACCGATGTTCTGCCCGCCAACCCCGATGTGATCGTGCTGGCCGATGTCGCCACGCTTAGCCCCGCCGAGGCAGAGCCACTGCAAGAGTGGATTGACGCGGGCGGTATGCTCATTCGCTTCGCCGGACCGCGCATTGCGGCGAGTGACGTGAGCCGCATCGACGAAGACCCGCTGATGCCCGTGCGCCTGCGCGCCGGGGGGCGCAGCGTGGGCGGGGCAATGTCTTGGGGCGAGCCGAAGGCGCTGGCCCCTTTCCGCAACGGTTCTCCCTTCTTCGGCCTGCCGGTGCCAGATGACGTGACCGTTTCCGCGCAGGTCGTGGCGCAACCGGACCCGACACTGGCCGACCGTGTTATTGCGTCACTTAGCGACGGCACACCGCTGGTCACGCGCAAGGCTGTGGGTCAGGGGCAGATCGTGCTCTTCCACGTCACCGCCACAGCGGAATGGTCAACCCTGCCGCTCTCGGGTCTTTTCGTGCAGATGATGGAGCGGCTGGCCGTGTCGTCAGGCGCCAGCACTCCCGAGGCCGACAGCCTTGACGGCACCTCATGGACCCCACTGCGGGTGATGGACGGTTTCGGCACCCTGTCGGATGCAGGGAATCTGCCCGGAGTCGCGGGGCCAGAGCTGATCTCGGCCCCCGCGGGCCCCGCCCTGCCGCCCGGCATCTACGGGTCAGAGGATCGACGGCTCGCGCGGAATGTGCTGACCCAAGAGACCACTCTCACCCCCGCCGCGTGGCCTGCCGATGTGCCGCTGCGTGGCCTTGCCCTGCCGCCGGAACAGCCGCTGGCCGGGGCGCTTTTGAGCCTCGCAATCCTGCTTCTGGTCGCGGATGTGCTGGCCTCCCTCGCCCTTTCGGGCCTGTGGCTGCGGCGCTCGACCGGGACCTTGGCGCTGGTCTTGGGGCTGGGATTGCCACAGATGGGGGACGCGCAGGAAACCGATCCTGAAAGCTTTGCAATCCGCTCGGCCTCCGAGGTCACACTGGCTCATGTGTTGACCGGCAACCCGGATGTTGACGAAGTCGCGCGCGCTGGTTTGACCGGCCTATCAGACACGCTTTATTTCCGCACCACGGTCGAACCTGCCTTGCCCACCGGCGTTGATCTTGAGCAAGACGAACTGTCTTTTTTCCCGATCCTCTATTGGCCTGTCATCCCTGAGCAGCCGCAACCTTCGACTGAGGCCTATGGCAAGCTGAATGACTATCTCCGCTCGGGCGGGTTGATCCTGTTTGATACCCGCGATGCCGATATCGCGAGCTATGGTGCCGCCAGCCCGAACGGGCGCAAGCTGCAAGAACTTGCCGCCCCGCTCGACATCCCGCCGTTGGAGCCGCTGCCCGGTGACCATGTGCTGACCCGCACCTTCTATCTGCTACAAGACTACCCGGGCCGCTACACCAGCCGCGATGTCTGGGTCGAGGCCGCGCCGCCCGACGCCGAACGGATCGAGGGCATGCCATTTCGCAACCTTAATGACGGGGTCACCCCGGTGGTGATCGGCGGCAACGATTGGGCCGCCGCTTGGGCCGTGCGCCGTGATGGCGCGCCGCTTTTGCCCATAGGGCGCGGCTATGCCGGGGAGCGGCAGCGCGAGTTGGCCTACCGCTTTGGCGTGAACCTCGTGATGCATGTACTGACGGGAAATTATAAATCCGATCAGGTCCATGTGCCTGCGCTGCTGGATAGGTTGGGCCAATGACCGGAACGGTGCTTTTCGATCCGCTGATCCCGCTGCCGCTGCTTATCGGACTCGCGGTGCTGGCCGCCTTTGGCATTCTGCTGGCGCTTTGGCGTGGGCTGTCAGGCTGGGCGCTGCGCGGATTGGCGGCAGCGGTGGTTTTGGCGGCGCTCGCTGGCCCCTCCTACCAGACCGAAGACCGCGCGCCGCTGAGCGACATCGTCCTGCTGCTCGAAGACGAAAGCGCCAGCCAGCGGCTGGCCGACCGCGCCGATCAGACCGATGCCGCCGCTGAGGCGATGGCCGACCGTATCACTGCGCGCCCGAACACGGAACTGCGCCGGATCAACGTCCCCGACGGGGCCGAGGACGCAGGCACCCGGCTAATGACCAAGCTGGCCGATGCGCTGGCCGAGGAACCGCGTTCCCGCATAGCCGGAATTCTGGCGGTTAGTGATGGCCGGGTGCATGATGCTGACCTACCGCTTGACCTTCCCGCGCCGCTGCACCTTCTGCAAACAGGCCTTGCCGAGGATTGGGACCGCCGCCTGACCGTCCGCAACGCTCCGGCCTTTGCCATCATCGGTGAGCCAGTGACACTGACGTTGCGCATCGACGATCTGGGCGCTGCGCCCGAGAGTGACGGGCTGACCCAGCTTGATATCTCTGTCGACGGCGAGGAACCGCAAAGCTTTAACGTCCCCGTAGGCCAAGACATCGACCTGCCCGTCACCCTGCCCCACGGCGGGCGCAATGTGATCCGCTTTTCCCTGCCTAAAGCCGATGGGGAACTGACCGACCGCAACAATGCCGCGCTGATCCAGATGAACGGGGTGCGCGACCGGCTGCGCGTGCTGCTGGTCTCGGGCGAGCCGCATCCCGGGGGGCGCACATGGCGCAACCTGCTGAAGTCCGACAGCGCGGTCGATTTGGTGCATTTCACGATTCTGCGCCCGCCCGACAAACAGGATGGCGTGCCGGTGAACGAGTTGTCGCTGATCGCCTTTCCGACGCGCGAATTGTTCATGGACAAGATCGACGACTTCGATCTGATTATCTTTGACCGCTACCAGCGGCGCGGCATCTTGCCTGCGCTCTATCTTGATAACGTGGCGCAATATGTGCGCAAGGGTGGGGCCGTGTTGGTCGCTGCGGGGCCGGATTTTGCCAGCGCCGACAGCCTCTACCGCTCGCCGCTTGGCACGGTCCTGCCCGCCACCCCAACCGCGCGGGTGCTGGAGGAGGCTTTCCCCCCCGTCGTGACTGACATTGGTCAGCGACACCCCGTCACCGCTGAGTTGCCCAGCAAGGGCGATTGGGGCCGCTGGCTGCGTCAGATCGACGTGACCGCTGAGCGCGGCGATGTGGTGATGAGCGGCGCAGACGACCGTCCCTTGCTCGTATTGGACCGCGTCGACGAAGGCCGCGTGGCACTGCTGGCGTCGGATCACGCATGGCTCTGGAATCGGGGCTATGAGGGCGGTGGCCCGCAGTTGGAACTGTTGCGCCGTCTGGCCCATTGGATGATGAAAGAACCCGAGCTTGAGGAGGAGGCCCTGACCGCCACCGCCCAAGGTCGCACCATGCGCATCACCCGCCGCACCTTGGATGAGACGGTGCCCCCGGTCACGATTACGGCTCCTGATGGCAGCACCAGTGAACTGACCCTCTCTCCCGCCGGGCCGGGACGGTTTGAGGCGGAGCATACTGGCGAAGAGATCGGTCTCTACCGGCTCGAAAATGGCGATGAGGTCACCGTCATCGGCCTTGGCCCCGCCGCCCCGCGTGAATTTGTTGAGACGATTGCCAGTGACGAAGCTCTGCGCCCGGTGATCGACGCGCTGCGTGGCGGTATGGCGCGGGTCGAAGACGGGCTGCCCCGTCTGCGCGATGTGCGTCTGGGCCGCCCCGCTGCCGGGCGCGGTTGGCTGGGCCTGACCCCGCGTGGCGCCTATGAGACGCGCGATGTGCGGCAAACGCCGCTGTTGCCCGGCTGGCTGGTGCTGTTGCTTTCGGCCCTGTTCATCACCGCCGCTTGGTTGCGCGAAGGCCGCCGCTAAAGCGCGCGGTACAGCAACCCGCTTGCGAGTGTGACAACGATGAGCCCCGCCGTCAGCTCGGCCACCGCTGCGGCTTGCGCCAGCCTCGGCGATCCAGCCAGCCCTCCAAGCACCCCCGCCCGCAAACCCGTCGCGGCAAGCCCGGTCGCGATGGTGACCAGACCGGTGCCAAGGGCCATGGCAAAAGCCCCCAAAACACCGACGCCGCCAATCCCCATGTGCCAAGTGATCACCAGTACAAACAGCGCACCGGTGCAGGGGCGGATGGCGATCCCGGCGATCAAAAGCAGCGCATCGCGCAGGCTGCCTGCCTGCTGGACCTGGGCCAAGCTTGGCCCATGGGCATGGCCGCAATGGCCGCAGACCGCTTCGCTATGCGCCGCCTTCTCCTGCCGCGCATGGCGCAACCCGCGCCAGATCAGCCAAAGCCCGATCAGGGCAATCGCGCCATAACTTGCCGGGGCCATGATGTCTTCGGTCACGCCTACCAGCGCCTCACGCCCAAGTCCCAAAAGCAGAATCCCCGCATAGACCAAGACCACCGCCGTTACCGCTTGGCCCAAAGACGCCGCCAAAGCGATCAGCGACAGGCGCAGCATCGGCACCGAGCGCGCCAGCCCATAGCCGCCAATCACGATTTTGCCGTGCCCCGGTCCCGCCGCATGCACGACACCATAGGCAAAAGACGCCAACAGCACCGTCCAGAACGCCGCCGTATCGCCCCCCCGCGTGGCGCGCAGCCCGCTGGCGATGCTGTTCTGAAACCCACGCTGCTGCCCTGCCGTCCAGTGGGCCAAGGCGTTAAAGCCCCCCGTCCACCACAGCGCCGCCAGCGCCAGTAGGGTAGCCAAGGCGGCCAGCGCTATGATGCGTCGCATGTGATCACCACTTCATTGGCCAAGGCTTCGCCGATCTCCGGCAGGCCGACATCGTTCGGATCGGTATTCGCGTCCAGCGCGCTCAAGTCCTGCTGAAGGGCGCGCAGATCGGCGCTCATATCCGGCATCTTGACACGCGCGCGGCAGGCGTCATCGCCTTGGACAGTCACTTTCTGAGTCACCTCATAGGCGGTGTAATAGGTCGGGTCATAGGGTTTGATGACCAGCCCATTCGCGTCAGGCGCATCGCCCTCGACCGCCCGCAGATGGCTGGTGATGATCCGGCCCTCGGAAAAGGTCGTCGCCACCTCTTGCGGGCTAGAAAGCGCGATCTCTTCACCGCCGCTCAGCAAGACTGTATCGCCGTTGAACCCTTCGACCCAACGCATGTCGAACCCGTTGAGTGAGGCCACCTCTTGCTCGGTCAACACGCCATCGTAATCGGGGTCGAGCCCGCGATCCTCGGTCACCAAGAGAGAGTAGAATTCGTCATAGGCCCATGTGATCCGCAGGTGGGTCAACCGCCCCTCGGCATCGACGATCACTTCGAACCCGGTATCGACGAAGATATGCGGATGCGCGCCAAGCGGCGTGGCGCAGGCAAGAAGGGCGGCGGTAACAAGCGGGTATTTCATGGCGCTAGGTCTACCCCCCTTCGCCATGCGCGGCAATTGCCCGGCGGGTGGCATGTGGCGGGATCGCGCGCATTGCCCCCCGCCCCCCGATCAGGTCGACGGATAGGGCCGGACAAAGACCGGACGCTCGGGGGTCGAGGCATCGGGCTGATAGGCATAGCCGCCGCTGTCGAAATCCTGCAACCCTTCGGGATCATTCACCCGGTGCTGCACGATATACCGCGCCATGGCGCCGCGCGCTTTCTTGGCAAAGAAGCTGACGATCTTCGGCCCCTTACCGTCGCCCTTGTCCTCCATGAACTGCGGGGTGATCACGCGCAGTTTCAGCGCCTTGAGGTCCACCGCGCCAAAATATTCCTGACTGGCGCAGTTCACCAGAACATCGCTGCCGGTCGCCTCGGCCTGCGCGTTCAGCGCCTTTGACAAGCTGTCGCGCCAGTAGTCATAGAGGTTGCCGCCGCGACGGGTCTTCAGTTTGCTGCCCATCTCCAACCGGTAGGGTTGGATCGCATCCAGCGGGCGCAGCACGCCGTAAAGCCCCGACAGGATGCGCAGGTGGTCTTGCGCATAGGCCATCTCATCCGCATCTAGGCTCGCGGCCTCCAGCCCCTGATAGGTGTCGCCCGCAAAGGCCAGCGCGGCGGGGCGGGTGACATCGGCAGCGGGCCCGGCCTCAAACGCCTGAAATCGGTCGCGGTTGAGCCGCGCCAGATCGTCGCTGAGCCCCATCAGACCTTTGAGGTTGCCGAGTGTGAGATTGCGCGCCGTTGTTGCCAGCCGCACGGCATCTTCCTGAAAATCAGGCTGTGTCACGGCGATATCGCGCTCGGCCCAATCGAGGCGCTTGGCGGGGGAAATAACGACGAGCATGGCAGTCTCCTTCGAGCGTTTCGGATGATCTAGCCCGCGTCGCGCAGAACGTCCAGAAAGGCGGGGCCAAAGCGTTCGGCGCGTTTGTCGCCCAAGAGCCGTTCAATGGCAGAATGATCGGCGCTGCGCAGTTGCGCCACCTTTGCCAGCATCGCCGCCGAGCAGCTCAGCGGCTTTTCGGTCCCCTGCTCGCCGCGCGCCAGATCAGCCTGCACCTGCAACAACTGGTCATAGACATTGCCCGCCTCACGCCCCGCGAGTTTGCGCCGGGCCTTATGCATGGGACGCGCTTCGCCGTTGATCACCTCAAGAAAGGCCGCGCCGTAGTTCTCCAACTTCTTCGCGCCCACGCCGCCGATCCGGGCCATCGCGTCGAGGTCCTGCGGACGCGCCTCCGCCATCTCGATCAGGGTGCGGTCGGTGAAGATGATATAGGCCGGCACGCGGGCCGCCTCGGCCAAAGCGCGGCGCTTTGCCTTGAGCGCCGACAGCAAAGGCGCGTCTTCATCGCTGACCATCGCTTTGACGGCAGGTCGGCGATTGGCCCCCGCCGCCTTGATCGTGTCCCGCCGCAGGTTAATCGACGCCTCGCCCCGCAGGATCGGCAGGGCGGCATCGGTCATGCGCAGGGCCCCGTGGCGTTCAGCATCGGGGCGGACAAGGTCATGGCCCATCATCTGCCGGAACACCGCCTGCCATTCATTGCGGCTGTATTCGCCGCCGACACCGTAGGTCGGCAGCGACTGATGCCCACGCTGGCGGACCTTATCGGTCTCATTGCCCAGAAGGATGTCAATCAAATGCCCCGCGCCGAACCATTCGTCCGTCCGCAGCATGGCCGAGAGCGCCTTGCGCACCGCCGTGGTGCCATCGAACACCTCCGCCGGGGTATCGCAGAGGTCGCAACGGCCACAGGAGATCTCCGTCTCATCGAAATAGCCCAAGAGTGTCTTGCGGCGGCATTCCAGCGCTTCGGCCAGCCCCAGCAGAGCGTTCAACCGCCCGTGATCTGCCGCGCGGCGCTCGGGCGGGGCAAGCCCCTCGTCAATCTGACTGCGACGCAGGCGGATGTCGTCGGGGCCAAAGAGGGTCAGCGTCTCGGCCGGGGCACCATCGCGCCCGGCGCGACCGATCTCCTGATAGTAAGCCTCAATCGACTTGGGCAGATCCGCATGGGCGACCCAACGGATGTCGGGCTTGTCGATCCCCATGCCAAAGGCCACCGTGGCGCAGACGATCAGCCCGTCTTCCTGCTGAAAGCGCCGCTCAGCGATGCGGCGGTCTTCGGCCTCCATCCCGCCGTGGTAATGCAGCGCCGTTTGCCCCTGATCGCGCAGCGCCTTGGCCAGCCCTTCGGTCTTGGCTCGCGTGCCGCAATAGACGATGCCCGACTGCCCCTTGCGGGCGGCGGCGAAGTTCAGGATCTGATCGCGTGGTTTGTTTTTAGCGGCAAAGGCGAGGTGGATGTTGGGCCGGTCAAACCCGCGCAGGAAGGCGCGCGGGGGCGTGCCGTCGAACAGTTTCTCAACGATCTCCACCTGCGTTTCGGCGTCCGCCGTGGCGGTGAAAGCTGCCAGCGGCACGTTCAGCGTGCGGCGCAATTCACCGATGCGCAGGTAATCGGGGCGGAAGTCATGGCCCCATTGGCTGACGCAATGCGCCTCGTCCACGGCGATGAGATTGACGCCAACGCGCCGCAACATGCCCATGGCAGAGCCTGCGGCGAGCCGTTCCGGTGCCATATAGAGAAGTTTGAGGGTGCCCGCTTCCAGCGCTTCCCAAACCGCATCTGTCTCTTCCGGCGTGTTGCCGGAGGTCAGCGCACCCGCCGCGACGCCTGCTTCTTGCAAGCTGCGGACCTGATCGCGCATCAGGGCGATGAGCGGGCTGATGACCACAGTCACCCCCTCGCGCATTAGGGCAGGCAGTTGGAAACACAAGGATTTGCCGCCGCCCGTGGGCATGATGGCGAGCACGTTCTCGCCCTCGGTCACCGCCTCAACAATCTCTTGCTGGCCGGGGCGATACCCGTCGAAACCGAATACATCACGAAGAAGCGTGGCAGCGCCTGTCATGGAAAACCTGTAAGATTGTCTGCTCTTTTTATGCAGACTCCCACACTAACAAAGCGTGAACAAGGCCAGATAAGCGCGACATCGGCGCGCGGGCGGGCCGGGGCACAGGTCAGTAGAAGGCCGCTGCGTTGTTGGTCAGCACGATCCGCGCAACGGCCACCGCGATCAGCACGATCAGTGGTGCCAGATCAAGCCCACCCATTTGGGGAACAACGCTGCGGACCCGGCTATAGACCGGCTCAAGAATGCGGTTCAGCCCATCCCAAATCTGCGCCACCAAGGGCTGGCGCAGGTTCAGCACCTGAAAGTTGATCAACCAAGACATGATGACATGGGCGATGACGATGAACCAAACGATGTTCAAAAGCAGCATCAAGATTTGGAACAGCGACGTCATGGAATATCCCCTTGGTTAGACGAAAGACAGTTAAGCGCCCCGCCCTCAAAGGGCAAGAGTGCCGCGACGTATATGCTTGACCGCGCGGGCCTTCCGCCGCAGGTCCGCGTCACTATCAAAAAGGAAAGTCTCATGTTCCCGATCATCCGCATGGCCAAAGACGTCATCGTCGCCGCGCGGCAGGCGCCTCTGGAAAACCTGACCGACACCCATGTCAGCCACCACATCTGCTGGCCACATGATCTGGACATCTGGATGGAGTTGAACAACGGGCGGGCGCTGTCGCTTTATGATCTGGGCCGTACCGCCATGGCGCAGCGTGCCGGGCTGATCACGCTGCTGCGGCAGAACAAATGGGCGATTACAATCGCTGGCTCCAGTACGAGGTTCCGCCGCCGTATTCGCATGTTCGAGCGCTTCGAGATGCGCAGCCGGACGCTGTGCTGGGATGACAAGTTCATCTATCTTGAGCAATCCATGTGGAAGAAGAACGGCGAATGCGCGAGCCATGTGCTGTATCGCTCTGCCGTGACGGATAAAAACGGGCTGATCCCGCCGGAGAAGGTGCTGGGCGCTATGGGGCGGCAACAACCTTCGCCAGAGGTGCCCGGCTGGGTGGCCGAATGGATCCGCGCCGATGCGCACCGGCCTTGGCCGCCGATGCAAAACGCTGCCCCCCTGCCCGA
The DNA here is from genome assembly GCF_025143985.1 of Sulfitobacter sp. W027. Classification (NCBI taxonomy): domain Bacteria; kingdom Pseudomonadati; phylum Pseudomonadota; class Alphaproteobacteria; order Rhodobacterales; family Roseobacteraceae; genus Sulfitobacter; species Sulfitobacter sp. W027. Next base: position 3,261,286 of record NZ_CP083564.1, read on the forward strand.
AGCAGCACAGCACCTCTCCGCCTGACATGACCGCAGAATGACGCTTCGACCCCCGCCACGACTGGCGCTTGCGCCTTGCCCCGCGCCCTGCTCTAACTCGACAAAAGGCAGGCCGCGAAAGGGCGCAACATGGCACAGACAGGCAGGCGCAAGCGCATCTGGGGATGGTACTTTTTCGACTGGGCAAGCCAGCCTTACAACACCCTGCTGCTGACCTTCATCTTCGGTCCCTATTTCGCCCAGACCGCGACCAATGCACTGGTCGATGGCGGGATGGAGCTCGGCGCCGCGAAAGCCCAAGCTCAGGCCTATTGGGGCTATGGTCTGGCGCTGGCCGGGATCGCGATTGCTATACTGGCTCCAATCCTTGGTGCGGTGGCGGATTCCTCCGGGCGGCGGATGCCGTGGATCTGGCTGTTCTCGGCCATGTATGTGATCGGCGCGGGTGCGCTGTGGTGGACCGCCCCGGCGGATTTCTCAATGCTTTGGGCGCTGTTTTTCTTTGGCATTGGCTTGGTCGGGATGGAGTTTGCCACGATTTTTACCAACGCCTACCTGCCGGAACTGCACCCAGACGCCGATGAGCGCGGGCGCATTTCGGGCGATGGCTGGGCCTTTGGCTATGCTGGCGGTGTGCTGGCGCTGATCGCGATGATTGCTCTGTTCCAAAGCGGCGCGAATGGGCGCACGATGGCGGGGCTATCTCCGCTCTTCGGGCTGGATACGGCGACGAAGGCTGACACCCGTATTGTCGGGCCGCTTACCGCGATCTGGTACGCGGTCTTTATGATCCCCTTCTTTCTCTATGTGCGCGACACGCCGAAGCCCGATGCCCAACGCTACCGTGTGGGCGCGGGATTGTCGGATCTGGCGCGCACATTACGGGGGCTGCCGAAACACCCTTCGTTACTGGCCTATCTTGGCTCCTCCATGTTCTACCGCGATGCGTTGAACGGGATGTACACCTTCGGCGGGGTCTATGCGCTTGGCGTGCTGGATTGGTCGATTCAAGAGATTGGCATCTTCGGCATCCTTGCCGCCATTTCCGGTGCGGTGTTCTGCGTGCTGGGCGGGCGGATCGACCGGCGCATCGGCCCGATGCCGGTGATCGTGGCCTGCTGCATCATCCTTGTGGCGACTGCCTGTTTGATCATCTCGCTGGGGCCGAATTCTATCATGGGCGTTTCTTTGCCTGAGGGGTCTGCCCTGCCCGATATCCTATTCTATGTCGCTGGTGCCTCCATCGGGGCGGCGGGCGGTGCGCTGCAGGCGTCTTCGCGTAACATGCTGACACGGCAAGGAAACCCAGAGCGGATGACCGAGGCCTTCGGCCTCTATGCGCTTTCGGGCAAGGCCACTTCCTTCCTGGCTCCGGCGCTGATTGCCCTGACCAGTGACCTCACCGGCAGCCAGCGGCTTGGCATCACCCCTGTCGTGGGGCTTTTCATCGTCGGTTTGATCCTGTTAGCGTGGGTCAAACCCAAGGGAGATTTCGCCACATGACGCTGCTTCGCACCCTCACCTCCGTGGCGCTGGCCTTTGCGCTGGCCTCATGCGGGGGCGGCCGGACCGAAACCGACATCAGCGGCGAGAAAGTCGCCCTGCCGACCATCGGCTCTTCAGGCGGCGCACTCAGCACTGTCGCGGCCAAGCAGCTTTTCGGGGCCAAGAGCTTTGCCTCCACGCAATCCTCGGCCGCCTTCGGCAGCTACTCTAAAGGCTGCCTCGCCGGAGCCGAGCAATTGCCCGAGACGGGTCCGACATGGCAGGCCATGCGCCTGTCGCGTAACCGCAACTGGGCCCATCCTGAGATGGTCGATATGGTCAAGAAACTCAGCCGCAAGGCCGCGCAGCAGCCGGGTTGGGAAGGCATCTATGTGGGCGATATGAGCCAGCCGCGCGGGGGGCCGATGCTGACCGGTCACGCCAGCCATCAGATCGGCTTGGACGCCGATATCTGGATGCTGCCGCCGAAGTCGCTGAACCTCAGCCGGGCGCAACGCGAGAATATCTCGTCCATCTCCATGCGCCGCTCCAGCGGGGCCTATGTGAATTCCTCTTGGACCCCTGCGCATCACGAAGTGATCAAGGCCGCAGCCCAAGACCCCCGTACCGCCCGCATTTTTGTTTTCCCCGGTGCCAAGGTGCAAATGTGCGCCGATGAAAAAGGCGACCGCAGTTATCTGCGCAAAATCCGTCCTTGGTACGGGCATCACTATCATTTCCACGTGCGCATCAACTGCCCCAAAGGCGCGCGCGGCTGCGTAGATCAGGCGCCACCCCCACCCGGTGACGGCTGCGCCGATGCGCGCCAGTGGCAGGCTAATATCCTGAACCCGCCAAAGCCCGATCCGAACGCGCGCAAAACGACACCCAAGCCCAAGCGTGACATCTTGCTTGCGGACCTGCCTGCCCAATGCAACGCCGTTTTGAACGCAAACTGATCCGCGCTTGCCTCCCGTTCTTCCTGCTGATTGCCTGCGTGGCCCCCGCCGCGCAGACAGAGCCGGTGGTGCAGGTGGACAGCGTGCTGACATGGAGCCACCCGGCCCCGTGGTTCGGTGGCTTTTCCGGCGTCGAGGTCAATGCTGATGGCACCCGCCTAATAGCCGTGTCGGATCGCGGTCGCGTCGTGCAAGCGCGGATGGTTCGGGAAGAGGGCCGTTTGGTCTCTCTTGAACTTGAGAAGAACGCTCCGCTCAAGGGGCCCAAGGGCAAAGCCCTTTCGGGCAAGGCGCATGATGCGGAATCACTTGCGCGGGACAACACCGGCCAGCTCTACGTCTCGTTTGAGCATAACCACCGCGTTGCCCGGCTGGACTCCGAAAACGGGGTCACCACTCCCCTGCCCAAACACCAAGACTTTGCGGGGTTCGAGCCGAACGCGGGAATGGAAACATTGGCCGCCCACCCCGATGGGCGGCTATTTACCACACCCGAAAGCGGCGGCCCCGCATCTGGCCCCTTCCCGCTCTATGCCTTTGACGGCAATAGTTGGGCAATCACCGCAGAGATCCCGCGCCGGGGGCCGTTCCTGCCGGTGGATGCCGATTTTGCCGAGGACGGCACGCTTTATCTATTGGAGCGGACGATCACCCCGCTGGGCTTTCGCAGCCGTATCCGCAGCTTCGACCTCACCGCGCCTGCGCTTGGCGAAGAGACGCTGCTGACCTCCGGCCCCGGTCAATATGACAACCTCGAAGCGCTCAGCACATGGCAGGACGCGGCGGGGCAAACCCGGCTGACACTACTGTCGGACGACAACTTCTTCGTCATGCAGCGCAATGAGGTGGTAGAGCTGATCCTTGCCAAACCCGGTCCTGGGGACTAAAGCCGTCCCGTCTGCGATCCCCGCAGGCCAAGTCGCCGCACCCTTGCACAAAACGGTTCATATATGACACGCACCTATCTCCCCGGCATCCTTGCCATGGCTGCCATCGTCGTGGCCTCGAATATCCTTGTTCAGTTCCTCTTTGGCCAATGGCTGACCTGGGGCGCTTTCACCTATCCGCTGGCGTTTCTCGTCACCGATGTGATGAACCGCCTTTACGGGGCCTCCGCCGCCCGCCGGGTCGTGCTGGTGGGTTTTGTCGTCGGCTTGATCTGCTCGCTGATTGGCACCCAGATCATGGGTGAATTTGGCCCGCTGGTAACCGTTCGCATTGCCGTCGCCTCAGGCACGGCCTTCCTGGTCGCGCAACTGCTTGACGTGACGATCTTCAACCGCTTCCGCGACGGCGCATGGTGGCGCGCGCCTTTGGTTAGCACACTGATCAGCAGCGCGATTGATACGGCGCTGTTCTTCTCCATCGCGTTCTCGGCCAGCCTGTCGTTCATCCATACGGCCACCGATGTGGCATGGGCGGGCGAAGTGCTGCCCCTGCTAGGAGCCGGCCCCCTCGCGCCGCTCTGGGTCTCGCTTGCCGTGGCGGATTGGTCGGTGAAACTGGCCATCGCACTCGTTGCGCTGATCCCTTTCCGGCTGCTCACTGCCCGGCTGGCGACCCGCCCCTGACACCAACGCAAGGGGACAGCCTCCCCCTTGCCGCCTCACCTTCAAACAAAGCGCTTTGTGAATTTGAAATCCTGTGCAACGCTCAGGGTGAGTTCAACAAATGAAAAGGAGGTGATCCAGTGTCAAGAAAGGTATTGGAGCGAGGTGTCGGAACAGCCAGTGAGGTTTCGCGCTAGGGCAGCCCCTAGCACTGCAACCACCTGGTGGACATCGGTCTAACCGAGATCCCCCTCCTGAAACCATTCGATTGGGCCGTTCCGCAAGGGGCGGCCCATTTCGCATTCCCCCTTCACCCTTAAGGCGCAGACTGGCATGTTGCGGGTTAAGGAGAGCATATGCTGCACATTAACGATAACATCGCTATCCAAGACTGGGAGTTGACCGAGAGCTTCATGCGCGCCTCCGGCCCCGGTGGGCAGAATGTGAACAAGGTCTCCTCGGCGGTGGAATTGCGGTTCGAGGCCGCCACCTCGCCATCGCTGCCGCAGCCGGTCAAGAACCGCCTGCGCCGTCTGGCCGGGCGGCGCTGGACCACCGAAGGCGCGCTGGTATTGCAATGTGATGAAACCCGCAGTCAGGCGCGCAACCGCGAGTTGGTGCGCGAGCGGCTGGCCGAGCTGATCCGCACCGCCCTGACCCCGCCAAAACGCCGCATCGCGACCCGCCCGACGCTGGGATCGAAGAAACGCCGTCTTAAGGCCAAGAAGGTACGCGGCGAGGTCAAGGCGATGCGCGGCAAGGTTGATCCGAATACCTGAGCCTTAATTCCGGCGCAGCAGATAGATGTCCATGATCCAGCCATGCGCCGCCCGCGCCGCTGCGCGTGTGGCGATAATGTCTTCGGTGACGTCAGCCAGCGGGCCATGACGGATGATCTCTTCGGCCATGCCGACATAGGCGCCCCACCAGATCGACACGCCCGCAGGGTCCAGCGTCTGAAAAGCGCAATCCCCATCAAGCATGATCACCAACGTATCGACCCCCTCGGGCCAGCCGTGGTCGCGCAGCTGCCGCCCGGTGGTCACCAAGAAGGGCGCACCGATTTCATTCAGCGGGATCGCATGCGACGCTGTCAGCCCTTGCAGCGAGGTGATGCCGGGGATCACCGTCATACGGGGTGCAGGCTTTAGCCGCGCGGCAATCCGCAGGGTGCTGTCATAGAGCGACGGATCCCCCCAAACCAGCAGCGCCACCCGCCGCGCCGTTGGGTGCTGTGCCATTGCCGCGCGCCATGCATCTGCAATCGCGTCATGCCAATGGTCGACGCGGGCGCGGTAATCTTCGATCGCGGGGTCGCGCACGGGCAGATCGAAGCCGACGATCTGCACTGCTTCATTGGTCAGCAGCTCGTCGCAGATGCTGCGCCGCAGACCCGCCAGATCATCCTTGCCCGCGCCCTTTTGCGGGATCAAGATCAGGTCTTGCGCGTTCATCGCCCGGATCGCCTGTAGCGTCAGATGCTCAGGGTTGCCGGTGCCGATGCCGATCAATGTCAGTTCCAGATCAGTCATCCCGGTATCCTCGCGATTGCCTTCAAACGCAGCCCGCCCAGCACCCGCGCATCGGGGAATTTCCCATCAACAGAGGCGGCATAGAGCGTCACGAAACGGCGCAGGTCATCCATGTCCGCTTCGGTGATCTCGCCAAACAGATAGGCCACCTTGCCCGGCGCGCGAAAGGCAACCGTCTGCGCCCGGGAGCAACCTGACATACAGTCGATGCCCTCGACCTCCACATCAGACAATCCGGCGCGGACCACATCCAGAAAGCCGCCATCGGCGGTGCAGGAGGTGCAGACGAAAGCCTTCACGCCTCAAACTCTGCCAACGGCCCGTAGAAGATCAACGCGGGCGTGGTGCTGCTGGCACTCTCCAGATGGCGCGCCAAGGTCTCAATGGTGAACCGCTGCACCTTTTCCGCCGGGGTCGAAACAGCCTCCGCCAAAAGCGCGGGCGTGGTGCCGGGCAGCCCGTGCTCAATCAATCGCGCAGCGAGGCCCGCAAAGGTACGTTTGCCCATATAGACAACCGTGGTCGCCATCGGATCGGCCAGAGCGGCCATGTTTACGTCGCTCGGCAGCTCACCCGTCACATCTGCGCCGGTGATAAACTGGACCCGCCGCGCGGTCATACGTCGGGTCAGCGGGATACCTGCCGTCGCGGCGGCGGCAGAGGCAGCGGTGACACCCGGTACGATCTCGAAAGGAATATCCGCTGCCCGCAGCGCGATAATTTCTTCTTCCAGCCGCCCAAACATGCCGCTGTCGCCGGACTTCAACCGTACAACGTTCAACCCGGCCTGAGCATGATCGACCAAGACCCGGCTCACATGGTCTTGCTTGGGCGAAGCACGTCCGGCCCGTTTGCCGACGCCGATCAAGTCCGCATCGGGCCGCGCATGTTCCAAAATCGGGCCCGCGCTCAGGTCATCAAACAACACCACATCAGCCGCCTGCAACCGCGACACCGCTTTGACGGTCAGCAGTTCCGGATCGCCGGGACCGGAGGAGACAAAGGAAACAAAGCCCCCCATCACAGCGCCGCAATCATGTGAAAGAAGGTCCCCGTGGCGCGTCCGCCGCCCGCGAACTCGCGTACCGAGCCGGTTTCGGGCACCTCAAGGTCGTTGGCGTCGGTAATGCGGGCCAGCGGGGCGTCGGGCTCGGCAAGGATCGTGGCATAGTGGAACTCATGGCCGCGCAATTCGGCCCGCGCGGAATGGCCGGGGATCGGCGCGTTAAGATCGGCCTGACGGTAGCCCAGATGCATCTTGCGCTTGGCGAAGGACGTCTCCAGCCCCAGAAGCCCCGCCATCTCATGCCGCGTGCCTTCTTTGTCGATGATGCCTGCGCCCATCGCCATATAGCCCCCGCATTCGCCGTGCACGGGGCGCGTCTCGGCGAAGTCGCGCAGCCCTTTGCGGAAATGCGCAGCGGCGGCGAGTTTGCCGGCGTGGAGTTCAGGATAGCCGCCGGGTAGCCAGCAGCAGTCGGCGCTGTCGTCCGGTGCCTGATCCGCCAGCGGAGAAAAGGGCAGAATCTCCGCCCCCGCCGCGCGCCATCCGGCCAGCAAATGCGGATAGACAAAGGCAAAGGCGTTGTCCTGCGCCAGCGCGATGCGCTGTCCGGGCGGGGTGATCTGTGCGGGCGCGGGCGGGTTCTGCAAGGTGCCCCGCGCGGCGGCCCGAAGCGCCGGGATATCGACATGGGCCGCGACGAAGGCTGCCGCCTGCCCCAACAGATCGGGCAGGTTTTCCTGCTCTCCCGCCTGCACCAGCCCGAGGTGACGCTCGGGCATTTCAATCTCGACGCGGCGCGGCAGAGCACCGAAAACCTTGATGCCCACAGCCTCCATGCCAGCGTGGACCAAGGTCTCATGCCGGGGGGAGGCGACGCGGTTCAGGACCACGCCTGCCAATTCTACATCGGGCCGCATCTCGCGAAAGCCAAGCGCCGTCGCCGCCACCGACTGCGCCGCACCCGACACGTCGAGCACCAGCACTACCGGCCAGCCCATCAGCGCCGCAACATCGGCGCTGGCGCCATTGCCACAGGCGCCGGGCTTGGCCACACCGTCAAACAGCCCCATCGATCCTTCGCCGAGGATCAATTCAGCGCCATCGGCATTGCCCACAAGCCCTTCGATCCGCGCGCGGTCCATCGACCAACTGTCGAGGTTGAAAGACGCCCGACCCGAGGCCGCCGCGTGAAAGGCCGGGTCGATGTAATCGGGGCCGCTTTTGAACGGTTGCACCGCGACACCTTCGGCACGCAGCGCGGCCAGCAGGCCGAGCATCAAGGTCGTCTTACCGGTGCCGGAAGCGGGGGCAGAGATCAGCAGGCCGGGGGGGATCATGAAGAGGTCTCCGGAAAGCGCGGCTCAGCCCCGACGGGGCGGAAACGACGGTCATAATCAGCGGCGTAAAGGCGGCTTTCGCCGAAATCCTCAGCGCCGAGGGCATGGCCCACGAGGATCAGCGCCGTGCGGGCCATTTCTTCGCCGACCTCGGTGCGCAGGGTTGAAAGCGTCGCTTTGACGATGCGCTGATCGGGCCAGCTTGCGCGCCAGACCACGGCGACAGGGCAATCGGCACCGTAATGCGGGGTCAGTTCTTCGACGACTTTATCGAGCACATGCACCGACAGGTGGATAGCCAGCGTTGCCCCCGTGCGGGCGAAATTGGCCAGCGTCTCGCCCTCGGGCATCGCCGTGGCGCGGCCCGAGGTGCGGGTCAGGATCACCGATTGCGCCACGCCCGGCAGGGTCAGTTCGGCGCCGAGCTCGGCAGCGGCAGCGGCAAAGGACGGCACCCCCGGCGTCACGTCATAGGCGATGCCCATCTCGCGCAGGCGGCGCAGCTGTTCGCCCATCGCGGACCAGACCGACAGATCACCGGAATGCAATCGCGCCACGTCATGCCCTGCGGCATCGGCGGCGGCGATCTCTTCCATGATATCGTCCAGCGACAGCCGCGCGGTGTTGACGATCCGCGCGCCTTCGGGGCAGTGGCTCAGCAGCGCTTCGGGCACCAGCGATCCGGCATAGAGGCAGACCGGGCAGGCCGCGATCAGGTCGCGCCCGCGCAGGGTGATAAGATCCGCCGCCCCCGGCCCCGCTCCGATAAAATGTACAGTCACGGTGTTTTTCCTTTCGTCTCGGCAATCGCCGCTGTGGCCATGGCATCGCCTGAAACGACGCGCTCGGCAACCAATACGGCTCCCGGTCCGGCGGCGGCCAATGCGGCGGCTTCCGAGAGTGACCCGGTGCCGAAGCGGTCTTCGATCCGGGCCGATTGCGTGGGGGTTATCATGCGGCCCAAATCCTCGGTGGTGATGCCCAGCCCCGGCACGCCCAACTCTTGGGCAAAGTCACGAAACACGGTCGCACGGGCCTTTGCCGCCTCGGTCACCAGCGCGTCGATCTTGAGGCCCTCGGGGTTTGCCCGTGCCAGCGCATCGCGCAGCGAGGCGACGCTTGCCGCGCCCCGAAATCCGATCCCGGCCATCCTCATAGTGTTACGCTCCATTGTACCACGGGCCGCAGCGGCTGCCAGCCGCGCATTGTGCCAAGCGGGGCGGCCTGCGCCAGTTCGATCCGCAAGAGACTGCCCCCATGCGCCGCGTGAAGCTGCGTTAAGAGCGCTTCGGTTTCGAGTGTCACCCCATTAGCGACCAGCCGCGTGCCCGCTGGTAGCGCAGGCAGCAGGGCATCGTAAAGCGCCGCGTTCCCGCCGCCGCCGACAAAGACAACGCCCGGCAGAGGGTGCCCCGCCCAGACCTCTGGCGCGCGGCCATAGATGGCCTGCATACGCGCATTCAAGCCGAACTCCGCGATGTTACGGGTGATATTCTCCACCCTTGCCGCGTGCTGCTCAAAGGCGATGGCGTGGCCACCGGCGAGGCAGAACTCAACCGAGACCGAGCCGCTGCCCGCGCCGATGTCCCACAGCAACTCGCCACGCCGGGGGGCGAGCGCCGAAAGCGTCAGCGCCCTTACCGGCGCTTTGGTGATCTGCCCGTCGCTGGCAAAGCTGTCATCCGGCAAACCAGGCGCGCGCGGCAGGCCGATGCCGTCGGGCAGGTCCACCCCAACGGCCACCGGTGCTTGCACATCCGTCAGATCAAACCCGTCAGCCTGCACCGCCCGCAGCCGCGCATCGGGGCCGCCCAGCCGTTCGGCCACATGCAACATCGCCGTGCCCGCGCCCTGTTCGCAGAGGAACTGCGCCAATGCTGCGGGCGCATCCCCATCACGCAGCAGGCAAATCATCCGCCCCTTGGGACGCATCGCACCGCGCAACTGCGCCAGCGCTGCGGCGTGGAGCCCGTGGCAGGTGACCTCCTCCAGCCGCCAGCCAAGCGCATTGGCCACTAGCGAGAATGTCGAAGGCGCGGGCAGGCTGCGCCATTCGCTGGGGTCCAGCGCACCGACGATGCTGCCGCCTGCGCCAAACCAAAAGGGATCGCCTGAGACAAGCATCGCAACGCGCCGGCCCCGCTCGGCCAGCACCGGCTCGACCGAGAAAGGCACCGGCCAAGCCCGCCCGCGCGCGCCTGCGCCTGCCCGCTCCAGATGACGCGGCCCGCCAAAGATCACCTCGGCCTCTGCCAGTGCCGCGCGACTTGCCGGGGGCAAGGCATCCGCGCTATCGTCGGGCATTCCGATGATGCTGAGCCAAGGATCACCCATCATGCGCGTCCTTCTTTTGGGTGGCACCACCGAAGCCAGCGCCTTGGCCCGCGCCTTGGCCAAAGCCGGGATCGACGCGGTGTTTTCCTATGCCGGACGCACCGACAGCCCGGTGGCCCAGCCCCTGCCCACCCGTGTCGGCGGTTTTGGAGGCGTTGCGGGGCTGGTGGCCTATCTCGAAGCCGAGGCGATCACCCATGTCGTCGACGCCACCCATCCCTTTGCCGCGGGGATGAGCAACAATGCCTTCGTCGCCTGCGCTCGACAGGACCTGCCGCTGGTACGGTTCGAGCGTCCCGCGTGGGAGCCGCAGGAGGGGGACAACTGGACCTTCGTGCCTGACATCACCGATCTGCCCGCCGCCCTGCCCGACAGCCCGGCGCGGGTGTTTCTGGCCATCGGCAAGCAGCAACTGGCGCTCTTCGTCGCGAAACCGCAACATCGCTACCTCCTGCGCCTCGTCGATCCGCCACGCGATCCGCTGCCGCTGCCACGGGCGACGGTCGTGCTGGCGCGGGGTCCGTTCGACGTGGCGGGCGATACCGCGCTGATGCGCACCCATGCGATCACTCATGTGGTCGCCAAAAACGCCGGAGGCTCCGGCGCGCGGGCCAAGCTGGATGCAGCCCGCGCGCTCGGCCTGCCGGTGCTTTTGGCCGACCGGCCCGTTCTGCCGGGCGAGGTGGCCGCCAATGATGTGACCGAAGTGATGCATTGGCTACATCATACCGCGCTGCGCGGCGTATAGACATAGCGTCCGACCCGGCGCGTTCCGGAATTGCCGACGATCACCACGGTGCGCATATCGGCCATCTCGGGCGTGGCCTCGCCCAGCGTGACGGTATTGAACGCCTCTTCGGGTGTGGTCACGGCGCGGGCGAAGGTGATCAGCCGATCCGGCCCGCATTCGGCGCGCAGAATCTCCAGCGCTTCGGCGAATTGATGCGGGCGCGACTTGCTGCGCGGGTTGTAGAAGGCCATGGCGAAATCCGCCCGCGCGGCCATGCGCAGACGGTGCTCGACCATCGTCCAGGGCTTGAGATTATCGCTGAGGTTGATCGCACAGAAATCATGACCCAAAGGCGCACCAAGCCGCGCTGCTGCCGCCAGCATCGCTGTGATACCGGGCAGCACGCGGATGTCGACGCTCTCATACGCCGGGTCACGCTCCACCGCCTCGAACACCGCCGAGGCCATGGCAAAGACGCCCGGATCACCCGAAGACACCACCACCACCCGCGCGCCGGCCTGAGCCAATTGCAGCGCGTGTTCCGCCCGGTCCAACTCCACGCGGTTGTCCGTGGGATGCAGCGTCAGTCCTTCGCGCGGGGCGACGCGGGCAACATAAGGGATATAGCCGATGACATCGGTGGCCTGCGCCAGCGCCTCGGTTACCTCAGGCGTGACCAGTGCCGCGTCACCGGGGCCAAGGCCCGCGATATAAAGAGTGCCGCTCATGTGTCTGCCTCCGGTCTGCGGCCCTGACCGTGGACCAAGACGATCGCGAAATAGGGGCAATCGTCATCGGCCACCTCGGAGAGTTTCGCCACCCGCTGATCGGGCATGGTGCCACGCTCCACCAGCCATGCATCTTCCAGTTTGCCCGCCGCCGCCAGCGCCCGGCGCACGGTTGGCAGGTTGCGGCCCGTCTTCATCACCACCAGCGCATCGGCGCGTTTCATATGCTCAGTCAATTCGGCCTCAGGCAAAGTGCCCATCAGCACGGTCATCACGTCATCGCCCCAAGTGAAGGGGGTATCCAGGGCGTTCCAGCAGCCCACCATGCCGGGGATCGCGGGCAGCACCTCAACCTCGGCGCGGCCCTGAAGCCGCGTGTGCAGATGCATGAAGGAGCCGTAGAAGAAGGGATCGCCCTCACACAGCACGACCACTTCGTGATCTTGCGCCAGCGTTTCCAAACGGTCGGCCCATTCCTCGTAAAAAGCGACCATCTGGGCGCGATACTCAGGCGAATCAAACCGCAATTCTGTAGTGACGGGATATTCCATCGCATATTCCACGATATCGTCGCGAAGCATCCCCTCGACGATCCGGCGCGCCTGCCCCGCACGGCCCTTCTTGCGGAAATACGCCAGATGCCGCGCGCCGCGAATGGCACGGTCAGATTTCACGCTCATCAGTTCCGGGTCGCCGGGGCCGAGGCCCGCGCAGATAACCTTGCCCATCTTCATTCAACCCTGCTTGCCAGCGCGTTCACCGCCGCCACGGTGATCGCCGAGCCGCCCAAACGCCCCTGCACGATCATCGAGGGCACTGGCAAATCTTGCATCAACGCCTCTTTCGATTCCGCCGCACCGATAAAGCCCACCGGGCAGCCGATGATCGCCGCAGGGCGCGGGCACTCGGGGTCTTCGAGCATGTTGAGCAGATGAAACAGCGCCGTGGGCGCGTTGCCGATGGCCACCACCGCGCCTTGCAGATGCGGCCGCCACAGTTCCAGCGCAGCGGCGGAGCGGGTGTTGCTCATCTTCGCAGCCAAATCCGGCACCGACGGGTCGCGCAGGGTGCAGATCACCTCATTCTCGCGTGGCAGGCGTTTGCGGGTGATGCCTTCGCTGACCATATAGGCATCGCAGAGAATCGGCGCACCGTCCTCCAACGCCGCCCGCGCGGCCACGGCCATGCCTTCGGAAAAGCGGATGTGCTCCTCCAGCCCGACCATGCCCGCGGCGTGGATCATGCGCACGGCGACGATCTCTTCTTCCGGGGTGAAACGCGCCAGCGCCGCCTCGGCGCGGATGGTGGCAAAGGACTGGCGGTAAATCTCGGCACCGTCGGTGATATAGCTATGGGGCATCGGCGGACTTTCTAAGGTGAGAGGCGATGGCGGCGGGGGTTAGCCCGCGCAGATCAGGGGCCGCATCGGCGCGGCCATTGCGGATGAGGTCATATTGGTCCGGCGCAGTGGCGGTCAGGGTGAGGTCCGTGGCGTGCGGCGCGGCGCAGCCTTTGGCGCAGCCGGAGACATGCAGGCGTTGCCCCTTTGGCACCACGGCAGCAAGGTGCCGCGCCAGCTCGCGCGTCTCGCCCCGGCCCTGTGCGCAACCGGGCGCGCCGGTACAGGCGAAGACGCGCAGAAGTGGATCGGCGGCCTCGGTGATGAGGCCTGGCAGGTCAGGTAGGGCCGTGGCGCCTTCGATCAGCACCATCCGCCATGGGGTCAAGCGCAGCGGGCCAAGGTCGGCAAGGGCGGTGAGCGTTTCCGCATCCATCTGACCAAAAGCGCAGGCAACCAGCGCGCCCGCTGGGTAGTGGCCAAGCGCCGGTGTGCCTAGGCCGCTCTGTCGGGGATGGTCGAAACCAGAAGGGAGGGTCGCCCCCGCCTCCAAAGCACGTGCGGCGCGGCTGGCACCCTGAGCGCGAACCCATGCAGCTAATGCAATGGCCTCGGTCACGGCGGCATCGCGGGAAATCAGTTTGCCCAATGCCGCCCCCTCAGCGCAGAGCAAAAGCTGCCCCTCCGCCGATCGCTCAAAGCGAATGTCTGCGGGGTCTGCCTGCAAGACCGGCTGTGGCCCGGCATCGACCGCATAGCCGAACTTGTTGGAGACTTCGGGCAGCGCGTGGCTCTCAGCGGCGGCGGTCAACTGCTGGGTCAAATGTTCCGTATCACCACCCGCCTGCCAAAAGGGCGTCACCATGAGGTTACGCCGCCGTTCAGCCCCCTCATCTACATCGATCAATGCCAGCGCACGAAGCGCGTCGATCAGACCCTCATGTCGCTCTGGATCAACACCGCGCAGTTGCAGATTGGCCCGGTTCGACAGGTCGATCACCCCGTTCCCATAACGCCGCGCCAGATCTGCGACGCCACGTGCTTGCGCTACTGTCAACCGCCCCTGCGGCACCCGGAGGCGGACCACCAGCCCGTCGCCGGACAGCATTGGGCGCAACGCGCCGGGGCACCAGCCCTTGATGACGGGTGTTACGCTCACTCCACCCCGTCCAACGCGGCTGAAATCGAGTTGCGGCGCGTCACCCAGAGCCCCGCCTCGCGCAATGCGGCGAAACGGTCTCGCATGGCCTGCAGCGCGGCAGGGTTCTCGGCCTCCATAAAGGCCACCAGATCGTCGCGGTTCAGCGTGGCGTCGAAATAGAGATCGAAGAGATGCGCAGGCACCTCGCGCGTCAGATGCGCAAAGGCAGCAAGGTTGTCGAGCGTCGCCGCCACCTCTGCAGCGCCGCGAAAACCGTGGCGCATCATGCCGCTGGCCCAGCCGGGATTGGCGGCGCGGGCGCGCACAACACGGGCGATCTCCTCGGGCATGGACCGCGCGCGGGGGCTGCCAGCGCGGGTATGGTCCAGATGGTACATCGCCGGTTTCTGCGCGCCGAGATGCGCCATCGCGGCGGCAAAGCCGCCTTCGTGGCTGGCATAGTCCGAGGCGAGCAGGATATCGCTTTCGGCCAAGTCCTGCACATGAGCAAAGCCATCGGCGCGCTGCAACTGCGCCTCCAGCGCGGCGCGGTCCTGATGCGCCTCGCCTTGGGCGTTGATCGCCCATTCGGAGCCGCTCAGCCACGCCTCCCCCGCTGCCGCGCGGCCTGCGTCGGAATAGTCTTGCAACGCCACTTCCATGTTCACCCCATAAAGGCCCGGCTTGGGGCCAAAAACGCGCGGCGTGCGGGTGAGATAGGGGTTCATATCCGGCGCGTCTTCACGCTCGGCCAGTGCTGCGGCGCCTGCCTCAAATATCTGCCCCAGCCCCGGAAACACATCCCGAAACAGGCCCGAGATGCGCAATGTCACATCAATGCGCGGACGGTCCAGCAGGGTCAGTGGCAGTACCTCAAAGCCCGACACCCGCTCACTGCCGTCGTCCCATTTCGGCGCAAGACCCGCGAGATGCATCGCCATGGCGACCTCTTCGCCTGCCGTGCGCATGGTGGCCGACCCCCAAAGATCAATCACCAGCCCCCGCGGCCAATCGCCGTTGTCTTGCAGATGCCGACGCAGCAGTTCCTCGGCCAATTTCACGCCCTGCGCATGGGCGGCCCGGCTGGGCACGCCGCGCGGATCGACGGCATAGAGGTTGCGCCCCGTGGGCAGCACATCCGACCGCCCGCGATAGGGCGAACCGGAGGGGCCAGCGGTGACACGCCGCCCCGAAAGCGCGGTCAGCAGCCCATCCCATTCGCCCTCCCCCGCGCCAAAGACATGCAGGCCGTCGCCGTATTGGCTTTCCTTGATGTCGCAGACAAAACGGTCGATCCGGGTCAGAGCCTCGGCAGCAGAACTGGCGGCATCGAGGCCGAGGTCATCTTCGACCCCCGCCGCCTGCGCCTCAGCGCGGATCGTATCGACCAGCCGGTCGCGGCGCGCGGGGTCGAGCCCATCGGCGGTGGAATATTCATCGAGCAGCCGTTCCAGCCGCAACAGCCCCTCGGGCGTTTCGCTGTCTTTCAACGGGGGTGGCAGATGGCCTAAGGTCACCGCGCCGATGCGCCGCTTGGCCTGTGCCGCTTCGCCGGGATCGTTGACGATGAACGGATAGATCACCGGCAGATCGCCGGTCAGCGCCTCGGGCCAGCAGTGGTCCGACAGGGCCACGGCCTTGCCCGGCAGCCATTCCAGCGTGCCATGCGCGCCGATGTGCACCAGCGCGTGATGCCCCTGCGCGCGCAGCCATAGGTAAAACGCCACATAGGAATGGCGCGGCGTGCGGGCGAGGTCGTGATAGCTGTCTTCGCGATCCGCCAGATCGCCGCGTTCGGGTTGCAGCGCGACCAGCGCGTTGCCGCAGACTTGCGCGGCAAAGTGGAACGCGCCGTCCTGAGCCAGCGGGTCATCCTCAGCCTGCCCCCATGCCTGCGCAAGGTCATCGCGCAGCACTTGCGGCAGGCTGGCCAGAGCGGCATGGTAATCAGCCAGCGGCCAAGAGATGCGCTGCTCGGTGAGGCTAAAGCCAAAGCCGATCTGCGGCGTGACGCTATAGCCCTCGCCCGCCAGACGCATCAGCATGTCTTCGACACTGGCCAGCGCGTCGAGCCCGACCGCGTGGGCCAGTTGATCGTCCCGCCCCGGATAGGTCGAGAGCACCAGCGCCAGCTTGCGCGTGGCCGCAGGGGTTTGGGCCAGCCGCTGCCAACCCAGCACACGCGCCACGACGGCGGCGATGCGGGCATCCTCGGCGCGGTGGGCAAAGCGGGAATATTGCAGATCGGGATCGCGTTTTTCGGGGCTTTTGAAACTGACGACGCCGGTGAAAATGCGGCCATCCACCTCGGGCAGCACCACATGCATGGCCAGATCGGCGGGCGAAAGGCCGCGCTCGCTCGCGTCCCAATCACGCCGCCGCGCGGTGGAGAGGGCCACCTGAAATACCGGGCAGCCCGGCGCGTCGAGCGGGGAGGTGCCGTCATCCCCGCGCCCCGAGAAGGCGGTGGCGTTGACAATGGAAACGGGGTTCATCACCGCGAGCGCATCGTCCAGAAAGCGCCGCGCGGGATCGGATTTGAGGGAGGGTACGAAAAGCCCGATGGCGTTCAGCCCTGCCGCACGCAGCGCGCGGATCAGCGCGTCGACGGGCGCGGTATCGGCGGCCAGCAGGTAGCTGCGGTAAAAGGTGACAGCGACGGTATCGCCTGCCGCATCGGCGAAAGGCACGACGCCTTGATCGGGGTCGTAATAACCACAATCGGGCACCGTTTTCGTGCCCATCACCGGCCCGGCATAGAACCCCGCCGCCAGCGCCATTTGCGCCAGTGCGGCCTGCGCCGCCACCGGCCCGCCCGCGTCACATAGATGCGCAAGCCGGCGCAGTGTAGAGACAGGCAGCGTTGAATGCGCGTCCAGCCCCGGATCTTCGCGCCCATCGGCGGGCAGCACGGCCAGTGCGATGTCATTCCGGCGGGCAAAGTCTTGAACCTGCATGATGCCGTAGGGCCAGTAATTCTCGCCCCCGATGAGGCGGATCAGGATGCCCTTGGCCCCGGTCAACGTCTGTTCGATGTAGTTGTCGACCGACGCAGGATGCCGCAGCGCGACGAGGTTGCACAGCCGCAAGGAGGGCAGCTTCCCCTCCTTGCCGCCGCCGCGATGCCAGCCTGCCGCGAAAGCGCCGAGGTCACTGTCGGAAAACGACAGCACCACCAGATCAGCGGGCGTTTGACCCGGATCATAGGGGGTGTCGGTATCCTCCAACCCGTGGCTTTCGCGAAAGACGACATGCATGCGCGGTTAGGCTCCCAATACGTCGCGGATTGCGGCGAGGTTGATGTCGTCATGTTCGGCGATAACCACCAAATGCCCGGCGCGCGGATCGCTGCCCCAAGGGCGGTCGAACTGCTGACGCACCCGTGCACCCACGGCCTGCACCAACAGGCGCATCGGTTTGCCTTCGACCGCGACATAACCTTTGACGCGCAGGATGTTCTGCTCACGCGCGAGACGTTCGATTGAGGCGACCAGCGCGTTTACATCCGACACTTCCGGCATCGGGATCACCACGGTTTCAAAATCGTCATGCTCGTGATCGTCGTGGCCATCATGGTGCGAGGGGCGCGCGGCGAGGTCGTCTTCGGCAGCGGCGTTGAGGCCCAGCACGACCTTGGGGTCGATCACGCCCTCGGTCATCTCCAGGATCGGAATTTCGCGCGGGCTCTCCGCTTCGATCACCTTGCGGGCCTTGGCGAGGCCTTCTGGGCCGGCCAGGTCGGCCTTGGACATCAGGATGATATCGGCGCAGGAGATTTGATCTTCAAAGACTTCGGACAGCGGAGTTTCGTGGTCGAGACTGTCATCAGCCAGACGTTGCGCATCAACGGCAGCGACATCGGCGGCAAAAGTACCCGCCGCCACGGCCTCGGCATCGGCCAGCGCGATCACGCCATCGACGGTGATCTTGGAGCGGATCGCGGGCCAGTCGAAGGCTTTGAGCAGCGGCTTCGGCAGGGCCAACCCAGAGGTTTCAATCAGGATGTGATCGGGGCGCGTCGGCAGGGCCATCAGCGCCTCGATGGTCGGGATAAAGTCATCCGCCACGGTGCAACAGATGCAGCCATTGGCCAGCTCGACGATGTTCTCGGCCGGACAATCCTCGATGGCGCAGGATTTCAGGATGTCGCCATCCACACCCACGGTGCCGAACTCATTGACCAGAACGGCAAGGCGACGCCCGCCTGCATTGGTCATCAGGTGGCGGATCAGCGTGGTTTTACCTGACCCAAGAAAGCCGGTGATGACGGTAACGGGGATTTTGGCGAGATCGCTCATGAGGAAGGCTCCTGCGGCAGGGTCAGAGGGGGGATACGCGCAAGGCTTTGCTTGCGAAAGATGACCGGACGTTCGCGCCATGGCACCAGCCCGTCTTGGGTGGCGGCATAGGCGGCGGCTCCGGCGAGGATGTCGGCGGCGTCTTCCTTGGTCAAGCGGCCATAGACATAGGACCATTTGCCCGGCGCAGAAAGCGCCACGGCGGCGCCCTGCGAGCAGGCCGAAAGACATTGCACCGGCACGATTATTACGCCCTCGGGCGCGCCTGCGGCGTCGAGGGCGGCATGAAGCTGCGCGCCGGGGCGCGGTGCGTCTTCTTCCAGCACCTCGCCTGCGCGGCAGGTCATGCAGACATGTAGGGTCGTGCTCATCGATCTGGTCCCATCGGGTTATGCGTGCCGGGTATGCGCTCCGGCCCGTTATGAAAAGGGGAAGCGAGGCGATTATTCAACTGTCAGCACCTCGCGCGCGGTAATCGGCGCACCGTTTACCGCCAAGGGGCGGTGGTCATTGGCGTTGAGCGTGACCTCAACCGTGACCTCGCCCTTGGGCAGATCAGGCAGATGCAGCCATGGGCCGTAGAGCCGCCCGATCTTGGCACCGTTAACATAGACATGGGCATGGCCCTCGCCCGGTTTGTGGTCGCCGCTGGCGTTTTGCGGCGCAAAGGCGAAGCCGTCGGTTTCCACGTAAAGATTATGGCCCGACATTGGGTCAGGTTTCACGCGGATCGCGAGGCTGGGGGCATCGCCTGCGGCAATGTCGATGGGTTGGCCGTGCATCCGCGCGTGATCCGCGCTGCCGTGGTCCATCCCGCCATGGGCGGCAGGGTCGCCGTGGTCATGGCCATCGAAGGTCACGCCGTTGCTTGCGGCGATGGCAAAACCGATGCCACCGCCAAAGACCAACCCGATGGCGAAAAGCGCCAGTGATCTGTCCATCTTGACCTCCCTCAGGCGCTGCGTGCGCCTTCACGTTGCCAAAAGAACCCGGCGAAACTGCCCAGGAGCACCCATGCGGCAAGGCCGATGCCAAGCGCGCGGGCAGCAAACAGCGCGCCGATCTCGGTGGGCACCGGGCCGCTAAAGCTTTCGGGCTCGGGTGCGCCGACGATATGCGGGGCCATCAGCAGCACCGCCGCGCCGATCCACGCGCCCCAGCCAGTGCCGAAGGCCAGCAGCCAAAGCGCAACCAGCGCCGCGGCGGCTGTGGCAAACCACCAGATTTGCCGTGCGGTGATGTCCGCTGCGGCCACACCGGGCACCTCCGGCGCAAGGCTGAACCCCGGCGCGAGGTGGAAAGCGACGAAACCCGCCACGCCCCAAAGGATGCCCCAGCGGCCATCAATCACCGCGCCGCGCTCTTCGCCAAGGCTCATCGCGGCCAAAAGGATCAGCGCATAGGCGGTATAGGTCAACATGGTGAAGATCAGGCTCAGCCCATCGCGTACGGCGTCGAAACCGGGCAGATCGGGGTGCGCGCTGACGGGGTCGGCCCCCAAATGCACCAGCGCGCCGGTCTCATAAAGCTCGGCATGAAGCAGAACGGGCTGCACGAAATAGAGTTGTAGCAGGCCGGTCAGCAAACCGGCAGAGGCCCCTGCAAATAGGGCGGAAGTCAGAAAACGTGAAAACATCGCAATGATCCTTGGATGCGAAATGATACTCAGCGCCGCGCGAAACGCGGGCCGAGGACATTACCCAGCCTCAAGATGTGCCAAAGCCCTCCCGACGCGGCGAACGGCGGGCGCGGGCAAAACAGCGAAAGGCAGGCATTGATAGAAAGGCAGAATCACAGATAACCGGACTGCGTGATGGCAGCCCGGACCCTGTGATACCGAACACGGGCGCTTAGTGGCAGGGAAAGCCTGTCGCGTGGCGCACGTCATGGGCGGCATCATGCAGTGCTGCGGCCTGCACATGGCCGGTCAGCGCCATCAAAGCCACACCCAATACGGCGGCAAACAGCGCCGGTACGAGTTTGCTGCGCGTGGCACCGGCGGTCTTAATCATTGTCGTCATCTTCATTCTCCTTACCGTCACACCCGACGGCATCTAGCGTTTCATTCGCTTGGCAGGTCTCCTGGCTCGCGGGTCGTGGCCTTTGCCCGCCTTCCCCGTCCAAAAGGACAAGTGGCACGAGGGGCATTGGCTCACCGCTTACAGTCGCGGGGGCGGCTTCGGCTTCGGGGTCTTGCGACCCCTTACTGAATTCCCTTTTCGGTCCCACACCCAAAGGCGCTTCTCGGGACACCAAGCGGGTTCAATTACGCATTTTCGACCCGCGTTGACAAGCCGCATTTGGCCCCTCACCCCCACTGCCGCGCGAAACGCCACGAGGCATACCGTATCTAGTAGATAAACATTGCTTAAACCCAGTATGCGGGTTGACCCAGAAGCCACGCACAGGGCACATTATCGGCTAGTTTCGGACGAAGGGCGGCGCTTTATGAACAATGATACGGTCTCCGTCAGTCGGCCGGCTCTGAACGAAGACGTTCTTGGCAAGGTCGTGCGCTATGCCCGCTTACCATTGTGCATCACCGACCCGACGCAGCCGGACAATCCGATTGTCTATGTCAACGAGGCTTTCACCGACCTTACCGGCTACCGCATGGAAGAGATCGTCGGTCAGAATTGCCGGTTTCTGCAAGGCCCGGACACGACACCCGAAAGCGTGGAGACGGTGCGCCAGATTCTCTTGGACCGCCGGGTTGATACGGTGGAAATCGTGAACTACCGCAAAGACGGCAGCCGCTTTGTGAACGCGCTGCAGCTTGGCCCGATCAATGATGAAGACGGCAAGCTGATCTATTTCTTCGGCTCCCAGCTTGATGTCTCTGAGCGTCGCCGGGTGGAGCGCGAACACCGCCAACTGGCAGACGATGAACTGCTGCACCGGCTGCGTAATATCGTTAATGTTATGACTGCCATGGTCCGCATTACCGCCCGAGAGGAGCCCAAGCCCGGAGCCTTTGCCGATAAAGTAATTGATCGGCTGTCAGCCTTGGGTGCTGCGCATTTCGACACGATTGGCCGCAGTGACCAGCAAGAGGTGGATTTCGAGACGTTGATGGGGCCGATCATGCGGGCATATACCTCAGCAACCGAAGAGCAGATCACCCTCTCTGGAGACAACCCGCTGATATCGCATCGGCTTGTCTCACCCCTGACGCTGGCCCTGCATGAATTGGCGACAAATGCGGTGAAACATGGATCGCTCAGCACGGAGAGCGGGCAGGTATCACTGGACATCGCGATCCTTCAAGCGCCTGCACGTCTGCGTTTCGTTTGGCAGGAAATCGGGGGGCCGAAGGTGACCAAGTCTGATCGCGACAGCGGGTCGCGGATCATCCAATCGCTGACCCGCGCGGTCGGTGGCACTTTGCATTATGACTGGCAGCCCAAAGGATTGATCGCCACGGCGGAATTTCCGATGACGGCCACGGCGGACGGCTGACCGTTAGACGATCACCTGCTGCGCGGTCTGTTCCCCCACACCGAAGACCCGCTTGTAGCGCGCAATCTCATCCGCCGGGCCCATCGCCTTGTTCGGGTTGTCCGAGAGTTTGACCGTAGGCCGCCCGTTGGCGCTGACCGCTTTGCAGACAAGGCTGAACGGCGCCAGCGCATCCTTCGGCACCAATCCGCGGAAGTCATTGGTCAGCAAGGTGCCCCAGCCGAAGGAGACTTTGGCCTTGCCCGCGAACTGCGCGTGCAACTCCTTAATCTTGTCCACGTCGAGCCCGTCGCTAAAAATCACCCGCTTTGTCGTCGGATCCTCCCCCCGCGTGCGCCACCAGTCGATGGCCGTTTGCGCCGCCGCGGCCGGATCACCGCTGTCGACGCGGATGCCGGTCCAGCCCGCCAGCCAATCCGGCGCGTGATCAAGGAAACCCTTGGTGCCGTAAGTGTCGGGCAAGATGATCCGCAGATTGCCGTCGTGTTCATCGTGCCAGTCCGACAGCACGTCATAGGGCGCGCGGGCGAGTTCAGCATCATCATCGGCCAGCGCGGCATAAACCATCGGCAACTCATGCGCGTTCGTACCAATCGCCTCAAGCTCACGCATCATAGCAATGCGGCAGTTAGAGGTGCCGGTGAACGCATTTCCCAGCCCCTCGTGCATCGCCTGCACGCACCAGTCTTGCCACAGGTATGAATGCCGCCGCCGGGTGCCAAAATCAGCGATCGAGAGGTTGTCCACTTCGCGCAGCGCTTCGATCTTTTCCCAGACGCGGGTCATGGCGCGGGCATAAAGCACCTGAAGCTCAAACTTTCCCATCGGGTCCAGTGCTGCACGGCTGCGCAGTTCCATCAGCACGGCCAGCGCAGGGATCTCCCACAGCATGACCTCGTGCCACTTGCCCTCAAAGGTCAGCTCATATTGATCGCCCTTGCGTTCCAGATGATAGGGCGGCAGGCGCATGCCCTCAAACCACTCCATGAAATCGGAACGGAACATCTGCCGCTTGCCGTAGAAGGTATTGCCGCGCAGCCAAGTGCTTTCGCCGCGGCTGAGGCTAAGCGAGCGGATGTGATCCAACTGCTCGCGCAGTTCGCCTTCGTCGATCAGATTGGCCAGCGGGATATGCGTGGAGCGGTTGATCAGGCTAAAGGTGACCTGTGTGTCCGGCTTGTTGCGAAACACCGATTGGCACATCAGCAGCTTGTAGAAATCCGTGTCGATCAGCGACCGCACGATGGGGTCGATCTTCCACTTGTGGTTATAGACGCGGGTGGCGATGTCGACCATGGGAGGTTCCTTATTGCATGCCCCTTCATGCCAAGGGGGCGGGCAGATGGGCAAGGGGAAAGCGGCGGATCAGGCCAGCGTGACCCCGGCGGCGCGCATCCCTTCGCGGGATTGGCCAAGCGATCCGTCCAGATCAATCGCGCGGCAAAGCTCTTCGCGGACGTCTACCTTGAACCCCAGCTTCGCCGCATCCACAGCCGAGAAGTTCACGCAGAAATCCAGCGCCAGCCCGACCATGGTCAGCCGTTCAATCCCGCGCGTGCGCAGGTAGCCTTCAAGCCCCGTGGGGGTGCTGTGATCATTCTCAAAAAACGCCGAATAGCTGTCGATGTCGGGGTTAAAGCCCTTGCGGATGATCAGATCGGCCCGGTCTGTTTGCAGATCAGGATGGAACTGTGCGCCGATGCTGCCTTGGATGCAGTGATCGGGCCAGAGTACCTGCGGGCCGTAGGGCATGGTGACAACTTCATAAGGCGCATTGCCGTCATGCGAAGACGCGAATGACGAATGCCCCGCCGGGTGCCAGTCTTGCGTCAGAACAACCGCGTCAAACTCGGGCATCAGCGCGTTGATGCCGCGCAAAATCTCATCGCCTTGGGGCACTTCCAGCGCGCCACCGGGGCAGAAATCATTTTGGACATCGATCACGATCAGGGCATGGGTCATGGGCAGTCTCCTTCGTTCAAAGGGGTAGGGCTGTGCATGGGGTAGGTCAATGGCACGCCCCGGATTGAGCTTTGCGCCCGAAGCGCTTATTTGACGCTTATGTATACCATTGCCGCCCTATATCACTTCACCCGTTTTGAAGATCCCGCCGCGCTCAAGCCTGCGCTGCTGGCGCTTTGCGAGGCGCAATCGGTCATGGGCACGCTGCTTTTGGCCCCCGAAGGGGTGAACGGCACGATCGCCGGACCGCGCACCGGAATCGACGCGGTGATCGCCCATCTGCGCGCCCTTCCCGGCTGCGCAGATCTAGAGTGGAAAGAGGCCACCAGCGACAAGCCGCCCTTCGGCAAAATGAAGGTCCGCATCAAACGCGAGATCGTCACCATGGGCCAGCCCGATGTCGATCCGCGCGTCAAGGTTGGGCATTACGTCGATCCCAAAGAGTGGAACGAGTTGATCCGCTCTCCCGATGTGGCGGTGATTGACACGCGCAACAACTACGAGGTTGCCATCGGCACCTTTGAAGGGGCGGTCGATCCGCAGACCGAAAGCTTCGGCGAATTCCCAGAGTGGTGGGAGGTGAACAAAGACCGTTTCCACAACAAGAAGATCGCGATGTTCTGCACTGGCGGCATCCGTTGCGAGAAATCGACCAATTACCTCATTGATCAGGGCGTTGAGGATGTCTTTCACCTCAAAGGCGGCATTCTGAAATACCTCGAAGAAGTGCCCGAACAGGAAAGTACTTGGGAAGGCGATTGTTTTGTCTTCGACAACCGCGTCAGCGTCGGCCACGGGCTGCGCGAAGGGCCTCATATGCTCTGCCATGGATGCCGCCGCCCGATCCTGCCTGAAGACACGAAACATGCCGCTTATGAGGCTGGGGTGTCCTGTCATCAGTGTGCGGAAGAGACTTCGGAGGCTGACAAGGAACGATTCCGCGAACGTCAGCGCCAGATCATGTTGGCGAAAGAACGTGCCGCGCGGGAGCAGGGCTAAAAGCCATCAACGATCCGACAGCGCGAACCCCGCATAGGCAAAAGGCATGACCGCCCGGCGAAAGCGGCCCAACTCGAACCGCGCCAAGGGGGCGCGCATTGGGGCAGGATAGGGCCGGCCTGGCGTCTTTCCGCGCACCAAATCGGCCAAGAGCGCGCCGGAATAGCTCGCCATCGCCACGCCGTTCCCGTGGTAGCACAGGCCCGCGAACATCCCCGGCTGATCTGGCACTTCCCCCACAAAGGGCATCCGTTTGCGCGCGATACAGACCATGCCCGACCAGCCGTGCGGTGTCTCTACATCGCGCCACGCGGGGAACATCGCCTCGAAATCCGCCCGTGCGCGGCGCAGGGCGCGCGCCTCGGACGCCGGGTTAGACAGCAGCCCACCGCGCACGCCGAACAGCATGCGGTTGTCGGGCATCAGGCGGAAGTAATGAAGCAAGTGGCGGCTGTCATAGCAGGCTTGCTGGCTCGTCCAGCCTTGGGCAGCCAGCTCGGCTTCGGTCATCGCGCGGGTGACGATCACGCTGGACTGCGTCGGCATGTAGCGCGCGGCAAGCCATGGCGGCAGGTCTTCGGAGGAATAGCCGTTGGTGGCGATGATAACGCGCTCGGCGCGGATGCGGCCCGTGGGGGTGGTGACATCGAATGCACCATCACGCCGGGTCACGTCGAGGGCTGGGCTGTTTTGATAGATCACCGCTCCCGCCTCCTCGGCGGCCTGCGCCAAGGCGGTGATATACTTACGGGGGTTCAGGCCAAAGCCAATCGGCACGGTGATCGCGCCTTCGAAATCCGCATTCAGCCCTTCGGCAGCAAGGTCGGTCTTTTCGGTCAGCCGCGCCGTGACGCCGTAATTCTCTGCGTAATAGTCCAGCTTGCCGCGCATCTCATCGAAATCGCGGGGGCGGTGGGCAAGCTGGGTTTCGCCTTGGGAATGCCGGTCGACATCGACACCGCGGGTGGTGATAAAATCCTCCACTTGCCGGACCGCGGCCAATTCGGCCTGCCGCCATGCAAGCCGCTCCTCCCGCCCGAATTTGCGATCAAGCGTGGCGTCATCCAACATCCCGCCGCCGAGACAACAAAAGCCCCCGTTGCGGCCAGATGCGCCAAAGCCCACGCGCTCGGCCTCCAGCACCGTGGCCCCTACCCCGGCCTGCGCCAAATGCAGCGCCGCGTTGAGGCCGGTGAACCCGCCGCCGATGATCACCACATCGGCCTGCGCGTCCCCTTGCTGCGCCGGACGATCCGGCGCGGCGCAGGTTTCATCCCACCAGCAGCCCGCGCGGGGTGCTTCGGAATAGGCGAAGGCCGGGTAGATGCGCCTCATGTGGCAGGCCGTTCCGCCGCACGCGTCTCCTCCTGTGCGCGTAGGCTTGAGCGCTTGCTGACCAGCGAGGCGGTGATGACCCCCACGGTGACGATGGCGATCATGATCGTCGAGAGCGCATTGATCTCTGGCGAGACGCCAAGCCGCACTGCCGAGAAGATCTTGATCGGCAGCGTTGTGGCCGATGGCCCTGCGGTGAAGGAGGCGATCACCAGATCATCAAGGCTGAGCGTGAATGCCAAAAGCCAGCCTGAGATCACCGCAGGCGCGATGATCGGCAGGGTGACAAGCCGGAACGCTTCCCAAGGGGACGAACCCAGATCAAGCGCGGCCTCTTCTAGCGAGCGGTCAAAGGACACCAACCGCGACGACACGACGACCGAGACATAGCACATCGAAAAGGTCGTATGCGCCAGCACAATGGTCAGCACCCCCCGGTCCAGCCCGATGCCAATGAACAAGAGCAGCAGCGACAGGCCGGTGATGACTTCGGGCATCACCAGTGGCGCGTAGATCATCCCCGAAAACAGCGTCCGCCCCATGAATCGTCCGCCGCGCACCAGCACATAGGCGGCCATTGTGCCCAAGACAGTGGCGATGGAAGACGACACCACGGCGACTTTGATCGTCACCCAAGCGGCGTTCAAGAAGGCCTCGTTTTGCAGCAATTCGCCATACCACTGGGTCGAAAAGCCAGCCCAGACCGTCACCAGTTTAGAGGCGTTAAAGCTGTAGATCACCAGAATGATCATCGGCAGGTAAAGAAAAGCAAACCCCAGCGTCAGCGAGGTCACGTTGAACCATGTCATCCGCTTCATTGTTCGGCCTCCGCCTGTTTCTGCTGGTTACGTTGGAACAGGATGATCGGAATGATCAGGATCAGCAGCAAGATCACGGCAACGGCGCTCGCCACCGGCCAGTCGCGGTTGTTAAAGAACTCTTCCCAGAGCACTTTGCCGATCATCAGCGTGCCCGAACCGCCCAAAAGCGAGGGGATCACGAATTCGCCCAAAGCGGGGATGAAGACCAGAAAACTGCCCGCCACGATGCCATTGCGCGACAGCGGGATGGTCACCAGCCAGAAGGCTTGCAGCCGCGAACAGCCCAAATCCTCAGCCGCCTCATTTAGCGATTCATCCAGCCGGTCCAGCGCGGCGTAGATCGGCAGGATCATGAAGGGCAGGTAGGTATAGACGATGCCGATATAGACTGCCGTGTTGGTGTTGAGGATTTGTAAAGGCTCTGCGGTTACACCCACCCACATCAGCAGTTGGTTTAGCAGCCCTTCGTTGCTGAGGATGCCCATCCACGCATAGACGCGGATCAGGAAGGAGGTCCAGAACGGCAGGATCACCAACATCATCAAAGTGGCGCGCCACTCTTCTGGTGCGCGGGCCATGCCATAGGCAATGGGATAGCCGACCAGCAGCGTAAAGGCTGTCGAAATCAGCGCGATGCGGAGCGAACTGAGGTAGGCCTTCCAATAAAGATCATCGGAAGCGAGGAAGGCGAAATTCTCGAAATCCAGCTGCGCGATCAACGCGCTGATGCCGTCCTTGATGGTCGGCGTATAAGGGGGGATTGCCAGAGCCGTGTCAGACAATGAGATTTTGAAGACGATGAGGAAAGGCACCAAAAACAGCGCGACCAACCAGAAGTATGGGACCGCGATCAGGGCAAAGCGACGCATATTCATTGCCCCAGCAAAACGCCTGCGGTGGCGCTCCATGAAATCCAGACCGGGTCTTCCCATGTAATGTCACGTCGGGCAATGCGACGGGTGTTGGCAGTCTGCGCCTTGATCACCTGACCACCGGGCAGTTCTACGTGATAGGTAGAGAGGTTCCCCAGATAAGCAATGTCGAGCACTTTGCCCTGTAGCGCATTGGGCGCGTCCTCGGGTCGGTCGGTCGTGATGCGGATCTTCTCGGGGCGGATCGCCAGATGGGCCTGCTGGCCTTCGCTGAATGGCACGGCGGAGGTCGCGGTCAGCGGCGGCTGCCCCTCGATCCAGTTCAAATGGTATTGATCTTGACCGATGGCCTTGGTGTTGGCCTCGATGATGTTCACGTCACCGATGAAGTCGGCCACATAGACGGAATTGGGTGCTTCATAGATCTCGGCCGGGGTGGCCACCTGAATGACGCGGCCCTCGTCCATCACCGCCACGCGGGAGGCAACGGTCATCGCCTCTTCTTGGTCATGGGTCACGATGACGAAGGTGGTGCCGGTGGATTCTTGGATATCCATCAGCTCAAACTGCGTATCTTGGCGCAGCTTTTTGTCGAGCGCGCCCAGGGGTTCATCCAGCAGCAAAAGCTTCGGTGCCTTTGCCAGAGACCGCGCCAGCGCCACACGCTGCCGTTGGCCACCGGAAATCTGATGGGGCTTACGGCGAGCAAATTTCTCAAGACGGGTGAGCTTGAGCATCTCGGCCACGCGGGCCTCAATCGCGTCTTTGCTCATCTTATCGCGGCGCAGGCCAAAGGCGATATTGTCCCAAATGCTTAGATGTGGGAACAGCGCGTAGGACTGGAACATCATGTTCACTGCACGTTTGTTCGGCGGCACCGGCGCGATGTCTTGCCCTGCCAATTCGATCCGCCCCGATGTCGGGTTTTCAAACCCCGCCAGCATCCTCATCATCGTGGTCTTGCCACAGCCAGAAGGCCCAAGCAGGGCAAAGAATTCCTGTGCGTAGATGTCCAAAGACAGATCATCGATGGCGACGAATTCACCGAATTTCTTGGTCACATTCTTAAAGCGAATGAGCGGCTTTTCGTCAGGGTTGTTCCAGGGGGCGAAAACGGTTGGGCTCACGATTGAGACATCCTTTGATCAGGTCGCGGAGGGCAAGAAAAAGGGGCGCGACCAGACTGGCCGCACCCCTTGTCTCAGATCAGGTACCGGACTTGATCTTAGTCCACATGCGGGTCACAACCCGTTGCACTTTCGGGCCATAGGGGCTGGTGGTGTAGAGGTTCTCCAGCGTTGCCTCATCAGGGTAGATCGCCGGATCACCGATCACGTCTTCAACAAGGAACTCCTGGCTCGCCTTGTTGCCGTTGGCGTAATACACATAGTTCGAGGCCGCCGCCATGTTCTCGGCGTTCAGAATGAAGTCGAGGAACTTA
Organism: Sulfitobacter sp. W027; assembly: GCF_025143985.1. Taxonomy (NCBI): domain Bacteria; kingdom Pseudomonadati; phylum Pseudomonadota; class Alphaproteobacteria; order Rhodobacterales; family Roseobacteraceae; genus Sulfitobacter; species Sulfitobacter sp. W027. The sequence goes on from NZ_CP083564.1 coordinate 3,290,614, forward strand.
TGCGCCCCATCGGGGTTCGGCGCATCCACCGGGATCGCCATATTGTCGAACCACATCAGTGCACCCTCTTTCGGCGCGTTATAGGCGATTTCCACACCGTTTTTGGCTTCGGCGGCGCGGTCGCGGGCCTGCAAGATGTCACCGGACCAGCCGAAAGCCACGCAGATGTCACCGTTGGCCAGCGCGTTGATATACTCGGAACTGTGGAATTTCTGCACATAGGGTGCGATGGCGCTTAGCACCGGCTCGGCCCTTTCCAGCACTTCGGGGTCTTGGCTGTCGGGGTCTTCGCCAATATAGGCCAGCGCAGCCGGGATCATTTCAACCGGGGCGTCAAGGAAATGCACGCCGCAGTCTTGCAGCTTTTTCATGTTCTCTGGTTCAAAAACCAGTGCCAGCGAATCCGTTGGCGCGTCTTCGCCAAGCACCTCTTTGACCTTATTGACGTTCACGCCAAGGCCGGTGGTGCCCCACATGTAGTTGATCGCATATTCGTTGCCGGGGTCATATTTGGTGACCCGCTCGGCAATCACATCCCACACGTTGTCGATGTTCGACAGTTTGGATTTGTCCAGCTTCTGGAAGGCCCCGGCGCTGATCTGGCGCTGCAGGAAGGTGCCCGACGGTACAACCACGTCATAGCCCGACCCACCGGCTAGCATTTTAGTTTCCAGCACTTCGTTGCTGTCAAATACGTCATAGACCAGTTCGATGCCGGTCTCTTCTTCGAATTTATCCAGCAGGGATTCGTCGATATAGTCGGACCAATTGTAAACCCGGACCGTTTCGGCAGAGGCGGCACCTGCCATCAAGGTGGCAACGGCGACGCTGCTTAGTATCGCATGTTTCATTTCATACTCCCGTTAGACAGGTCGGGTTGATCCCCACCTTTCGTCAATTTGATCAAGTTTTGCCTCTCCGGGCAAGATGGTTTATGCTTTTATGTAGAATGAAATGCTGCAAGTTACGGCGAAACAAGACGGAAAGACCGCTCCCATGGGTTCAGAAAAAACCGATTCGAGACTGCTTCCCCCCGCCGACTCGGCGGTTAAGACACCCATCCATCAGCATGTTTACGAGCGCCTGCGCAAGATGATTCTCTTTGGTGATCTGGCCCCTGGGCAGGGGGTTACGATACAGGGTCTGACCACCGCGCTTGATGCGGGCATGACCCCCGTGCGGGAAGCCATTCGCCGCCTGACATCCGAAGGGGCGCTGACCCATTTGGGCAACCGTCGCGTCACCGTACCGGAGCTGACCCATACGGGCTTGGAAGAGCTGGGCTTCATGCGTGAAACACTTGAGCCCGAACTGACCAAACGCGCCGCCGACCGGATGACAGAAGCGCGCCTAGATGCCTTAAAAGACTGTGATTCAGCGCTGAACCACGCCATTGATCGGGGCGATGTCGGTGGCTATCTGATGCAGAACTATAACTTCCACACAATGATCTATGACCTTGCCGAGGCACCGATTATGGCCGCTACGGTGGACCGGCTGTGGCTGCGTTTTGGCCCTTCTCTCCGCGTGGTTTGCGGGCGCTATGGCACCAGCAATCTGCCCGATAAACATGCAGAACTTCTTGCTGCCTTTGCTGCCGGAGATGCCGCCCTCGCGGGTGAGGTCATGACAGGTGACGTGGCCCAAGGGATGACCCAAATTCGCGCAGCGCTCGATGGTTTGCCGGTTCCACGTTGATTAGATTGACATGGTATAATTTGATCATATTCTGCACCAAAGCTCATTTTTCACGCAGATAGAAGGTGCACACCCATGCCGCCCATTACGAATCACCTCCCCACCGCGGACCTTCAGGCTTTGGACGCGGCGCATCACATGCACCCTTTCACCACCAATGATGAGTTGGGCGACAAGGGCGCGCGGATTATCACACGGGCCAAGGGCATCTATCTGACCGACAGCGAGGGGAACGAGATCCTCGATGCGATGGCGGGGCTGTGGTGCGTGAACCTTGGCTATGGCCGCGAAGAAATGGGTAAGGTGGCAGCGCGGCAGATGAACGAACTGCCCTATTACAACACCTTCTTCCAGACGACCCATGTGCCCGCCATCGCGCTGGCCAAGGAACTGGCCGACCTCGCCCCCGGTGATCTGAACCACGTCTTTTTCGCCGGCTCCGGGTCAGAGGCCAACGATACCAACCTGCGCATGGTCCGCACCTATTGGGCGCAAAAGGGCAAACCAGAGAAGAGCCATATCATCAGCCGAAAGAATGCCTATCACGGCTCCTCGGTCGGGTCGGCCAGTCTGGGCGGCATGACCTATATGCATGAACAAGGCGGCCTGCCGATCCCCGGCATCCACCACATTGGACAACCTGATTGGTATGCTGAAGGCGGGGATATGTCGCCCGAGGACTTTGGCCTGAAACGCGCACAGGAGTTGGACGCGAAGATCACGGAACTGGGCGCCGATAAGGTTGCCGCCTTTATTGCCGAACCCGTCCAGGGCGCAGGCGGCGTTGTCATCCCGCCCAGCACCTACTGGCCTGAAATCCAGCGCATTTGTGAAAAGCACGACATTCTGCTCATTGCCGACGAGGTGATCTGCGGCTTTGGCCGGACAGGCAACTGGTTCGGCTCGCAAACCATGGGTATCAAGCCGCATATCATGACCATCGCCAAGGGGCTCAGCTCGGGCTACGCGCCGATTGGCGGGTCGATCGTTTGTGACGAAGTGGCCGAGGTCATCAACGCTTGCGAATTTAATCACGGCTACACCTATTCCGGCCACCCTGTCTGCGCTGCCGTGGCATTGGAAAATCTGCGGATCATGCAGGAAGAGAATATCGTCGAGCATGTGCAAAAGGTTGCCGCCCCCGCGCTGAAAGAGGCGCTGGACAAACTGGGGGAGCATCCGCTGGTGGGCGGGGTCAATGTTTCGGGCCTTATGGCCTCCCTGCCCCTGACGCCGCATAAGGAAAGCCGCGCGAAATTCGCGGATCCGGGCAAAGCGGGCTACACCTGCCGCGAGCATTGCTTTGCCAATAATCTGGTGATGCGCCACGTCGGCGACCGGATGATCATCTCTCCACCGCTAGTCATCACGCCCGAAGAGATCAAAATCTTTGCTGAACGGGCGACCAAGGCGCTCGATGCGACCTACGCTGATCTGAAAGCCAAGGACATGCTGAAGGCAGAGTCCTGAACGATTGGGCTGCCCCCAAACCGGGGGGGGGCCCTCACTCTTTGCGCAGTCGCGCCAACAGCCGGGGCGAGGCATAGCCATCCGGTGCGATGCCCTCGGCCTGTTGATAGCTGCGCACGGCGTTGACGGTGAGCGGCCCGATTTTGGCGTCGATTTTCTGGGTATCAAAGCCCGCCTTGGTCAGCAGGGTCTGCAATTCGATCCGCTCATCAAAGCTCAGCGCGCGGTCTTCGCGGGGCCACTCTTGCTTTATCTCCCCCGCGCCACCGATCCGGTCTGCCAAATGGCCCACCCCGATCACATAGGCATCCGCGGTGTTATAGCGCTCGATCACCTCGAAATTCGGGAAGATCATAAAGGCGGCACCCTGTGCCCCTGCGGGCAGCAAGATTGACCCCGGCCCGTGATCCGCCACCACCGTGCCATTCAATCCGGTCACGCCGATTTCAGCCCATTCCGCGGGGGATTTGGTGACCTCACGGTCGGCCAGCAGATAGTCGAACCCCTCGGGCAAGGCCACTTCGACGCCCCAAGGCTGACCTTCGGTCCAACCGAAATGCTTGAGATAGGCTGCGGTCGACGCTAGCGCGTCACCGGGGTCATCGCCCCAAATGTCGCGCCGCCCGTCACCATCCCAGTCAACGGCATGGGCGTGGAAGGATGACGGCATAAACTGCGTATGCCCCATCGCGCCCGCCCAAGAGCCGCGCAACTGCTCGGCATCGGTATCCCCCGCCTGAAGGATGCGCAGCGCATCGATTAATTCGCCCTCAAAAAACTCGGCCCGCCGCGCGTCATAGGCAAGGGTGGCCAGCGAAGACAGCACACTATCGCCGCCCCGGAAGCTACCATAGGCGCTCTCTAACCCCCAGATCGCAGTGACGATCTCTTTCTCGACGCCGTATTTCGCTTCGATATCTTCCAGCGTGCGCTGCCATTGCGCCAGCGCCTTCTGCCCGTTCTGCACCCGCAGGTCCGAGGTGGCCGTATCGAGGTAGTCCCAGATCGTCTTGGTGAACTCCGATTGGTTGCGATCGCGGCGGATCACCTCGGGGTCATAACTTACGGTATCCAGCGCGCGGTCAAAAATATCCGGGTCGATGCCCTGCTGTAGGGCGCGGGGGCGGAATTCCGTCACCCAGACGCGCAGCCCGGCATCATCGCCACTGGCCTCTGCCGGGGTGGTTTGCTCAGCCGGGGGCGCGGAAACGAGCACGGCCTGTCCCGCGCGCGGCGCAGGCCGTGTGGAGTCAACCGGACCCGCCCCAAAGGCCGGAGCCCCCATGCCCGCGGTCGCCAGAATACCTGAAATCATCGCGTAATGCCGGATCATAATCGCCTCACTTCATAGAGTTGCGGTAAATCCTATGCGCGCCCCGCCCCGGTGGGAAGGGCGGGGCGGGGCCATCCGCGAAGCTCCGCCGGTTTGCCGCCTCAGCGGCGGGTGCGGGTCACTTTGCGTTTGATCTTGTCTTTCTTGCGCTTGGCCTTCACGGCCTTGCCGCGCGGGTTGCGACCCGCCGGGCTACGCCGACCAGCGCTCCCGCCTTGTTTTACCTTCTGATCTTCGATCTCAAGCAGTTCCAGCGCGATGCCCCCTGTCACCGGGACCGCCTCGGCCAAGCGCACGGTCACGCGCTGGCCGATGCCGATGATCATGCCGGTATCGGAGCCCATCAGCGTCTGCGCCTCGGCGTCGTGGTGGAAATACTCGCGCCCCAAAGAGCGCATCGGCACCAGCCCATCGGCGCCGGTTTCGTCCAGCTTCACGAACGCGCCGAACCGCGCGATGCCGCTGATGCGCCCGGTGAATTCATTGCCCACACGTTCTGACAGAAAGGCAGCGAGGTAGCGGTCGGTCGTGTCCCGCTCCGCCACCATCGAGCGCCGCTCGGTGTCCGAGATATGCGCGCCGGTCTGTTCCAGCCCTTCAATTTCTTCCACCGTCAGCCCGTCTTTGCCCCAGCCATGCGCCGTGATCAGCGCACGGTGGACAATGAGGTCGGCATAGCGCCGGATCGGGGAGGTGAAATGCGCGTAGGACCGTAAGGCGAGGCCAAAATGCCCGATATGCGCAGGGCCGTAATAGGCCTGTGTCATCGACCGCAGGGTGCTGAGGTTAATCAGCTCCGCGTCATTCGTCCCCGCGGCCTGATCCAAAAGCCGATTCAGATGCGCGGTCTGCAAAACCTGCCCTTTGGCCAACGTAAAGCCAGCCGCCTGCGCCGTCTCGCGCAGGGATTCCAGCTTCTCTGGCGAGGGCTCCTCGTGGATGCGGAACAGCAGCGGGGTTTTCTTTTTCAGCAAGGTCTCGGCGGCGGCGACATTGGCCAGCACCATGAACTCTTCGATCAGCTTATGCGCGTCGAGCCGTTCGCGGAAGTTGACCGATTTCACCTTGCCGTCGTCACCCAACTCAATCCGGCGTTCCGGCAGGTCCAACTCCAGCGGTTGCCGCTCGGCCCGCGCGGTTTTCAGCGCGGCGTAGGCGGCATAAAGTGGTTTCAGCACCGGCTCCAACAGAGGACCGGTGCGGTCGTTCGGGTTGCCGTCGATGGCGTCCTGCACCTCTTCATAATGCAATGACGCGGGCGAGCGCATCAGACCTCGGTGGAACGTATGGCCGAGCTTATTGCCCTTGGCGTCTAGCACCATGCGCACGGCGATACAGGCGCGCGGGACGCCTTCATGCAGAGAGCACAGATCCCCCGACAGGCGGTCAGGCAACATCGGCACAACGCGATCGGGGAAATAGGTGGAGTTGCCCCGTTTGCGCGCTTCGATATCCAGCGCTGAACCGGGCGTGACATAGGCGGCCACATCGGCAATGGCGACCCAAACGACGTGGCCGCCCTCGTTCTTGGGGTCTTCATCCGCATGGGCATAGCAGGCGTCATCATGGTCACGCGCATCCGACGGGTCGATGGTGACCAAGGGGAGATCGCGCAGGTCTTCGCGGCCCTTGAGGCCCTGCGGTTTGGCGGCATCGGCCTCAGCCACCACGTCATCGGGGAAATCGTCCGGAATGCCGTGCTGGTGAATCGCGATAAGCGACACCGCGCGCGGCTCTGACGGGTCGCCCAACCGCTCGACAATCCGTGCACGGGGGGAGCCCATGCGGCCTTTTGGCCCGGCCTGCTCGGCCTCGACCAATTCGCCGTCCTTGGCCCCGTGGGTGTGATCCGCACCGACGCGCCATTCGCGGTCTGCGCCCTTGTCGATCGGCACGATCCGCCCGCCTTCGGCAGCCTTGCGGAAGATGCCCAGCACCTTTTTCGGGTTGCTGCCAATGCGGCGGATCAGCCGCGCTTCATAATGGTGGTCTTCGCCCTTCACCAGCGTCAGCCGCGCCAGAATCCGGTCGCCTTCGCCAAGAGCGGGATCACTGTCGCGCGGGATCAGCAGCACAACAGGCTCTGTCCCCTCGCCGTGCCACTCCATCGGCTTGGCAAAGATGTCGCCATCCTTGTCCGGCCCCGTGACCAACAGCACCGAGACCGGCGGCAAGCGATCCGGATCCTGATAGCTGCGCTTGCGCTTCTCCAGATGGCCTTCGGCCTCCAGCTCTTTCAGCACGCGCTTCAGATCGATCCGGGCCGCGCCTTTGATGCCAAAGGCTTTGGCGATGTCGCGCTTGGCGGTCAGCGTGGGGTTCTGTTCGATCCAGTTAAGGATCTCGGATTTGCTGGGTATCTTGCTCATAATTCAGCAGGTAGCACGCAGCCCCCCTGTCGTCATGGCAAATCGTGAATTTCATCTACGTCGCGCAGGTTTGAGACTTCGGCAATCCGGTAGCCCGGCAGGGTCGCGCGGCTGTCTGTCAGCGCATGTGGCCCGGACCAGCGCACAGCGTCAAACAGGCTGGGCGGCGCGCGGCGTGGGTGCTTCAGGCCAACGAGCCAATAGCCCCCATCCGGCGCGGGACCAAACACCGCGTCGTGATTGCCAAGGGCGGCAAAGGCCCGCGCAAGTTCCTTGCGGTTAATACCGGGAATATCCGCGCCAATCACACAGGCCGGGCCGGGTGCCGCGCGCAGCATCCGGGCCATACGGTCTCCCAGATTGCCCCTGCCCTGTGGCCATCGTGGCAGATGTGCGGGCCAGATGCGGCTTTGCAGCCCTTCGACGTCCGGTGCCACAGCCAGCACCACCTGCCAGCGCGGATCTTCGATCCGGCACAGCAGCGCCCGCGTTTGATGACGAAACCACCACGCCGCGCCCACCATACCGATGTCGCGGCCCAGCCGGGTTTTCACCCGACCGGGGCGCGGTTCTTTCACCATGACGATGAGCGTTGGTTTCACGTGAAATAATTCTGCAGCACGCGGGTGTAGATGGATTTGAGTTGTTCGATATGCTCAACCCGCACATGCTCATCAACTTGGTGCATGGACTGGCCGACCAGACCGAATTCTACCACCGGGCAGTGTGCCTTGACGAAGCGTGCGTCTGAGGTGCCGCCCGTGGTAGAAAGCTCCGGCTTTACACCCGTTTCCGCCTCAACCGCGCCTGCGACGAGATCTGACAGCGCACCGGGAGGGGTGATGAAACTCTCGCCCGAGATGGTGATCTCCACATCCAGCTGAACACCGAACTCTTTCGCAATCTTATCCGCCTCGCTCCGCAGCCAATCGCTGAGGCTTGCGCCCGAATGGTGGTCGTTGAACCGAATGTTCACCGCGCCACGACACTGCGCCGGGATCACATTGGTGGCCTTGTTGCCGGTGTCGACAGTAACCACAGCCAGCGTCGAAGGATCAAAGTGATCGCTGCCCTGATCCAGCTCATGGCTCGCCAAACGGTCCATCAGCCGCATCATCGCGGGCAGCGGGTTGTTGGCGCGGTGCGGATAGGCGGCGTGGCCCTGTTTGCCCGTCACCTTGAAATGCGCATTCATCGACCCGCGCCGCCCGATCTTGATCATGTCGCCCATGGTCTCGGGGCAAGTCGGCTCCCCCACAAGGCAGACATCCATCCGCTCGCCGTTTTCGGCCATATAGTCCAACAGCGCCGTGGTCCCGTCGAGGGCGTCGCCCTCTTCATCCCCGGTGATCGCCAGCACGATGGAGCCATCAGGCGGTGTGTCTTTGACGAAATCAACCGCCGCCGCAACAAAGGCCGCCACGCCGGATTTCATATCCGTGGTGCCGCGGCCATACATGATGCCGTCTTTGATCTCGGCTCCGAAAGGGGGCATCGACCAATCAGCCTCATCCCCGATGGGGACCACATCGGTATGGCCGTTAAAGCCAAAAGACTTGGTGTTGCCCTTGTTGCCCCAGCGGGCAAAAAGGTTGCAAATGCCGCCCCGGTCCACGCGCGTGCAGTCGAACCCAGCCGCGCCCAGCACCTCTTCCAGCACTTCCAACGCACCATCGTTAACGGGGGTGACAGAGGCGCAGCGCACCAGTTTTGCGGTGAGATCAACAGGGTCGAGACCGGACATATCGGCTCCTTTTCAGGGGTTATCGCTTGTCCGGTAACTTGTGTGGGCAAATCGCGCCGATGCCAAGGGGGCGCTATGCAATTCACTGTGTATTGCTATCGTCAATCGAAAAACGGGGTCATCTGTGCGACGATGACTGAGTTTTCTTCCAATGCGCGCTGCATCAGCTCACGCTCTTCGGCGTCTATTTCTTGACCCTCGGCCTCACGCTCTTCGAGCGTGCCATAGCCGGTCACGTCAAGCGGATTGGTGTCGGCCTGTTTCAGGATCGCAACGGTCTCGCGCACGGCCTCGGCCTCATCTATGCCAGAGGCGAAACACATCAGCGCAGCACCTGTCGCCTTGTCGGGCAGGCCATCGCCATCCTTGCGGCCGATTTGAACCAATAGGGTAAAGACCTGCTGGCGCGAGGGTTTCTTGTTTTTCTTGGGTTCAGACATGATGAGGGCCGCCGATTGCTTTCGGCAGCCCTAACCTTTTCGCTCAGATTTGGAAAGGGGCCGCGCCCCCCGCCGTTAGGTCCTGCCGCGAACCAATCGTGTGACCCAGATCAACAGGCAGGCACCGATGATACCCACTACAAGTTGACCGAACCAACCGCCCAGCGTGCTGCCGACGATCAGAACCAAGAGCCAGTTCGCGACCAAGGCACCAACGATGCCGAGGATAATGTTCATGATCAGACCCATGTCCGACTTCATGATTTTTTCTGCGATCCAGCCTGCGAGGCCGCCTACGATGATTGCGGCAAACCAACCGATACCTGTCATGTCGTTAATCTCCTTTAAATTCAGGGATCAACGCCATGACCAGGCATTTGGTTCCATCAGTCGCGCAGCAGCTCGTTGATCGAGGTCTTGGAGCGGGTCTTGGCATCCACCCGTTTGACGATCACGGCGCAATAAAGGTTCACGTTGTTCTTGGAGGGCATGGAGCCCGCCACGACAACCGACCCTGCGGGCACTTCGCCATACATGATCTCACCGGTTTCGCGGTCCACGATCTTGGTCGACTGGCCGATGAACACGCCCATGCCCAGCACCGAACCTTCGCGCACGATGCAGCCTTCGACGACTTCCGAACGCGCGCCGATAAAACAATTGTCTTCGATGATGGTCGGGCCTGCCTGCATCGGCTCCAACACGCCGCCAATGCCGACGCCGCCCGAGAGGTGAACGTTCTTGCCGATCTGGGCGCAGCTGCCAACGGTCGCCCATGTGTCAACCATGGTGCCGCTGTCCACATAGGCGCCGATGTTCACGAAAGACGGCATCAACACCACACCCGGTGCGATAAAGGCCGAGCGGCGCACGACGCAGTTCGGCACGGCGCGGAAACCGGCCTCTTTCCACTCGGCATCGCCCCAGCCTTTGAACTTGCTGTCGACCTTGTCCCACCAGCCAGCGCCCTGCGGGCCGCCCTCTTGATGCTCCATATCCTTGATGCGGAAGCCCAGCAGCACGGCCTTCTTGGCCCATTGGTTGACCTTCCAGTTGCCCTCGTCTTGCTTTTCGGCCACGCGCAGCTTGCCGCTGTCGAGCGCGTTCAGCGTCTCTTCGATGGCGTCGCGGGTCTCTCCGGTGGTGGCGGATGTGATCTGGTCGCGGGTATCCCAAGCGGCTTCGATGGCGGTTTCAAGTTGGGCGTTGGACATGGGCAAGTCTCCGAATGTGAAAAGGCCTTTTGAGGGCTATAGCCTTGCACCGCCAAGGGTGCAATTGCCGGGCAAAGTGAGGCGTGGTCATTCTGCGACCAACAAGGCATGTTGACCTGAACGCCCATCGCGCCACCTGAGCCAAGCCCTAGACCAAGGAAAGACCCGAGGATGAACGAGGACCACCGCCACCCGCTGCGCCGCGCCACCGTTGACCGTGCCAAGGCCGAAGACGCGCCCGACACGCCACAGACCCGCGCGCCTGCCTATCGCCTGGCCTTTACCGACGACGACTTCATGTGCCGCGAAGAGCTGCGCCCGGTGCGTCTGCAACTGGAACTGCTCAAGCCCGAACTGCTGCTCGATGCCCATGGCATCCAATCAACCATTGTGCTGTTCGGCGGGGCACGCATTCCCGAACCCGCACAGAAACACACCGCCCGCACCAAGACGCTGGCCGATCTTTCGCGTTTTTATGATGAGACCCGCACCTTTGCCCGGTTGATGACCGAAAAGTCTATGGAGACCGGCGGCGTGGAGAACGTCATCGTCACCGGCGGGGGACCGGGTGTGATGGAGGCGGGCAACCGCGGCGCGCTGGATGCAGGCGGCCATTCCATCGGCCTGAACATCGTGCTGCCGTTTGAGCAGGCACCCAACGAATATGTCACGCCGGAGCTTTGCTTTAACTTCCACTATTTCGCGATCCGCAAGATGCACTTCCTGATGCGCGCCCGCGCGATCTGCGTCTTCCCCGGTGGTTTCGGCACCATGGACGAGCTGTTTGAGGCGCTGACCCTGATCCAGACAGGCCGGATGAATCGCGTGCCCTTCCTCCTGTTCGGGCGTGAGTTCTGGGAAAAGATCATTAACTGGGACGCGCTGGCCGATGCCGGAACGATCTCTGCCGAAGACCTCGACCTGTTCCGCTTTGTCGAAAGCGCGGATGAGGCGATGGAAGTGATCGACAATTGGGAAACCGCCCCCGCCCGAGAGCATGTGCCGGGCCGGGAGGAAGTAGAGAACTGAGCCACATTGCTTCTTAAGCAGGCAACCAGTTTTCGACGGGTCGGCTAAGGAGCGGGTCGGTGCCCTCGGCACCGGCCCGGACGCCTAGCGCAAGAAGCGCTGCGCTAATGAGGCCTCTGCACCACCTACGATATCACGCAGGATATCTGCAGCGGGTTTTACATCTCGGATCAGCCCTGCAACCTCTCCAACGAAGGCGTTGGCAGTGCGGGCATCGCCCTTCGCCACCGCCGATTGCCAGCGCGGCAACTCCTGATCCAGCGCCGCGCGCAGCCCTTTGGGATCGTCATGCCAGCGGTCGGTGAATGCATTGCGCAGCACCCGACCCGTATAGCGCTCGGGCCAGTCATAGCCGCGCATGATGTCGGTCACCGTACTGCGCAGCGTGTCATCGCCGCTCGCTTTGATCGCTGCCTCAAGCATAGCGGGATGCACCAGCGCCTCTTCTGACGCCCAGAAACGTGAGCCCACGACCACCCCATCGGCCCCCAGCATCAGTGCTGCCGCCAGCCCGCGCCCATCGCCCACGCCACCTGCGGCACAAAGCAGCGTGTCAGGTGCGTGGCGGGCAATGTAATCGGCAATCTCGGGGACCAGCGTGAAAGTCGCGCGCTTCTCACCATGGCCCCCGGCCTCGGACCCCTGCGCAACGATGATCTCGGCCCCCAAGTCAATCGCGTGGACCGCGTCGCGCAGCGTTTGCACCTGACAGATCAGCGGTACCTTTGCCTCGCGGATTTGGGGCACGAACTCTGCCGGATCACCGAAAGAAAGAAAGACCGCTGCCGGATCGCGGGCGAGGACCTGCTCCAGCGCCTGCGGATGCTCGCGCAGCTTCCAAGTGATGAAGCCGCAGCCGACCGACTGATTGCCCGCCAGATCCTGCTGCTCAGCAATCCATTCGCCGGAATCGTAAGCGCCACCGATCATCCCCAAGCCCCCGGCACCTGAGACCGCCGCCGCCAGCCGCCCGCCCGCCGCAAAGGCCATCGGCGCTTGGATGATGGGGTGGCTGATCCCCAGCCGCTCGGTCAATCGCGTGCTTAACATACCGTCACCGCCCCGCCAAAATCGCGTCGGCAGCCTTTTCGGCAATCATCACCGTGGGCGATGCCGTGTTGCCCGATACGATCTTGGGCATGATCGACGCATCAATCACCCGCAGCCCGCGCAGCCCATGAACCCGCAGATCGGAATCGACCACGGCCATCGGATCACTGCCCATCTTGCAGGTGCCAACGGGGTGAAAGATCGTCGTGGCAATATCGCGCGCTTTGTCGAGCAGGTCTTCGTCGCTCTGCACAGCAGGGCCGGGCAAGATTTCCTCGGGCGCGTAGGGGTGAAGCGCCTTTGCTGTCATGATGTGCCGCGCTTGTTTCATCGCCGTAACCGCCACGCGCTTGTCGCTTTCGGTAGAGAGGTAGTTGAGGCGAATGTCGGGTTGCACGGCACTGTCGCGGCTGGTCAGGTGGCAACTGCCGATGCTCTCAGGCCGCAGGTTACAGACCGAAACGGTGATCGCCGGGAAGGGATGCAGCGGATCGCCCAGCTTGTCGGTCGACAGGGGCTGCACGTGGTATTCCAGATCGGGCGTCTCCAACGCGGGGTCGGACTTGGTGAACATGCCGAACTGGCTGGGTGCCATCGCCAAAGGACCGCTGCGCCGCATGAGATATTCCAGCCCCATCCGTCCCTTGCCCCACAGCGAATGGGTCATCGTGTTGAGCGTCTTGGTGTTCTGCACCTTGTAGACGGTACGAATTTGCAGATGGTCCTGAAGGTTTTCCCCCACGCCGGGCAGCTCATGCAGCGTGGTGATCCCCATGCCACTCAAAAGCTCACTCTGCCCGATGCCCGAGAGTTCTAGGATTTTGGGCGAGTTGATCGCCCCGGCGGCCAAGAGCACCTCCCCCTCGGCCACGGCCCGCAGGGCGCGGCCCTTATGGGTGAAACGTACGCCGGTCACACGCTTGCCCTCAAGGATCAGCCCATTGGTATGGGCATGGGTCATCACCCGAAGATTGGGGCGCTGCATCGCCGGGCGGAGGAAGCCGCGCGCGGTGTTCCAGCGCACGCCGTCCTTTTGGTTCACTTCGAAAAAGCCCGATCCTTCGTTGTCGCCGTCATTGAAATCGGCACGCGGTTCGATCCCGAACTCCCGCGCCCCGTCTTGCACGGCCTCCAGAATGTCCCACCGCAGACGCTGCTTGCTGACCTTCCACTCGCCCCCCGTGCGGTGCATGTCATTATCGCCCGCGTGGTGATCTTCGGACTTCAGGAAATAGGGCAGAACATCGTCCCAGCTCCACCCGGTATTACCAAGCTGCCGCCAATGGTCATAGTCCGCCGCCTGCCCACGCATGTAAATCATGCCATTCACCGAAGAGCAGCCACCCAACACCTTGCCGCGGGGATAGGCCAGAGAGCGTCCGTTCAACCCCGGCTCAGGGGCGGTTTTCATCATCCAATCGGTGCGCGGATTGCCGATGCAGTAAAGATAGCCCACCGGCACCTTGACCCAGTGGTAATTGTCATCCCCCCCGGCCTCGAGCAACAAAACCTTATTGGCGGGATCGGCGCTGAGACGGTTGGCAAGTACACAGCCCGCAGTGCCCGCGCCGACGATGATATAGTCATAGCGACCTTCTAGCTGTGTTTCATCGTGCATGGTGACCCTCTCCCGATATCCCGCAACATTGGTAGAGCGCCGGGCGGCAGGTCACAATCCCTGCCGTAATTTCGCGCTATCCCCCCCGCGCCACCTGACTTTTGCTCCAAAGCCACAATCTTCGCTCTTCGTGCCCGAACTGCATCCGTTTGTTGCTTTTTTTGACCCGCAGGTGAATATGGCCGGATTGGACATATTGCCCCACGGCGCTAGACTTTTCCCGGGGGGAAGAAAACTTCGTCGCCTTTTGGTGGCCACATACGAAGGTTGAAACTGTTGCGGCGACCCGAATTTATATTGTTTCTCGGATGTCTCGCCATCACCTTTGGGGTGTTCCTCTATAGCAGTCGCAGCAACGACGCTGCCGCCGAACGGGCCTTTGATCGAATTGCTGAAGAAAGTCTGCAAAGCCTCGACGCGCGCATGCATACCTACCTGCAAAGCCTCAACGGTATCGCCGCCTTTATGAACGCCTCTAACGAGGTGACCGCCCGCGACTTTGCGCATTACGTCGACACGCTTGAGATCGACACCTTTTTGCCCGGCATCAATGGCATCGGCTTTGTTGCCCCCGTGGCCAGAGGGACCGAGGATGCTTTCGTCAAAGAGGTTACCGCGCTCGGCATCGAAAATTTCCGAATCCATCCAAATACCGGCAATGCCGAGAAGATGGTGATCCAATACATCTACCCCCAAGGCCCAAATGCGGAGGCCGTGGGCCTCGACATCAGCTTTAACGAAGACCGCCGCCGCGCTGCCCTGCGCGCTCGCGATACTGGAGAGCCGCAGTTAACGCCGCGCATCCTGCTGGTACAGGATAAGACCCGGCAGCCCGGTTTCCTTCTGCTTCGCCCGGTCTTTGCCGCCGCCAACAGCCCAGCTCAGAGCACGGCGGGCTTTGCCGGCTGGGTCTACGCTCCCTTTGTTGGTGCAAACCTTTTGAACGGGCTGACTCCAACGCAGGGAGAGGCCTATGACATCAAAGTTTTCGATGGGCTGACCACTGCGCCGGAAAACCGCATTTTTGATAGCACGCCGGAAGGTGCCGAAACTGGCCGCCATAGCATCACCCAGACGATCGAACGCTTTGGCCGGCCTTGGACCGTGGTCCATGTCAGCACGCCTCGTTTCGATAGCGCCATGCACAGTGCCGTGCCGGAGATATTGCTCGTTTCGGGTATATTGCTGGCGATCCTTTTCTTTGTCGCTTTCCGTAGTTTGCGCCAACGCAGCGCGGCGCTTAGCCAGCTTGCCGTCCTGCGCGAACGCCAAATTGACGCCCATGAAGAGGAAAACCGCTCGGTCATCGAAAACTCTGTGACGCCTGTGTTCCTGCTCGACAGCACGGACCGCGTGCTCTTCGCCAACCAAGCGGCGCTGGTCTGCTTTGGCTATGGACGTGAAGCGCTCAAGGGCATGGATTTCGCCGACCTCGTTACCGACTTGATTAAAGATCACGACCACGAACAGGTCAATGCTGCGGGCAAGACCTGCTTTGGCCAGGAACTGAAGCTTGATCTGCAACGCAACAATTGGACCACTCACACCGGCGAGCGGCGTGTGACCGCGATTGTGCGCGATCTCACCTCTGAACTAGCGGTGCAGGATGAGCTGGCGCGGAACAAAGCGCTCTATGACCTCGCACTTGAAGGTGCGCAGATTGGTGTCTTCGACATCGACCTGCGCACCGGCAAATCCGAGGTATCGGATACATGGCGGCGCATTCTGGGGATGGCCGATTACGAGCGGTTGACCGACCCGCAGGCGGAATTTTTACGACGTGTTCACCCCGACGATCTGCCATTGCTTACCCAAACCGATCAGGCCTGCATCTCTGGGCAGCAAAAACGATCTGTGACCGAATACCGGATGAAGATCGGCACTGGTGAATGGCGCTGGATGCGCTCTGACGCGGTAGTGACTGGGCGCGACGAAAATGGCATGGCCCTGCGGATGGTCGGCACCCAAACGGATGTGACCGATATCGTCCATGCGCGCAACGCACTTGAGACCAGCGAACGTCGCTTCCGACAGGTGCTGGCAGTGGCCCCCGTCGGCATGGCGATCCTGGGCGAGGGCGGTGTCTTTAACAGCGTCAACAGCGCGCTCTGCACGCTTTGTGGCTATAGCGAAGAAGAACTGCTGTCGAATACCAAACTGGGCGATCTGATGCCCGAGAGCGATCTAGACACGCTCTACAAAGAGGTGCGCGGGCTCGTCGAATCCCGCAGTTCGCAAAACTATCAAGCAGAATACCGCATCACCCATAAGCTCGGCTATGAACGCTGGGGGCTGTTCAACGTCTCTTGGACTTTCGACAAAAACGCCCGCGGCTATGTCTTTATCGTTCAGATCAACGACATTACGGATCAAAAGAAGCTGGAGCAAATCAAGAGCGAGTTTGTCTCAACCGTCAGCCATGAGCTGCGCACGCCGCTCACCTCAATCAAAGGGGCCTTGGGCCTGATCGACACCACGGACAACACCCGCCTTCTACCGGCGCATGTCCGTCTCATTGATATCGCGCGCAGCAATGCCGATCGGCTGTCGCATATCGTGAACGACATTCTCGACCTTGAAAAAATCTCGTCTGGTGAAGTGCTGTTCGATTTTCACGATGTCGATCTCAGCAGCGTGATCAACGACTCGGTCAATGAAATGTCGCCCTTTGCGATCACACATAACAACACACTGGGCGTACAACTGCCCGACAACCCGCTGATGGTCCGGGTGGATGAAAGCCGCACGCGGCAGGTGCTGGCCAACCTGATTTCCAATGCCTGCAAATACTCCGATGCAGAGTCCGAGGTGCAAATTCGGGCGGAGAGGTTGGGAGACCGGGCGATTGTCTTTATTCAAAACACTGGTCCCGGCGTGCCCGAAAACTTCCGCCCGCGGATCTTTCAGGCCTTCTCTCAGGCAGATGGATCAGACACCCGCGCCAAGGGCGGCACCGGGCTGGGGCTGAACATCACCCGGCAGATTATCAAACGTCAGGGCGGCACGATCGGATTTGAGAGCATTCCAAATGGCGTTACCGTCTTTTGGTTCACCTGCCCCATCGCCGATGCAGAATCCGCGCAGGCCCCGTCCCTACCCAATTCCCATTTTGGTGAACGGGATACCAAGCTGCGCGTGCTGCACATCGAAGACGATTTGGACTTTGCGGAGGTGATCCGCACCGGGTTGGACAGTGTCGCGGACGTAACCAACGTTAACAACCTTGCACAGGCGCGGCAGATGATCGGTCGGGAAGAGCTTGATGTCGTGATCCTTGATTGGTCCCTGCCAGATGGAGACGCCCGCTCCCTTCTGGAAGACATCACCCGGCTGCACCCCGCCGCCAAGATCATCAGCCTATCTGCGGATAACAACCGCGAGCCTGACCCTCGCGTCGGGATAAACCTGATCAAGTCGCGGAGCGGCATCAGTTCGGTGGTCAGCTCGATCACTGGAAACACGGCACGCGCATCTTGAATGCTGGCATCTCAGAGAAGTGACGCTAAAGTGCGACATGCCATATTATTGCCAACATGCTTTGGCAGTTTGATTAAATTACAATGCATAAGTCATGCTACGATTAGCTGCATGTCCGCTTCTGGGCGAGGATCTACGAGTGTCGTCAAAGTCATTTAACAAGCGTACCGCCGCCACATTTTTTCTGGGCACTGCCATTTCAGGCAGCTGGTACACCGCAACTTCCGCACTAATTACCGGCCAGACTGGGGAAATTATTCCCGTGGTCGGCGCTATCGTTCTGGCGGGGCTGACGCCTCTTGCCGTGAATGCATTGCGACCCGGAGACGATAGGGTCTCTGGCAAACACTATATGGCACAACGGCTTAAGGCTTTTGACAGCCATGCCATCGTCAACATTGTCGATCCCGAGGGTTTGCTGGAACAGGTAAACGACCGCTTTATCGAACTGACGGGCTATACCCGCGCGCAGCTGATCGGCCAACCTGTTTCGATGCTTTACCAAGAAGAGTTTCGCGAACTCGCTACAAAAATTCGCGCGACATTGATGCAAGGCAAGACATGGCAGGGCGAGACCCCGATGCGCTGCGCCGACGGGCGGGTGATCCAAACGCAATGCACAGTGATGCCGCTTTTCGACAAGAAAGGGGCTTGGGCCGGGTCGATCTCTGCCCGCACCGATGTGACCCACGCGAATGAGCTTTTGGCCGAGCGTGACACGTCTGAAACCCTCTACGAACTGCGCGATGACATCTGGATCGTCGATGCCGAGACGCATTGCTTTAGCTATATGAACCGCGTCGCAATGAGCCGCACCGGCTGGCACAGTGACTCCTACTCAAAGCGAACGCTTGAAGACCTTGCTAAGAAAAGCGGCAATCAAACCGTGCTGGATGCCTGTCGCTCCCTCGCCACCGCGGGCAAGACGATGACCCAGTTTGACACCGAACTGTTTGGCAATCACTTTCAGGTTACCATCAAACTGCTGCCCATCGGCGGTACGGCGGGGCGTTTTCTGATCATGCTGCACGACATCTCGGACATCATCAACGAAGAGCGGATGAAGTCCGAGTTTATCTCGATGGTCAGCCACGAACTGCGCTCGCCGCTCACGTCGATCAAGGGGTCTATGGGGCTGCTCTTGTCACGGGCGGCGGGTGAACTGCCCAGCAAGGCGCGCGCATTGTTGGAGATATCGCACCGCAATGCCGACCGCTTGGTGTTGATCATCAACGACATTCTCGATCTGGAAAAAATCGCAAACGGGCGGTTGGAGTTTAATCTCGAAGAAACTGATATCGCAGAGCTTCTTCGCGAAACCAGCGCGGCTAATTCCTCGCTTGAACAGCGGCATGGCGTGCGCATTCATGTTGAGAATAACGATAGCCCGATGCAGGTCACCACGGATCCAAACCGGGTCATTCAGGTGCTGACCAACCTCCTGTCCAACGCAGCCAAATTTTCAAAACCCGGAGAGCGGATCACCATTCGCGCTGAAGAGAATGAGGATGAACTGCGCATCTCTGTGACGGACCGCGGCCCGGGCATTCCCGCCTCCGAGGAGCATAAAGTCTTCCAGCGGTTTGCCGATCTGTCCAACTCCAACCGGGCGGATAAGGGCGGCACCGGGCTGGGTCTGAGCGTCTGCAAAGCAATCGTTGAAAATCTTGGCGGTAAAATAGGTTTTGACAGCCGCGAGGGATTTGGTACGACATTTTACTTTACCCTGCCGAAGAAAAATTCTCAGGTAGCGGCAGAGGAACCGGCTTCGTTGCTGCGCGAAGCCTCCTAGAGAGAGTATGGAATGATCAAACTGCTGCACGTCGAGGATGACGCGGATATTCGGGAAATTGCGCTGATGGCGCTAGAGCTCAGCGGCGATTTCGACGTCGTTCAATGCGAGACCGGGGAAGCTGCGCTGAAGCAAGTTCAGTCCTACACGCCTGATGTAATCCTGCTCGACATGATGATGCCCGGCATGACGGGTCGTCAGACCCTTGAGAAGATGCGCGAAATGGATAGCCTGCGCGATGTTCCGGCGATCTTTATGACCGCCCGCGCCCAGCATAACGAAATTGAAGAGCTGCGCGATCTGGGGGCCGCTGATGTGATCAGCAAGCCCTTTGACCCCATCGCTCTGGCTGATCAGGTCAAAGCCGCGATGCAGGCCGCCTGAGCCTGCGTCTCGTCAGCCTGCCTATGAGGGCGGCTAGTCGGGATACTGAATGAATGAGGACGTGCCCGCCAAGGCACTTTCGCCACGCCATTAGGCGTGGGCGTCGATTTCCTGACGGCAGTGGGCGACGAACCCATCCAGTTCCGAGATGATCTCGATCGGGCAATCCGCTCGGTTGGCGCTTGGCCCGGCCAAATGGTCGACGATCTGCGTCTCACATTTCCGCGCCAAACGGCCAAGCTCTTCAAACCCCAGCGACCCTGCACTGCCTGCGATCTGGTGCAGGATGGCCTGCGCGCTTGCCAAATTGCCCTTGATCTCTTCCACGGTCGTCCCGTCCCACGCGGCCAGTCCATGGCTTGCGATCAACGTCTGACGCTCGGTCAGCATTTCGACAAAGCGCTTGCGGATGCGCTCTATGCCGGGAAGTTCAGCTAACATTTTAGTCATGCCTGTTGATCATTCTGCCAAAAGTCATTGAGCGATTTCGTATGCGCTGCACTGGCTGCCTCTGCACTTGCATGGGCTTGCGCCAGCGCGTCCATGACGGAGTTGCCGCTCTTCCAGATCAGCCGAACGCCTTCGCCCGCGCTGACACGCGGGTGAACGCGCTCGCCATTATTGTCGAACAATTCCGTTTGAGACAACTCAAAGTTAACCGCATCCATCAGCCCGCGCATATCCGGACGCCAGCCGCTTTCCGTGATGCAAACGAACGTGCCATTGCCCGCGTAGGACATCAGAACTTGATGATCCACCAGCGTATCAGACAGTATCTCAGCCACGTCGGACACAAGGCTGTAGAACTCGAAAGAGGTCATTGTCGCGTGGAAGGCGTCAACTTCGCGAATGGTAAAGGCAAAGGCCGTGGAGCCGAAAAGCGCGCTGCGCGAAAGCTGCGCCACATAGTTCTCCATCGCCGTATAGTCGATCACATTGTCGACGTCATAAATCGGGATCGGCTCAAACAGCTCCATATGGGTCGCTTGATCGGCGATTGTCTTGGCGGCAAAGATTTTCTTTGTCCGCTGCTGACGCTCTTTCACCATGCCTTCGACCAGCCCGATGCGTGACTTTAGCTCTGCGATCTCGAAAGGTTTGGTCACATAGTCGGTTGCCCCGGCCGCAAAGGCCGCGTCGATGTAGCGTTTGTCGGACATCGCGGTCAGCATCAGGATCGGCGTATCAGCGTGGCGCGAGGAATTGCGAATGCGCTGCGCCAGTTCGATCCCATCCATCCCTGGCATCTGGATATCAAGCATGAAGCAATCCACTGGCCCAAGGCTCGGATCACCCAACATATCAAGCGCATGCAGAGCCGATGAGGCGGTCGTCAGTTCATGCGCGCCGATGATCTCAACAAATTGCCCGAGCAATTCGAGGATAATCGGATCGTCATCCACCGCCAGAATTCTCATTGCATTTCTCCACAGATCAAAATCTTTGGGCCCCAAACTGTTCAGGCCGCTGCTTTCCCCTAATTTCCCTGTGAACTGTGGCCTAATTTGGGCGAATTTTTAGTAAATAGGCGACAAACCGGGGCACTGTTTCCATTCCTGAGCATTTTATCCGCATGAACGCCCGTCATTACCGAATTTTAAGTTTTCATCGGTCGTCTTGCCGTTCGCCGCACGGGAATGATTCCCTAACGCAAACGGCCCGACGTTTCCGCCGGGCCGTCCTTTAAACCATTCTTTCAGGCCTCAGCCCAAGGTCGCCTTGATCGCGTCGGCGGTGGCACCCACGACCGTATCCGCTTCTTCTCGGGTCAGGCAGAAGGGCGGCGCAAAGCCGATGATGTCGCCTTGGGGCATGGCGCGGGCGATGACGCCTGCTTTGACCATATCGCCAACGATGGTTGGGACCACTTTACGCGATGGATCAAACTGCGTGCGGCCTTCACGGTCCTCAACCAGTTCTACGGCGCAGAGCATCCCTTCGCCGCGAATGTCGCCCACCTTGGGGTGGTCGCCCAATGCGGCCTTCATCTGCGCATTCAGATAGCCGCCCACGTCCGAGGCATTCTCGATCAGCTTCAGATCGTCGATCAGCTTGAGGTTCGCGATCCCCGCAGCCGCGCCGATGGGGTGGGCCGAATAGGTCCAGCCGTGGCCGATGGGACCGTTTTCATCGGTTCCCTGCTCCAGCACCTTCCACATCTTGTCACCCACAATGGAGCCCGACAGCGGCGCATAGGCCGAGGTCAAACCCTTGGCGATGGTGATCAGATCAGGTTTCATACCGTAGTGATCCGAGCCGAACATCGAGCCCAGACGGCCAAAGCCGGTAACGACCTCATCCGCGACCAGCAGAATGTCGTGCTTGTTCAGCACCTCCTGCACGGCGGCCCAATAGCCTTCGGGCGGCGGCACGATGCCCCCGGTGCCCAGAACCGGCTCCCCGATGAAAGCGGCGATGGTGTCGGCACCTTCGCGTTCGATCAGCGCCTCAAGCTCACCTACCAGATGCGCGGTGAACTCCGCTTCGCTCATGTTCGCGTCGGGGCGGCGGTAGTAATAGGGCGCGTCGGTGTGGACCACCTGTGCCAGCGGCAGGTCGAACTTCTTGTGGAACAGCTCCAGCCCAGTCAGCGAGCCCGTCACCAGACCAGACCCATGATAGCCACGCCAGCGCGAGATGATCTTTTTCTTCTCGGGGCGGCCAAGGATGTTGTTGTAGTACCAAATCAGCTTGACGTTGGTCTCATTCGCGTCCGACCCGCCAAGGCCGAAATA
Source organism: Sulfitobacter sp. W027 (assembly GCF_025143985.1). Lineage (NCBI taxonomy): Bacteria > Pseudomonadati > Pseudomonadota > Alphaproteobacteria > Rhodobacterales > Roseobacteraceae > Sulfitobacter > Sulfitobacter sp. W027. The sequence goes on from NZ_CP083564.1 coordinate 3,312,967, forward strand.
GACCTTGCTCATGCCCGCAGGCGCACGGTCGAGGATCATCTTGGACAGGGTGATGCTCGCCTCGGTGCCATGGCCGACATAGGAGTGGTAATAGGCCAGCTCATGCGCCTGTTCGGAAATCGCCTCGGCGATCTCGGTCCGGCCATAGCCGACGTTGACGCAGTAGAGGCCCGCAAAGGCGTCAAGCAACTGGTTGCCATCGCGGTCGGTGATATGGCTGCCCTTGGCGGTCTTGATCACACGGGTCGGGCTTTCGCCACGGGCGTGCTGCGCCAGATGGGTGGAGGGGTGAAAGAAATTCTCACGGTCCCATTGTTCGAGCATATCGTTCTTCAGCATTGGTCTTTCCTTTCTTCCGACGCGCCTTTGCGCCGTATCTTCAAATCTCAGGCCCAGTCACGGCAGACGTATTTGACTTCCGTAAAGGCTTCGAGCCCCAGCCGCGATCCCTCGCGCCCGATCCCCGATTGTTTCGTGCCGCCAAAGGGGATCGGCGCGCCGGTCACCTTGGTGCGGTTGACCGCCACCATGCCGAAACACAGCGCCCGGCTGGCACGGTAGATGCGGCGTGGGTCTTGGCTGTGGACATAGGCCACCAACCCATACTCCGTGTCATTGGCCCGTGTGATCGCCTCATCCTCGCTGTCGAAGGCCGCGATGGCGGCCACGGGGCCAAAGGTTTCCTCACGCATGATCAGCGCGTCGGCAGGCACATCCGCCAGCACCGTCGGTTCAAAGAACAGCGGCCCTGCTGCGTGCCGTTTGCCACCACAGAGCAGCCGCGCCCCACGGTCAAGCGCATCTTTGACGTGTTCCTCTTGTTTGGCGACCGCTTTCTCGTTCATCAGCGGGCCGATGTCGGGATCATCCGCGCCGATGCCCACGGTCAGCGCCTGCGTCGCTGCGGTGAATCGCTCGCAGAAGGTCGCATAGCTGTCTCGGGCAATGAAGAAGCGGTTGGCACCGAGGCAGTCCTGACCGGAGGTGGCGAACTTGGCCTTGATCGCCTCTTCGACCGCGCGGTCCATATCGGCATCATCGAACATGATGAAAGGCGCATGACCGCCGAGTTCCAGCACCAGACGTTTCACACTGTCGGATGCCTGACGATACAGCAGCTTGCCGATCTCGGTAGACCCGGTGAAGGAGATGGCCCGCACGCGGTTGTCCTCCATCCACGGCTGCACGATCTCCGGCGCTTTGCCGGTGACGACGTTGAACACGCCTTTCGGCAGCCCCGCCTGTTCGCCCAATTCGGCCAGAGCCAGCGCCGAGAATGGCGTCTCTGCCGAAGGATGTGCCACCACCGTACAGCCTGCCGCCAGCGCCGCGCCCGCCTTACGAGTCAGCATGGCGGAGGGGAAGTTCCACGGGGTGATCAGCGCGGCCACGCCCACCGGCTCGCGCCAGATTTCCACCTCGGCATCCGGCAGATGCGAGGTGACGCCTTCGATGTTCGGGCGGCGGGCCTCTTCGGAATAGAACTCAAAGAAGGACGCGGCATAGTCGATCTCGCCACGCGATTCTGAAATGGGTTTGCCCTGTTCGGCGGTCATGATCCGCGCCAGATCCTCGCGGTTTTCCAACATCAGATCGCGCCAGCGGCGCAGGATGGCACCACGCTCTTGCGGCAACAGCCCGGCCCAATGGGGGAAAGCGGCATGTGCAGCATCCACCGCGGCGCGGCTGTCGTCGGCGTTAAGCTTGGCAACCGACCCCAAGACCGCACCGCTTGCCGGGTCAGTCACCTTAAAGTCGTCGCTCTGCGCGCCAGCAACCCATGCGCCGCCGACATAGGCGAAATGGCGGGCCAACTCGCCCCGCGTCAGCGCGGGCAGACCATCGGCCGGGGTTGGGATCATCTTGGTCATCGGGCAACTCCTTGTGATGAATTGCCCCGAAGGTACGGTGCGACGCGGCGCGGGTTTGACCGAATATCAGCCGATCGGCAGGAGGATCTGCGGCGCGGCACCCTACGCGCTGGAAAAACTACGGCGGCTCAGCTTTCGCCCTCGGGCAGCAGCAGCGACAGAGGCAGCGGTGCCGATTTGACCGATTTGGTGACCACATAGGTGAAATAGCGCGTCAGCCCGGCCTGCTGATCCAGCAGCGCATCCATCAGACGCTGGTAACTGTCGATGTCGCGGGTGACGACCTGCAAAAGATAGTCAAAACCGCCGCCCAAAGCCCAGCACTGCACGATCTCATCATGCTGCGCGATCACGGCCTCGAACCGCTGAAACGCCTCGGCCCGGTGATTGCCCAGTTCGGCCTGCACAAAGACGGTGACATGCGGGGCGATGCGGCGCAGGGCGACATGGGCCTGATAGCCGGTAATGATGCCCGCAGACTCCAGCCGCGCCAGCCGTTCGCCGCAAGCGGTGGGACTAAGATGAACCTTGTCGGCAAGCGCAGATTTGGCGATGCGCCCCTCGCGAGAGAGGATCGATAGGACCGCGATATCGCGTTTATCCAGTTTGACAAAGCTCATGGCAGTTTCATGCGAGCGCAGGTCAGACTTGTCAATTGTCATGATTGTGGTGATCATCCCGATCATGACAAAATGGCGCCCAGACCCCGGATCCCTGACCCGACCTGCCTACCGATCACTCGTTCAGGCGATTGAAACGGCGATTCAAAATGGCGTGCTCAAACCCGGAGACCGGATGCCGACGCAGCGCCAACTGGCGTTCGATCTGTCGCTCAGCGTGCAAACGGTCAGCCGCGCCTATGACAAGCTGGTCGAGGCGGGCAAGATCGTCGGCGAAGTCGGGCGTGGCACTTTTGTGCGTGCGGCGAGCGATGATATCTCCATGCCCTTCGTCAGCCGCAAGGCCGCCGGGCGGTTGCTGGATATGTCGATCCTCAAACCTGTGCTGGATCACGCCCATGAAGAGGCAATGCAAAAGACGCTCCGCGCATTGGCACGCTCCTTGCCCCGCGCGATGATGGGCGGGTTTCGCCAAGACCTCCGCGCCGGAGACAGCAGCAGCGCGGTGCGGCGCTGGCTCTCGCTTTGCGGGTTGGATTTGGAGGGGATGGCGGTGATCCCGACCAACGGCAGCACCAGCGCGATGACCGTGGCGATGATGACGGCGGCCCAACCCGGTGATCTGATTGTGAGCGAAGACATCGGCCATCACACGCTGCGGCCCCTCGCCCGCTTTTTAGGCATCCGTGTGCAAGGGGTGAGCGTCGACGCAGGCGGCATCTGCCCCGAAGCGCTGGAGCGGGTCTGCGCGAAAGAGCCTGTCAAAGCCGTTTACCTGATCCCCAACGGGGCCAACCCGCTGGCCTTTACCATGACCGAAAGCCGCCGCGCCGCGGTGATCGAGGTGGCAAGACGCCATGACTTGCTAATCATCGAAAACCAATCATGGGGGCCGCTGCAAGACGCGCCGCCACCGCCGATTGCAGCCATGGCGCCGGAACGGGTACTCTATTTCACCAGCCTGACCAAATGTCTGATGCCGGGGCTGCGGGTCGGCTATCTGGTGGTGCCGGATCACCTTGGGGCATCGGCGGGCAACCGGCATATGGTGACCAATTGGATGGCCACTAATATGATGACCGAGATCGCGGGGCGCTGGATCGAAGAAGGCACTGCCCAGACTCTCCTCAACCGTCAGCAACTGGCCCTGCGCGACCGCGCCGATTTCGCCGCCAACGTCTTTCGCGGGCTCGACATGCGCACCAGCCCAAACGGGCTGCATCTTTGGCTGCCCTGCCACGACACCTACGAAGAGGCCGAACTGGTCAAATCCATCCGCGAAAGCGGCGTCGCCGTGGCCAATGGAGCCAGCTTTGCCATCGGCCCGCCGGACCGCCACCCCGGCCTGCGTATCGCTGTCGGGGGGCAATCCTTTCCTGAATTTGCCCGCGGGATTCGCATGATCGATGCAAGATTACGCAACAGGGGTAGGACGGAGTGACTGTGAGAGCGCCTCAAATTGTCATGGATCAATATTCACATTGACATGATTGGGATCGGTTTAAATGATCTAATAGTCAGGACATTAGTTTCGCTGCGGCCTTTGTGCTGCGCGGACAATAAATGAAAGGGAGTAACATGGCTATTTTCAAGACCGTAATCACCGGGGGTATCCTCGCAGCCGTGACGAGTGTTGCAGGCGCGGCCTCTGCCGACACATGGCGCTATGCATTCGAAGAAGCGCTTGACGAAGTGCAGGGCAAATACGCCCAGAAGTTCAAAGAAGAAGTTGAAGCGAACTCCGACCACGAAGTTCAGCTTTTCCCATACGGCACCTTGGGTGAATCCGTTGACACGATGGAGCAGGCGCAGGCCGGCATCCTTCAGTTCGTCGACCAGTCCCCCGGCTTCACCGGCGCGCTGATCCCCGAGGCGCAGGTGTTCTTCGTGCCTTACCTGCTGCCGCAGGACCCCGAGCAGCTCAACGAGTTCTTCCGCACTTCCAAGGCGATCAACGAGATGTTCCCCGAGCTCTATGCCGAGCAGGGTCTGGAGCTTCTCAAAATGTTCCCCGAAGGCGAAGTCTGCATGACCACGCAAGAGCCGGTCAAAACGCCCGAAGACCTCAACGAGGTGAAATTCCGCGTCATGACCAACCCGCTCTTGGTGGAAAGCTACAAAGCCTTTGGTGCCACGCCAACACCGCTGCCATGGGGCGAAGTCTATGGCGCGATGCAGACCGGCATCATCCAAGGTCAGGAAAACCCGGGCTTCTATCTGGAATCCACCAAGATGTATGAGGTGACCGAGGTCATCACCTGCATCGGCCACAACAACTTCACCACCGCTGTGATGGCCAACAAGGATTTCTATGACGGCCTGTCCGATGAGGACAAAGAGGTTGTGCAGAACGCCTCTGACGCGGCATTCGACTATATCCTCGAATACCAGTCCGGCCTGCAAGAAAAGTCGCTGGAAAACATCGCCAAGGCGAAGCCCGACATGCAGATCAACATCCTGTCCGAAGAAGAGCGCCAACCCTTCAAAGACAAGGCCGCATCCGTCGAAGAAGCCTTCATCGAAATGACAGGCGACAGCGGCAAAGAGATTCTTGAGCAATTCAAGGCCGACCTCGAAGCCGTCAAATAAACGCATCCCTTCACCCTCCGGCACTGCCGGGGGGTGAGCCTATTTTAGCGCGATCCATTTTGAACCATTCACGGGATGACGCCGGTGACGGAAGACAACCACAGTTCGCAACTGCAATCGCAGACAGATACCACCGGCACCGACGACGCCCCTGTGGGCCCCTATAAATCCACCCTACCCGGCCCTCTAGGCACGATCGACAATGCGATCAGCTGGCTTGAGTCCGCGATGCTTGCCGCTGGTGTCTTGTTGATGGCGACCAACACCATTGCCAATGTCGTGGGACGCTTCATCTTTCAAAGCTCGATCTTCTTCTCCGAAGAGCTGAACCGCGTCCTGATCATTCTCATCACTTTTGCGGGCATATCCTATGCCGCGCGGCACGGGCGGCATATCCGCATGTCGGCGATTTTCGACGCCCTGCCCCCGCGTCCCCGCAAAGTTCTGATGATCTTTATCGCCTTCGTCACCGCCGTCTTCATGTTCGGCCTTGCGTGGTACGCGCTGCAATACATCATGACCCAAGCAGGACGTGGCCGCTTGCTGCCCGCCTTGCAAGTGCCGGTCTGGTGGACATTGGTTTGGGTCCCCTTCGGCTTTTTCATGACCGGGCTACAGTATCTGCTGACGGCGATCAAAAACATCATTCAGCCGGACATCTACCTCTCGACCAATGTGCTTGAAGGCTATGACGATAACGAGCGGGAGGTCTAAGCAATGGCCATTACCATTTTCTCTGTCATGGTCGTCCTTCTGCTCTTGGGCTTTCCCATGATGATCCCGCTGATCGTCGGGGCATTCGTTGGTTTCTATTCCCTTTTCGGTGGCTTCGGCCAGCTCGAGACGATGGTGCAGCAGATGATGGCAGGTATCAGGCCAGCCTCATTAATCGCAGTGCCAATGTTCATCTTTGCCGCTGACATTATGACGCGCGGCCAGTCTGCCGGGCGGTTGATCGATATGGTGATGTCCTTCGTCGGCCATATGAAGGGCGGTCTTGCCGTTGCCACCGCAGCAGCTTGTACAATGTTCGGCGCGGTGTCGGGTTCTACTCAGGCGACGGTTGTTGCCGTGGGCTCTCCCCTCCGGCCCCGGATGCTCAAGGCGGGCTATAAAGACAGTTTCGTGTTGGCGCTCATCGTCAACTCGTCCGATATCGCCTTCCTGATCCCGCCCTCCATCGGGATGATCATCTATGGCGTCGTCTCTAACACCTCGATTGCAGAACTGTTTATCGCGGGCATCGGGCCGGGCCTGCTGATCCTCGCGCTGTTTTCGGTCTATTCGGTGATCTACGCCTACCGCCACAACGTCCCCACCGAAGAGAAAGCCACATGGGGCGAGCGTGCCCGCGCGGTACAACAAGCGCTTTGGCCGCTGGGCTTCCCGGCGATCATCATCGGCGGCATCTACGGCGGTGTCTTCTCTCCGACAGAGGCGGCGGCGGCTTGTGTGCTCTATGCCATCTTCCTTGAGATGATCGTCTTTCGTGAGATCGACTTTGCTGGCATCTATGAGACGGCGAAATCCACCGGGCTGATCACTGCCGTGGTCTTCATCCTTGTTGCGGCGGGCGCGGCCTTCTCTTGGGTGATCTCCTTCGCGCAGATCCCCCAAGCGGTGCTGACCGGCATCGGCATCGACAGCATGGGGCCGATTGGCGTGCTTTTCGTCATATCCATCGCCTTTTTCATCGGCTGTATGTTCGTGGACCCGATCGTGGTGATCCTCGTCTTCGTGCCGATTTTTGCGCCGGTGGTGGAATCGGTCGGCCTCGACCCGGTGCTGGTCGGTACGGTCATCACGCTTCAGGTTGCCATCGGCTCGGCCACGCCGCCCTTCGGCTGTGATATCTTCACCGCCATCGCGGTCTTTAAACGGCCCTATATGGAGGTGATCCGCGGCACCCCGCCCTTCATCATCATGCTGCTGAGCGTGTCTGTCGCGCTGATCTTCTTCCCACAAATCGCCCTGTTCCTGCGCGATCTGGCCTTTGCGAAATAAGAGGAGAGCGTCATGTTCACCCATATCCTCGCCCCTTATGACGGTTCGGTGAATGCCGACCGTGCGCTGATGAAAGCGGCTGAGCTGTCCAAGCTGACTGGGGCAAAGGTGACATTGCTAACCATTTATCGGCATCATTCGATGTTGGAGGCGTCGCTATCAATGGTGCGGGTGAATGATCCGGGTAACATCGACGACGCGATGCAAGCCCATGCGACCGAGATCATCAACCACGGCAAACAACTGCTAAAAGACGCGGGCGTTGAGAATGTGCGCGCCTTTGTCCGCTCGGGCCGGCCCGCGCGGGCGGTGACCGAATTTGCCAAAAAACACGAGGCCGATCTGATCGTCATCGGCTCGCGCGGGCTGGGGGCCACGGGCGATAGCTATTTGCTGGGCTCCGTGTCACACAAAGTCACGGGGCTGGCGAAATGCCCCGTGCTTGTCGTTTAGCGTAAAGGAATCTTCAGGTGACACCCCCTGTGCAAAGCGAGAGCCTTGAGTGCCGTTTGCGAGCGGACGATCCGGTGCGTCTGGGCGTCATCCTGCTCTCGACCGATATGACGTTCGAGCGCGACGCGGCGCGGTTGATCGACCCGGACCAAGCCGCACTTCACTCAGCCCGCATCGCCTTTGAAAACCCCACCACCCCCGACCGCCTGCGCGCCATGACCCCCGATCTGGCCCGCACCGCATCGCTGCTGGTGCCGGGCGTGAAGCTTTCGGCAGTGGCCTTTTGCTGCACCTCTGCCTCTGTTGCCATCGGCAATCCTGCGGTGCGTGAAGCCGTCGGCGAAGGGCTCCCCGGCGTGCCGGTCATCACCCCCGCCTCTGCCGCCATCGCGGGCTTTGCAGCACTCGGCGTGAAACGCGTGGCGATGCTGACCCCCTATCTGCCCGACACCGCCGCCCCCCTCGCCGCCTATTTTGAGGAACAGGGCCTCAAGGTCATGCGCAACGGGGCCTTTGGGCTCGAAGACGACCGTGACATGGCGCGGATCGACGACGACAGCATCATCAGCGCCGCAGCCGCATTGGACGGACCAGAGGTTGAGGCCTTCTTCCTCTCCTGCACGGCCCTGCGCGGCGTCGACGTGATCGACCGGATCGAAGCCGCTTTGGGCAAACCGGTCGTGACCTCCAACCAAGCGCTGTGCTGGGCTTTGCAACGGATGGGCGGGCTGACGGGCCGCCCCGATGGCTATGGCCGTTTGTTCGACTGCGACATGCCAGCCGCCCACGCACAAGGCATCATTCCGTGATCCCGGCCCCTCTGGCCGGATCGCAATATTCGGGTAACCAGACATGAAAGGGGCTGGCCAATGACCACGTATGAGGCGAATTTTACCAACAGCGAGTACCAGCGCCGGGTTGACCGAACGCGCAAGACTATGGCCGCGCGCAACATGGATGCGATTGTGGTCAGCGACCCGTCCAACATGTCGTGGCTCTCGGGCTACGACGGTTGGTCCTTCTACGTCTACCAAGCGGTGATCCTGACCCATGAGGGCGAGCCGGTTTGGTGGGGCCGCGGCATGGACGCGCTTGGGGCGCGGCGCACGGTATTCATGGAGGACGACTGCATCCGCGGCTATGACGACAGCTATGTCCAAAACCCCGAGAAACACCCGATGGAAGACCTCTCAGGCCTTTTGACAGAGATGGGTTTGGAAAAGGCGCGCATCGGCGTCGAGATGGACAACTACTATTACTCCGCCCGCGCCCATGACACGCTGAAGTCCAAGCTGCCCAAGGCGACCTTTATGGATGCCACCGCACTGGTGAACTGGGAACGCGCCGTGAAATCCGAGCGCGAGATCGAATATATGGAACGCGCCGCCCGCATCGTAGAGGAAATGCACGTCCGCATCCTCGAGGTCGCCGTGCCGGGCATGCGCAAGAACGATCTCGTGGCCGAAATCTACGCCACCGGCATCCGCGGCGCGCATGGCTTCTGGGGCGATTACCCGGCAATTGTGCCGATGGCCCCTTCGGGCATGGACGCCACCGCCCCCCACCTGACATGGGACGACCGGCCGATGCAGCCCAATGAGGCGACGTTTTTCGAGATCGCCGGCGCGCACCGCCGCTACCAATGCCCACAGTCGCGCACACTCTTTTTCGGGGATGTGCCGCAGAAATACCGAGACGCCGAACAGGCGGTGCTAGATGCCATCGACGCCGGGCTCGAACAGGCAAAACCCGGCAACAAAGCCGAGGATATCGCCAACGCTTTTAACAAAACGCTCAACAAGGCCGGGTTTGAGAAAGACAGCCGCTGCGGCTACGCCATTGGCATCAGCTACCCGCCCGACTGGGGCGAGCGCACAATCTCTTTCCGGCGGGGTGATACGACGATCCTTGAGCCGAACATGACCTTCCATTTCATGCCCGCGCTCTGGCTTGACGACGGCGGGCTTGAGATTACCGAGCCCATTCGCATTACCGAGACCGGCCATGAATGTTTCTGCACCACACCGCGAAAGTTGTTTGTTTCCGCATGACCAGCAATCCCATCACCCCGACCATCCCGCTCGACAAACCCGGCGCGCATCACGGTTTCCTGCGCCTGCCCTACAGCCGCGATGATAGCGCCTGGGGCTCTGTCATGGTGCCGATCACTGTCATCCATGGCGGCGACGGCCCCACGGCGCTGCTGACAGGCGGCAACCACGGCGATGAATACGAAGGCCCGATTGCGTTGCAGGAACTGGCGGCAACGCTGGATCCGGCGCAGGTCACGGGCCGCGTCATCATCCTGCCGATGATGAACCAACCCGCCTTTGCCGCTGGCCGCCGCTGTTCGCCCATCGATGGCGGCAATATGAACCGCAGCTTTCCGGGCAGCCCCGGCGGCACGGTGACCCAGAAGATCGCGCATTACATCGCGACCGAACTGGTGCCGCTGGCCGATATCGTGCTGGATTACCACTCCGGCGGGCGCACGCTGGATTTCCTGCCCTTCGCCGCCGCGCATATCCTGCCCGACAAGAAACAGGAGGCCGCCTGCATGGCCGCGATGGAGGCGTTCAACGCGCCCTATTCCATGAAGATGCTAGAGATCGACAACCGCGGCATGTTCGACACGGAAGTGGAGGAACAGGGCAAGGTCTTCGTCACCACCGAACTCGGCGGCGCGGGTACGTCGACGGCCAAGAGCGTCGCCGTGGCCCGCAAAGGCGCGCGCAATCTGTTGATCCATGCTGGAATTCTAGCTGGCGAGCCCGAGATGGCAGAGACCGTGATGCTCGACATGCCCGATGGGCGCTGCTTCACCTTCAGCGAGACCAACGCCCTGTTGGAGCCGCTGGTCGATCTGGGGGATGAAGTGACCGAGGGCCAACCCATCGCCAGGCTCTGGCCCAGCGACCGCAGCGGTCAGCCCGCAATCACCGCCCATGCGCAGCTGAGCGGCATCCTGACCGCCCGGCATGTGCCGGGGCTGGTCAAGATGGGCGATTGCATCGGTGTGGTGGCGCAGGTGGTCTGAACCACCTGCAACGCCTCATTCGTCGACGGGGAAGTAGCAGGCTGCCGGATGCGGTGCCCCCTCAAGCACGGGGCGCTCTTTCCGGCAGACGTCCTGCACCTTCCAGCAACGCGGCGCAAAGGGGCAGCCCTCGGGGATCGCCAGTGGGGAGGGCAGTTCGCCTTGCAGCTTGATGCGTTCCTTGCCGCCTTCGGGATCGGCGCGTGGCGTCGCGGAGAGCAGCGCCGCGGTGTAAGGGTGGCGCGGGTTCTCAAAGACTTCGTCCTTCGGCCCCTTTTCCACCGCTCGGCCCAGATACATGACGATCACATCATCCGCGACATGGCGCACCACGCTGAGGTCGTGGCTGATGAACAGATAGGCCAGCTGCATCTTTTCCTGAAGGTCCACCAACAGGTTCAGAATGGCCGACTGGATCGACAGGTCCAAAGCCGAGACCGGCTCGTCCAATACCAGCACCTTCGGGTCCAGCATCAACGCCCGCGCCACCGCGATCCGCTGGCGCTGACCGCCCGAGAACATATGCGGATAGCGATCGTAGTGTTCGGGCCGCAACCCGACCAGCCGTAGCATCTCACGCGCCTTCTCCTCGCGCTCCTTTTTCGACATGTCCTTGCGGTTAATCACCAGCGGTTCTTGCAGGATCGTGCCGATCTGCTGGCGCGGGTTCAGCGAGCCGTAGGGGTCTTGAAACACGATCTGCACATGCTGGCGCAGGTCGGCCCAATCTTCGGGGCGCACCTGCTTGCCGTCGAGCGTGAGCGAGCCTGCGGTCGGCTCTTCGATCATCGTGACCATGCGCGCCAGCGTGGATTTGCCACAGCCGCTTTCGCCCACCACGGCCAGCGTTTTGCCGGGGTGCAGTTGGAAATCGAGGCCCGCGACGGCCTTCAATGTCTGGGTCTTGCGCAGGAAGCCGCCACCAACCTGATAGTGACGCTCCAGCGCGTCGGCGGTCATTACGGGGGCAGTCATGACGCGACCCTTTCATCGGTATTGAGCGGATAGAAACAACGCGCCTTGCCGAGGTCTTCGCTCAGCGGTGGCGGGTTCTCGGCGCGGCATTTGTCGTTGGCGAACTTGCAGCGCGGCGAGAACAGGCAGCCCGCAGGCCGATCAAACTGACCGGGCACCACGCCGGGGATCGTCGGCAGGCGTTTCTCAGTCGCGCGTTCCGGCAGCGCGTCCAAAAGCGCCGAGGTATAGGGGTGATGCGGCTTGCGGAAGAGCGGCAGCACCTGCTGCTCTTCGATCTTTTGGCCAGCATATTGCACGCTCACACGCTCGGCGGTTTCGGCGACCACACCCATGTCGTGAGTAATCAGGACCAAGCCCATGCCGGTCTCCTCGCGCAGCGAGGTCAGCAGGTCGAGGATCTGCGCCTGAATGGTCACGTCGAGCGCGGTTGTCGGCTCGTCCGCGATCAGCAGCTTCGGTTTGCAGGCAATCGCCATGGCGATCATCACGCGCTGGTTCATCCCGCCCGACATCTGGTGCGGGAAGACCGACAGGCGCTTTTCCGGGTCCGGGATGCCGACCTGCTCAAAGAGCTCAATCGCCCGCTTGTGCCGCTCGGCCCGGTTCATGCCAAGGTGAAAGCGCAGAGATTCCTTGATCTGCCAGCCCACCGGAAAACAGGGATTGAGCGAGGACATCGGCTCTTGGAAGATCATGGCAAGGTCATTGCCCACGATCTTGCGCCGGTCCCGGTTGCTCATCTTGAGCAGGTCGTGGCCGTCAAAGGTCAGCTCATCGGCGGTGACAGTGGCGGTCCAAGGCAGCAGGCCCATCAGCGCCAACATCGACACCGATTTGCCCGAGCCACTTTCGCCGACAATGGCGAGAATTTCGCCCGTGTCGACATCTTGGTCAACCGAGTCCACGGCGCGGAACTTGCCCGAGGCGGTGGCAAAATCGACCGAGAGGTTGCGGATACGCAGAAGAGACATCAATCAGCTCCGCTTTAGTTTCGGGTCGAGGGCGTCGCGCAACCCGTCGCCCATGAGGTTGATCGCCAGCACGGTGACGAGGATCGCAAGGCCGGGGAAGGTCACGACCCACCAGGCGCGCAGAATGAACTCGCGCGCTTCGGCCAGCATGGTGCCCCACTCGGGCGTGGGCGGCTGTGCACCCATGCCGAGGAAGCCCAAGGCGGCGGCGTCGAGGATCGCGGTGGAGAACGACAGCGCGGCCTGCACGATGATCGGCGCAAGGCAGTTCGGCAGCACGGTCACGACCATCAGCCGCAGGGTGCCAGCCCCGACAACGCGGGCCGAGGTCACGTAGTCCTTTTGCCGTTCCGAGAGCACGCTTGCGCGGGTCAGGCGCACGTAATGCGGCTGAAGCACGATGGCGATGGCGATCATCGCGTTGGTCAGCGATGGCCCGAGGATGGCGACCAGCACCAAGGCCAGCAGCAGCGATGGGAAGGCCAAGATGATGTCCATGATCCGCATGATGATGCTGTCGAGCCATTTCGGCGCGAAGCCTGAGATCAGGCCCACAATGATCCCGCCGGAGGCGGCGATGGAGACCACAACGATGCCGACAAAGAAGGAGTAGCGCGCGCCGACGATGAGACGCGAAAGCATGTCACGGCCCAGCGGGTCGGTGCCGAGGATGTGGCTCCATGTGCCGCCGTCCTGCCAGACGGGCGGTTGCAGCGTGGCTGCGCGGAACTGTTGGGTCGCGTCATGCGGGGCGATCCACGGACCGAACAGCGCCAGAAATGCGAAGACAGCAAAGATCCACAGACCAATCACGGCCCCACGGTTTTCGCGGAAATAGAACCAGAACTCGCGCAGGCGGCCGGGGCGCGCGTGTACCATTTCGGCTTCGGCAGAGAGTGCGTCGTCCATTAGCGTTTCCTGATCTTGGGGTTGATGATGCCATAGAGCATGTCAACGGTGAGGTTCACGACCATGACCATGACGGCGATCAGCAGCAGGCCACCCTGCACCACCGGGTAGTCGCGGCGGAAAATGCTGTCGACCATCCACTTGCCGATGCCCGGCCAGCTAAAGATAGTCTCGGTCAGAATGGCCCCGGCTAGCAGCGTTCCGACCGAGAGGCCGATCACGGTGATGACGGGAATAAGCGCGTTGCGCAGCGCGTGGATCCCATTGATCCGGCCCGGAGACATGCCCTTGGCGCGCGCGGTACGGATGTAGTCTTCGCCCAGCACTTCAAGCATGGCCGAACGGGTCTGCCGCGCGATCACGGCCAGCGGGATGGTGCCCAGCACGATGGTCGGCAACAACAGGTGTCTGACCGCCGAGACAAACGCGCCCTTCTGCCCAGAGGCGATACTGTCGATCAGCATAAAGCCAGTGGCGTCGGGGAAGTAATAAAGCAGATCAATCCGGCCCGAGACCGGCGTCCAGCCCAAATTGCCCGAAAACACGATAATCAGCAGCAGCGCCCACCAGAAGATCGGCATCGAATAGCCCACCAGTGCGGTCGACATCAGCGCCCGGTCAAAGAACTTGCCCCGATTCACGGCGGCAATCACCCCCGCGGGCAGGCCCAAGGCCACCGCAAAGATCATCGCGCAGACAGACAGTTCCAATGTCGCCGGGAAGAGCGAGAAGAACTCATCCCAAACAGGTCGTTTGGTGACGAAAGAGTTGCCCAAATCGCCCTGCAGAACCCCAGTAAAATAGTCCCAGAACTGCACATAGATCGGCCGATCAAAGCCGAACTGCTGTTGCAGCTCCAAGTAGCGTTCTTCAGAAATGCCGCGCTCACCCGCCATGACGACGATAGGGTCGCCGGGCAGCACGCGGATGAAAGCGAATGAAATCAGCGTGACGCCGATAAAGGTCGGGATGAAGGTCGCAAGGCGCGACAAGACATATTTCAGCACGGGAGCACCATCAGTTCCTTCGGAAAGTTGGTCAGGGATTTGTAGCCATCTTCGGTGATCAGCACGTCATCTTCGATGCGCACCCCAAAGTTGCCGATCTCATAGAGACCGGGTTCGTTGGTGTACACCGTTCCGGCGGGTAAAGTCATATGGTTGCCGCGCATGATATAAGGCGCTTCATGCACATCGCGGCCAAGGCCGTGGCCTGTTTTGGTACGGATGCGGTCGGCATAGGGCGAGGCTTCGAGCACGCCCGTTACCACGTCGTCGATCTCATGCGCCGTGACGCCTGCGCGGGTGGCCTCCAGCCCGGCGAGGTTGGCGCGCAGCACGGTGTCATAAACCTCGCGCCCCTCATCGCTGACGTGGCCAAGGAAAACGGTGCGGGTGATGTCAGCGGCAAAGCCGTTCTTGCGCGCACCAAAGTCGATCAGCAGCGCATCGCCTGCTTTGACGCGGTAATCCTCGCGCGCTTTGGCATGCGGGCGGGCTGAGCCGTCACCTGCGGCGACGATGGGCGCAAAGGACAGATCATCAGCCCCTTCGGCAAAGACCATCTGCACAAGTTTCTGTTCGATCTCTTTCTCGGTCTGACCGAGCTTCACAGAGTCGAGCGTGGCCCGCAGGGCGCGTTCGGAAATGTCGATGGCTTCTTGCAGGGCGGCGACTTCGGCCTCGGTCTTGATCATGCGGGGTGCGGAGATTTCACGCTCCGCGTCGATGATCCGCAAATCGGGCTGCGCTTTCTTCAGCGCGTGATGCACAAAGACGCGCATCACTTGGCCCTCAACGGCCAGCGAGGTGATGTTCAGATGCTGCGTCAGCGCGGCAAAGGCATCGTCATAGCCTGTCTGGTCGCGCCAATCAAAAACGGCACCCTCAAAGCCCACCAAGTCCCAGCTGCCCAACTCTAGGTTCGGCACCAGTGCGGCGGCGGGGCCGCGCGCGGGGATGACCAGAACAAAAGGGCGCTCGTGGCTCATGAAGGCATGGTCGACGGCGCGCGTGAAATTCGGGCCGGGCACCAGCGCCACGGCGTCCACCGATAGGTCAGCGGCGATATCGGCATAGGCCGAGAGGCGATCATTCAGTGAAGGGGACATGGGCTGGCTTTCGGGCTGGCGAAGTTAATAAAATGGGGACGGCACGAATGCCGCCCCCTTTGGTCGTAGCGGCAGGGTTACTGCTTCAGGCCAACTTGGTTGAAGATGTGGCCCCCCAGCGGGTGCACGACATAGCCTTCAACTTCGGGACGCATGGTCATGTAGACGACCGAATGCGCGATGGTGGCCCAAGGGGCTTGATCCTTGAAGATCTGCTGCGCTTCTTCGTACAGCGGCGCACGCTCTTCTTGGGTCGGCAGAACCTTGGCTTTCTGGATCAGCGCGTCGAATTCCTCGTTGCACCACTGAGCGCGGTTGGATTTCTCGACACCGTCACAGCCCAGCAGAACCGCGAGGAAGTTGTCTGGGTCGCCATTGTCACCGGTCCAACCCAGCAGCACCGCGCCATCACGATCCTTGGACTTGGAACGCTCAAGATACTCACCCCATTCGTAGGAGACGATTTCAACATCGACGCCAACTTTGGAGAAGTCTTCCTGCATCAACTCGGCCATACGGCGGGCGTTGGGGTTGTAGGGACGCTGAACCGGCATTGCCCAGATCTTCATGGACAGATCGGTGACGCCTTCTTCCTCAAGCATCGCCTTGGCGGCCTCGGGGTCATAGTTGTCGTCTTCGATGGCGTCGTTGTAGGACCACATGGTCGGCGGGATCGGGTTCTTGGCGATTTCGCCGGAACCTTGGAACACCACGTCGATGATCGCCTGTTTGTCGATCGCCATGTTCAGCGCTTTGCGGACATTGGCGTTGTCAAAGGGCGCGACCTGCGTGTTGTAAGCCAGATAGCCCACGTTCAGGCCTTCCTGTTCCATCACCACGATGTCTTCGGCGTCTTTCATCGCCTGAACATCGGCAGGGTTTGGATATGCCGTCACGTGGCATTCACCCGCCTGCACCTTCTGGTAACGGACCGACGCGTCGGGCGTGATCGCGAAGATCAGGCTTTCGACTTTGGCTGGGTCGCCCCAGTATTCGTCGTTACGCAGGTAACGGATGACCGCGTCTTTCTGGTAGGCTTGGAACCGGAACGGACCGGTGCCGATGGGCGCTTGGTTCACCATTTCAGGTGTGCCAGCTTCCATCATCGCGTCAGCATATTCCTTGGACACGATCGATGCGAAATCCATGGCCATGTTGGCGATGAAGGGCGCTTCGGGGCGGGTCAGGTTGAAGACCACGGTGTAATCGTCGACCTTTTCGATGCTCTCGATCAGGTCGGGCATAGACATGCCGCCGTAGTATTCCCATGTGCCGCCAGAGACGGTATGATAGGGGTTTTCCTCGTTGCCCTGACGGTCAAAGCTAAAGATCACGTCGTCGGCGTTGAAGTCACGTGTCGGCGTGAATTGGTCATTGGAGTGGAATTTCACACCCTGACGCAGCTCGAAGGTTACCTTCATGCCGTCTTCGCTGACTTCCCAGCTTTCGGCCAGCGCGGGGATGACTTCGGTCGTGCCGACTTTGAACTCGGCCAGACGGTTGTAGATCGGGTGGCTGGAGGCATCGAAAGTGGTGCCTGCAGTGTAAAGCGCGGGGTCGAAACCCTCGGGCGAGCCTTCGGAGCAATAGACCAGCGATTGAGCCGAGGCGGCTGTGGCACCCAGTGCCGCCAGCATGGCGCCTGTGGCCAGTTTTGTTTTAAAAGACATAATTTTCACTCTCCTGATTGGTTTGTTTTTTGGCAGCGGTTTGTCCGCCGCAGGTGATACGCCCTTACGGGCGTGACGACGCGAATGCGGTGGCTATTGCCCCTTCATTCGGACGTATTCTGTTGGCGCCAGCGGCCTGTTCGTATTGCATGCGGCCCACCCAAAGGACGCGCGCGGGTTTGTCGGTTTTGTTGGACCATGAATGCGGGCTGCTGCCGAGGTAATGCAGGCTGTCGCCGGGCCGCATGATATGTTCCCCCCCATCGACGACCTGCGCGATCTCACCTTCAAGGATATAGATCACCTCTTCGCCCTCATGCACGACCTCTTCCGAGGCATAGCCCGGCGGCACGTTCATGATGTAGGAGGACAGCTCATGGCCCGGAAAATCAGCGCCGATCTTCTCATATTCGATGGAAGACCCCGACACGGCAAAACGCGGACGTTCTTCGGCGCGGGTCAGGCTGTCTTGGGTCTTGGGCGTGTGGATGAAAAAGCTGACATCAACTTGAAGCGCCACGGCGATCTGCGACAGGGTGCCCAGCGACGGTGTCGCGCGGCCCCGTTCAACTTGGCTCAGATAGCCGACCGACACACCGGAGGCTTCGCCCAGCTGCTGCAGTGTCAGGGACAAACGGTGACGTTGCTTGCGCATACGTGCGCCAAGCGTGGATACAGTATCGCCATTGGCAGTTGGCAAATTCACCCTCCCCGTGAACAGCGACCCGATCTGACGCCGGGTATAGCCTTTCCATGTATCGCTGTGTGAAATTAAAAAGGTTGAGGGTCAACAATAATTTTTTTACTGCGCTGCGGCACGGGGGCTAGGGCTGCAGCGACATTCAGTGGATGTCGTTCTACTCAAAGGATTTTAACTGATCCCGGTCAATTCGCGCCAATTCACGCGCCGTCGGGTCAAGCGGGGCGAAAGAGATGCTTAGCCCGCTTGGCCGCCATTCGCAGATCCCGAATCCGGTGCCCTCGACAATGCGTAGATCGCGGGTCTCGGTCAGGTCGACGGTGGAATGCAGCCCGTTGGAGATCACCACCGGGATGCCGTGCCAATGGCTCACCCGGTTCACATGTACATGGCCTGAAAGGATCCCCGCCACGCGCTGGCCTTTGAGCATCTCGGCCAAGCGCGCACTGCTCGCCTCATCTAAACTGCCCCATGCCAAGGCTTCGGGATCAATGCGCGGCGGATGGTGGAGGACCAAGAGTTTCGGCTGTTCGGGGTGACGCTGCACCGCGGCCCCGAGGAATTCAAACTGCGCGTCATCCAGCGCCCCGGCTACCTTGCCGGGCACGCTGCTGTCTAATGTAATGACATGCAGATCACCCTGCCGCGCATCGTGGAAATAGGGCGCATCGGCCAGCCCCGGCGCAAAGACCGCGTTGAACCCGGCGCGCTTGTCGTGATTGCCAAGCGCCATCACCAGGGGCGCGCGGAGCGGCGCAAGAATGTCGCGCACCAACTCATAGCTCTCCCGGTCGCCTTGGTTGGTCAGATCACCGCTGGCCACCACGAAATCGGGCTGCGGGTCCATCGCGTTGATTACCTCCACCACGCGGCGCAGCGTGGCGGGCGTGTCACTTTGCAGATGCGAGTCGTTCAGATCGGGGTGCGAGATATGCAGGTCGGTCAGGTGAACAAAGCGGGTCATGGGCGTACTCCTGCAGCTTTCAGCAGGGTTTTCGTATAAGGGTGCTTAGGCGCGCGCAACACGTCAGCGGCGGCACCGCTTTCCAACGTCTTGCCGTGCTGAAGCACCAGCACCCGGTCACAGATCGACGCCACCACTGCAAGGTCATGGCTGATAAAGACCATGCCAAGGCCCAGATCATCTTGCAGGTCCATCAGAAGATTAAGAATTTGCGCCTGAACCGAGACATCCAAGGCCGAGACCGCCTCATCCGCGACCAGCAGCGCGGGGCGGGTGATGATGGCGCGGGCAATGGCGATACGTTGGCGCTGCCCGCCTGAGAACTCATGCGGATATTTGCCTGCGTCGGCTGGGTGCAGCCCGACTTGCTCCAAGGCTTCGGCGACGCGATGGGTGATATTCTCCGACTCTCCGTTGGCGCGCAGCGGTTCTGCAATGGACCAGGCGATGCGGCGGCGCGGGTTGAGCGAGCCAAAAGGGTCTTGGAATACCATCTGAAAGCCGCGCCGCAACTTACGCAATTCCTCTGCGGTCAGGCCGTGCAGATCGCGGCCCTGAAACAGCACCTCCCCCGCGTCCGGAACCTCAAACGCCATGATGAGCCGCGCCAAGGTCGATTTGCCCGAACCACTTTCGCCGACCACGCCCAAGGTCTCTCCGGCGCGCAGCGAAAATGCAGCCCCCTCTAGCGCCGTCAGCATGGGTGCCCGGCGCAGAAGGCTTTGCCGTGGCAGCTTGTAGTGGCGGGTGAGGTTGCGGACCTCCAAGAGCGGCACGTCACTCATGGGCGTGCCTCCGTCAGTAAGTGACAGGCAGCACCGCGCCCGACGTCTGTCTGCGTAAATACCGGGCGCTGCGTGGCGCATTGGGGCAGTTCGACCGGACAGCGCCCTGCGAAACGGCAGCCTTCGGGCAGACCATGCAGGGGCGGGACCGTGCCCGGAATGGTCGGCAACCTGCGCCGTTTTCCATCCGCATCCCGTCCCGTCACACCGGCATCGGGCCGCGCGCCCAACAGCCCTTTTGTATAGGGATGCGCGGGCGCGCCAAGCACCTCTGCCGTCGGGCCGCGCTCCACCATATCGCCCGCATACATCACCACGATGTCTTCGGTGGCACGCGCCACGGCGGCGAGGTCATGGCTGATGAAAACCAGCGCCATCTCCCGCTCTCGCGCCAGCCGTTGCAACAGATCGGTGATCCGTAGCGCCACATTGGCATCCAATGCGGTGGTCGGCTCATCCGCGATCAGCAGCATCGGGTTGCAGGCCAAGGCCAGCGCGATCAGCACCCGCTGGCGTTGGCCGCCCGACATCTCGTGCGGGAACTGCCGCAGGCGTTGATCGGGGTCTGGGATGCCCACCTCTTCGAACAGGCTCAGCGCCCGAGCGCGGGCCCCGCGGCGCGTCAGGCCATCATGCAACAACATCGGCTCCATCACCGTATCGCCCACGCGTCTAAGCGGGTTCAGCGCCGCCATCGGCTCTTGAAACACCATCGCCACCCGGCGGCTGCGAAGGCGCTGCCAGTCCCGCTCGGTTGCGCTGGCCATGTCCTGCCCGTCAATGCGAAGCCGCCCAGTAAGGCGCGCGCTGTCAGGCGCCATGCCCATCAGGCAAAGCGCCAACAGCGTCTTGCCAGATCCGCTTTCGCCCACGATGCCCAGCTGATCGCCGCGCCGGATCACCAAATTGGCATCGCGCAGGGCGGCGGCATGGCCAAACTGAACCGAGAGGTTGCTCAGTTCAATCATCGCGCCCGCACCAAACGGGGGTCGGTGATGTCGCGCAGCCCGTCGCCCAGTAGGCCAAAGCCCAGTACAGCAATGACGATACAAAGACCGGGATAGATCGCCAGTTGCGGGGCGAGATACATTAAGGTCTGCGCCTCCGACAACATCCGCCCCCAGCTTGAGGCGGGCGGCTGTGCGCCAAGGCCGAGATAGCTCAGCGCCGCTTCGGCCAAAATCGCCACGGCAAACTCGATGGTTGCCTGCACGATGATTGCGGCGGCGATGTTCGGCAGGACGTGATCGCGGCTGATCGCGAAACGCCCCCGCCCCGCCGCGCGTGCAGCGGCGACATAATCGCGTGTCCAGATTTGGTTGGCCGAGGCACGGGTGACGCGGGCGAAGATCGGGATGTTGATAAAGGAGATCGCCAGCACCGCATTGGTCAGCGACGGCCCGAAAACCGCTGCTAGCATGATCGCGAAGAGCAACGCGGGAAAGGCAAAGCCGAGATCGGCAAGCCGCATCACCCCATCCTCGACCCAACCGCCAAGCGCCGAGGCGAGCAACCCAAGCGCTACGCCGATGCTGCCGCCTAAAAGCACCGCCACCAGCGCCACGGTCATCGAATTGCGCGCCGCCGCCATAAGCTGCGCCACGACATCGCGGCCCAGTTGATCGGTGCCTAACCAATGGCTTGCCGAAGGCGGCGCGAATTTGGTCGAGATCGACATGGTCTGCGGGTCATGCGGGGTCCAGATCAGCGACAGGGCCGCCACCCCGACCACGAAGCTAACAAGAACCGCCCCCAACAAGAAGTTCGCCGGGAGCCGCTTCATGCCCGCGCTTTCAACCGAGGGTCGATCACGACATAGAGCAGATCGACCACGAAATTCGCCGTGACCACGATGGCGGCGAACAGCATCACCAGCGCCTGTACCGTGGGCAGGTCTCGGTTGGCGATGGATTGGAAGATCAGCCGCCCAAGGCCGGGCAGGTAGAAGACGTTCTCGATTACGATCGTCCCCGTCACCAACGCCGCAAACTGCATCCCGACAATGGTGACAATCGGCACCAGTGCATTGGGCAGCACATGCCTCCACAGTATCCGCCGGCGCGACAACCCACTGGCCCGCGCAGTGCGCACGAAGTCCTGCCGCATCACCTCCAGCGCCGAAGACCGCGTGACCCGCGCCAGCACCGCCGACTGCACCAGCGCCAGCGCCACCGTGGGCAGAATGAGCGAGCGCAGCGCAGCGACCGGATCGTCCCAGCCCGCAAAGCCCCCGGGGGGCAGCCAACGCAGCTTCACCGCAAAGAGCATCACCAAGAGGATCGACAGCCAGAACGCCGGCACGGCGATGCCAAGCTGGCTGAGGAACATCACCCCCCAGTCGCCCGCGCGGCCATGCTGCGCCGCCGCTGTGATGCCAAGGCTCAGGGCAAGCACCAGCGTCACCAACATCCCCGCCACAGCGAGTGAAATGGTCATCGGCAGCCGCTCGGAAATCAGTTCCGAGACCGGGACACGGAAAGAATGGCTCAGGCCGAAATCCCCCTGCAGCGCGTTCCAGACCCATGAGAAATAGCGCGTCACCAGCGGCGCGTTCAGTCCCAACTGCTCGCGCAGCGCCGCCAGCGCGTCCTCGCTGGCGTCCATCCCAAGGATCGTCAGCGCTGGATCGCCCGGCAGCACGTTCATCACGGCAAAGACCACGACCGACACGGCCAGCAGAGTCAGCACGAAACCAAGCGTGCGGCGGAAAAGGAAATAGGCCACGGGGTCAGGTCCAATGGCTGCAGCACGCGTGGCACCGCAGCCGGTTTAGGTCAATTGGCGACGCTGACGCCCTTGAGCGGCATGTAGAGCACGGGCGAAGAGGACCAATAGCCTTCTACCCCCTCGCGGAAAACACCGAGCAGTGGCAGCTGGAACAGGAAAGCATGAACTGACTGATCCGACAGCATCTGCTGGCCCTGCTTGAGCAATTCATCGCGCTTGGCCGGGTCGACCTCTGTCGTGATCTGCTCCCATAGGGCGGTCATCTCGGCATTGTCATAGCCGTAGAAGTAGTCCGGCCCACGGGCGAAATTGCCCATGTCGTTGGGACTGGTGTGGGCGATGATCGTCATGTCGTAGTTCTTCTGCTTATAGACCTCATCGATCCAGAAGCCCCATTCGACATTCTCAACTTTGGCGTCGATCCCGGCCTCTGAAAGCTGGTTCTGAATGATCTCAGCCGAGCGGGTGGCGTAGGGGAACGGCGGCACGCGCAGGGTCATGGCGGCGCCGGCCACGCCGGCGGCTTCAAACATCTCCTCGGCCTTGGCGCTGTCATGCGGATAGGCGTCCGTCAGGTCGACATAGGCGGTGCCATGCGGCGGGTAGAAGCTGCCGATGGGCACGGCTTGGCCGTACATCGCGCCCTCGATGATCTCGTCCCGGTCGATGGCGGTGGCCACGGCGCGGCGCACCTCGACGTTGTCGAAGGGCGGCTTGGCGTTGTTCATGGCGAGGATCACTTCGCCCTCGGTCGAGCCAACGTTGACGCGGAAGCGCGGGTCGGCTTCGAACTGCGGCAGCAGCTCCGGCGCGGGGAAGCCGGGAAAGGCGTCCAGCTCTTCGGCCATCATTGCCGCTGTCGCCGCGGCGGGGTCTGAGATGAAGCGGAAGACGACCTTATCGAGCGCCACATCGGCGGCATCGCGGTGATCGGGGTTCTTGACCAAAGTCAGACGGTCGCCACGGGTCCAGCTGTCAAACTTGAAGGGGCCGGTGCCCACAGGGTTGGCGTTGTTGGTCTCCGCGCTCTCGGAGGCCACGACGGCGCTGTCGCCCTGCCCCATGTTGAAGAGGAAAAATGCGTCCTTGGCCTTGAGCGTGATCTCGACCGTTTGCGGGTCAACAGCTTTGACGCTTTCGATCGGCTCGAAGATGTCCTTCGAAGGGTTCACGCTGTCCTCGCCCATGGCGCGGTCGAAAGAATAGACGACATCCTCTGCATCCAGCGTGCTGCCGTCGTGGAAGGTCACGCCTTCGGCGAGCTTGAACGTGTAGGTCAGACCGTCCTCGGAGACCTCCCATGAGGTCGCAAGGTTGGGCTGAACCTCCCCGTTCTCGGCCACGGTTGTGAGCGATTCGAAGACGTTTTGCGTCATCATGCTGTCGATGGAGGCGGTGGCATCCGCCGTCGGGTCGAGCGACGTGGGCTCCTGTTGCATACCGATGACAAGCTCGGCGGCGGCAGAGGCCGAGGCCATAAGGCCGAAAGCCAGTGTTAGCGCGGGCAGGGTTTTGGTGAGGGGCAAATGAGACATGGGGCAGCACTCCTGTTGGCAGGAGCACCATGCGACCTGTCCGGCCGAGCGCCCCCTTTATGACAGACTGCGACGGGCGGGGGCGTCCGGTCAACGGCTTTGCGGCGCTGCGGAAAAACTTCATGCAATTGCAACACTCTGGCTGGCTTCACCGGATGGGTTATAAGGTTGAGATTGACCGTGGTTCGGCCCTTTTGCCCAATGGACGGCGGTGCTAGCCTCCGCGCAAAGGGGGCATCTATGAACAATTCAACCATCGGTTTCGATTGCATTGTCGTCGGCGCGGGCATCGCGGGCGCTTCTGTCGCGGCTGAACTCTCCAGCGACCGCCGGGTTCTTCTGCTGGAGCGGGAAAGCCAGCCGGGCTATCACACCACGGGCCGGTCTGCCGCGCTGTTCACGGTGACCTATGGGCCGAAGGTGATCCGCGCCCTTTCCCGCGCCTCCGCCGCCTTTTTCAACGATCCCGCCAGCCCCTATCTGGACCACCCGTTGCTGGAGCCGCGCGGCGCAGTGTTTATTGCACGACAGGACCAGCAAGCATCGCTGGCACGCACTGCCGAGGAACTAGGGCCGCATGTGACACCGCTGACCGGAGCGGAGATCGAAACCCTTGTGCCGCTGCTGCGCAAAAGCTATGCCACTGCCGGGCTGCGCGATGCCTCGGCGGCAGATATAGACGTGAATGGGCTACACCAGCATTACCTTAAAACCTTCCGCGCGGCGGGCGGGGTTTTACAGACCAAGGCCGAGGTGCTGTCGCTCCGCAAGGAGGGCGATTGGCAAGTCGAGACCCATCAGGGCATGTTCCACGCGCCCGTCGTCGTTAATGCAGCGGGGGCCTGGGCGGACGGGATCGCCACAATGGCGGGCCTCACCCCTGTCGGCCTGACCCCGAAACGCCGCACCGCGCTGACCGTGGCCCCGCCTGAGGGCATGCTGCCAGACCGCTGGCCTATGGTGGTGGATATAGACGAGCAGTTCTACCTCAAGGCCGATGCAGGCAAGCTGCTGATCTCTCCTGCAGACGCGACCCCCTCCGCGCCCTGCGATGCGCAACCCGAGGAGTTGGACGTGGCGATCTGTATTGACCGGATCGAAACCGCCTTTGACCTCAGCTTGCGCCGGATTGAGAGCCGCTGGGCCGGTCTGCGCAGCTTTGTGCCAGATGGCGATCCAGTGGCGGGATATGATCCTGATGGGGAAGGGTTCTTTTGGCTGGCGGGGCAAGGCGGTTATGGCATTCAAACCGCGCCTGCTTTGGCCCGCGCTGCCGCCGCACTGGTGCGGGGCGAAGATATCCCCGGCGACATTGCCGCCGAGGGGGTTACCGTGGCCGCCCTTGCAAGGGGCCGTCCGGGATTGGCTTAGCCGTTCATCCCAGCATCGGCTTCGATCTGCTTGCGCGACTTGCGCGCGCGTTCGGTGGCCGATTTCAACTGACCACAGGCGGCCATGATGTCTTCGCCACGCGGTTTACGCACGGGCGAGGCATAGCCCGCGTTATAAACGATATCGGCAAAAGCGCGGATGCGATTGTTGGACGACCGCTCGTAGGGCGAACCGGGCCATTCGTTGAACGGGATCAGGTTGATCTTGGCCGGGATGCCTTTGATCAACTTTACCAACCGATGCGCGTCTTCGTCGCTGTCGTTCACACCTTTCAACATCACGTATTCAAAGGTGATCCGCTCTGAATTGCTGACCTTGGGATAGGCGCGCAGGGCGTCGAGGAGTTCCTCAATATTCCAGCGTTTGTTAATCGGCACCAGCTTGTTGCGCACCTCGTCGGTGGTGGCGTGAAAGGACACGGCCAGCTGGCAGCCAATCTCGGCGGCGGTGCGATGGATCTCAGGCACAACGCCGGAGGTTGAGAGCGTGATGCGGCGGCGCGAGAGCTGGATCCCCTCAGGGTCCATCGCAATCTTCATCGCGTCGCGCACGTTCTCGAAGTTATAGAGCGGCTCACCCATGCCCATCAGCACGATATTGCTTAGAAGCCGCGCTTCGTCGGTCCGGGTGCCAGTCTCGGGCCATTCGTCCAAATCGTCGCGCGCCACCATGACCTGACCGATAATCTCAGCCGCGGTGAGGTTACGCACCAGTTTCTGCGTGCCCGTGTGGCAGAAGGAACAGGTCAACGTGCAGCCCACTTGGCTGGACACACATAGCGTGCCGCGGCCCTCTTCGGGGATATAGACCACCTCAACCTCATGGCCCCCCGCGATACGCACAAGATACTTGCGCGTGCCGTCTTCGCTTTCCTGACGGGTCACGACCTCAGGCACTTCGATCACGAATTTCTCTGCCAGTTCAGCGCGATAGCCTTTGGCAAGGTTGGTCATGGAGTCGAAATCGCGCACACCCCATTGATAAATCCACTGCCAGATTTGCCCCACACGCATCTTCGCCTGTTTCTCAGGCGTGCCGTTTGCGATCAACACATCTCGCATGGCGTCACGGGTCAGACCGACAAGGTTGATCGGCCCCTCAGGCAACTTGCGGGGGAGGGTCATCACGTCTTGGGTGATGGGCGCGGAAGCGGACATTTCAAAGACTCACAGGCTAGGGATGGGTCTCTATATAAGAAATGGCACGATTTGCAAAAGGGTTTGGCCGCGCGGGCATAGAGCCGCGCTCAATAGGCCTTCTTGCTTGTCCGCAATTCACCCGTCGCCAGAACCGGCGCGGCATCCAGACTGTCCACATTCAGCATCGCCGCCACCCGTTCTAACGAAGACACCAACTGCGCCTGCTCCCAATCCGCAAGATCCGCAAACGCGCGGACGTAGCGCTGTTGCAACGCATCGGGGGCTTCCTCCAACACATCCTCACCTTGGGTGGTCAGGGTGATATTGGTCTGCCGCCGATCCTGCGCCGAGGGCTGCCGCGATACCAATTCGCGTGCCACCAGCTTATCAACCAAAGCGGTCACGGTGGCTTGGCTCACCCCCATCTGGGTGGCGAGGGTCTTGGCTGTCGGGTCTATCTTCTCTCCCACGATCTGCAAAACACGCAGTTGCGCCGGGGTCACCCCCGCCGCCTGCGCCAAATCACGGGCATAAAGCTCTGTGGCGCGCAAAATGCGGCGCAAGGCGATCAAACTCTCGTCGACCCGGTCGGGATGTTTCTGCGTCATGGTGCATCCTTGCACATTGGGGGCAATTTCAGCAATCGGTCAAAACCACCCTGAACGCTTAGTATAGCTAAGCGAAACGGTCCAATTTCGTTAGTCCTACGAAACAAATATGCACATAAGTATGCCTCTGAAACCACGCTATAAGCGCATTTTCAGGTATTTTGCATTGAATGTTGAAGTATCACCCCACATGCCCTACTTAGCTTATCGAAACAATAAGGGAGCCCCGACCGGATGCAGAATGAACTCGACATAAAGAAAGCCCGCACACCCAAGCTGCGTAAGCCCATTGCCGAGGACGGAGCCGCCATCTGGCGGTTGATTCGCGACTGCAAGCCGCTCGACGAGAACTCGCTTTACGCGAACCTGATCCAAGCCGACCACTTCCGTGATACCTGTGTTGTGGCTGAAATGGGCGGCGACATCGTTGGCTGGATTTCCGGCCATATGATCCCTGCCCAAGACGCCTTCTTTGTCTGGCAGGTTGCCGTTAGCCCCAAGGCCCGTGGCCTTGGGCTGGGTAAAACCATGCTGATGGAACTGGTGAACCGCGATGAGACTGAGGACGCCAAGACCCTCAAGACCACGATCACCCGGGACAACGACGCCTCTTGGGGGCTGTTCCGCAGCTTTGCCAATCACGTCGGCGGCGACCTTTCGGATGCCCCGCACTTTACCAAAGACGCCCATTTCGAGGGCGCGCATGACACCGAACATATGGTGACGATCACGCTGCCCGAGACTGCCGCGCTCAAACGCGCCGCGTAATCCGCAGCTGACAATTCACACGACAGATTCTCTTGAAGAGAAAGGATATTCCTATGCCTAAAGACATGGCACAGAACACAACGATCTTTACCCGCCGCGAGAGCGAAGCACGCTCCTATTGCCGTGGCATGAACGCCGTTTTCACCCGCGCCAGCGGGTCGGAGATGTTCGATGAAGAAGGCAATCGCTACATCGACTTCCTCGCCGGCTGTTCCTCGCTGAACTACGGCCACAACGATGCGGACATGAAGGCCGCGCTGGTGGAGCACATCACCAATGATGGCATCGCGCATGGTCTCGACTTTCACAGCGACACCAAAGCGGCGTTCCTGAACGCCTATGAGGAAAACATCCTCAAACCGCGCGGCATGGACTACAAAGTTATGATGACCGGCCCGACCGGGACCAATGCCGTCGAAGCCGCGATCAAGCTTGCGCGTAAGGTGACAGGCCGGACCAACGTGATCTCCTTCACCAATGGCTTTCACGGCATGACCATGGGCGCGCTGGCGCTGACCGGCAACAAAGGTAAGCGTGGCGGCGCGGGCGGTGGCTCGTTGGCCGATGTGACACATATGCCTTTTGAGGGATCGCTGGGCGAAAATGTCGACACGCTTGAGATGATCGACGCGATGCTGTCGAACCCCTCCTCGGGCATCGACGCCCCTGCGGCATTCATCTTTGAGCCGATCCAAGGCGAAGGCGGTCTGAACGCGGCCTCCGACGCATGGATGCAGGGCATCGAGAAAATCGCCCGTAAGCATGGCGCGCTGCTGATCATCGACGACATTCAGGCGGGCTGTGGCCGTTCGGGCAGCTTCTTCTCGTTTGAGGCGTCCGGCATCAAGCCTGACATGATCACCCAAGCGAAATCGCTGTCCGGTTTTGGCCTGCCCTTCGCGGCACTGCTGATCGCGCCTGAGCATGACATCTGGAAGCCCGCCGAGCACAACGGCACCTTCCGCGGCAACACCCACGCCTTTGTCACCGCCCGCGTCGCGATTGAGAAATTCTGGTCCGACGACAAGTTCGAAAAGTCGCTGGCCGAAAAAGCCGTGGTACTGACCACCGCGCTTAAGGACGTCGCCGATCTGGTCGACGGTGCCACGCTGAAAGGCCGCGGCCTGATGCAGGGTGTCGATGTTGGCTCTGGCGAACTGGCTGGTGCGATCTGTGCACGTGCCTATGAGCTGGGCCTCGTGATCGAAACATCGGGCGCGAACGATGAAATCGTTAAATACCTCGCCCCCCTCACGACGCCGGAGAAGGTCATGCGCGAAGGGTTTGATATCCTCATGCAGGCCACCCGCGACGTGACCGGCAACATGAAACTGGCAGCGGAGTAACTGACAATGATTGTACGCGACTTTAGTAAACTTCAGGGCACCGACCGTCACGTGGGCGATGCTCAATGGACCTCCACCCGGATGCTTCTGGCCGACGACAAGATGGGATTTTCGTTCCACATCACCGTTCTTGAGGCCGGTTCGGAACATACGTTCCACTACAAGCACCACTTCGAGAGCGTCTACTGCATGAAGGGTAAGGGCTCGATCACTGATCTCGCCACCGGCGAGACCCATGAGATCACGCCCGGCGTGATGTATGCGCTGAACCTGAACGACAAACACATCCTGCGCGCAGAGGAAGAGCTTCACATGGCGTGCTGCTTCAATCCGCCCGTTACGGGCAAAGAAGTGCACCGTGAAGACGGCTCCTATGCGCCTGCCGAGGAGGTAGCGTAAGTTATATGACCCAACCGTCCCACACTGTCGAAAAAATCGGCGGGACGTCCATGTCCCGCGTGAACCAGCTCAAGGATACGCTCTTTGTCGGTGACCCTCAGGGCGCGGACATCTACGGGCGCGTCTTCGTGGTCTCCGCCTTTGGCGGGATCACGAACCTTTTGCTTGAGCATAAAAAGTCGGGCGAGCCGGGCGTCTATGCCCATCTGGCCAACGCCAGCAACGATCACGGCTGGCACGAAGCACTGACCCGTGCGTCCGCCGAGATGCAGCGTGTGCACCGCGAAGTGCTGGAGCATCCCGGCGACATCGAACAGGCCGACGCCTTTGTGTCCGAGCGCACCCATGGTGCCCGCAACTGCCTGATCGACCTGCAACGCCTTTGCGCCTATGGCCACTTCCGCCTGTCCGAGCACATGCTGCAAATCCGCGAGTTGCTCTCAGGTCTGGGCGAGGCACATTCCGCCTTTGTCACCACGATCCTGCTGCAACGCGCTGGCGTGAACGCCCGTTTCGTTGACCTGTCGGGTTGGCGCGATGAGGGGAACGTGACGCTGGACGAGCGGATCGCGCAGGCGATGGAGGGCATCGACCCGCAAACGGAAATGCCCATCGTCACCGGCTATGCGCAATGCGCCGAAGGGCTGATGCGCGAGTTTGACCGTGGCTATTCCGAAGTGACATTCTCCAAACTGGCGGCCCTCACCGGTGCGCGCGAGGCGATCATTCACAAGGAATTCCACCTGTCGTCCTGCGACCCGAAACTGGTCGGCGAACATGCCGTCAAGAAGATCGGACGCACGAACTATGACGTGGCGGACCAACTGTCGAACATGGGGATGGAGGCGATCCACCCCAAGGCCGCCAAGACCCTGCGTCAGGCTGATGTGCCGCTGCGCGTGACCAATGCCTTTGAGCCGGAAGACCCCGGCACGCTGATCGACGACCGCAAGGCAGAGACGCCCGCGGTGGAGATCGTCACTGGTCTGGACATCGTGGCGTTCGAATTGTTCGAGCAGGATATGGTCGGTGTGAAGGGCTATGATACGACGATTCTTGAGGTGCTCACGCGCCACAATGTGCGGATCGTTTCAAAGGTCTCGAACGCCAATACGATCACTCATTACCTTGATGCGTCGCTCAAGACGATGCGCCGGGTGGAGAAGGATCTGGCCGCGATCTACCCCGCCGCCGAGATCACCACCCGCACCCTGTCGATGGCTTCGGTCATCGGCCGCGACCTGAATGGGTTGTCAGTGCTGCAACGTGGCTTGGTGGCCATTGCCGAGGCCGGGCAAACGGCGATCGGCGCGAGCCAAGGACCGCGCAATGTTGACGTGCAGTTCATCGTCGAGCGCGAGTCGCTGCAGCCGGTGATTAAAGCACTGCATGGCGCGTTTATCGAAGAAGAGGCTGCGGCGCCGTTGTCGCGGGCGGCCTAAGCAGCTTCAGCAGTAATTTACGTCATCGCGGCCCTCCGGGGCCGCGATTTTTTTGTGCGAGGGCCAGCGCCTGCCCGCGGGTCGGCGATCCAACATTATGTCACTACCACTTTATGGTTCAGCCGAGGCGTGCGTTCGCAATGTCGTACCCAGCCTCGCTAAATCGCCTACCCGTCCGGGCGGGCAGGCGATGGCCCGGCGCCTGCGGCTTGACTCCGGGCATGGTGGCATGGGTCACCCACAAAAAACGGCCCCGCAAACGCGGGGCCGTTCCATAATCAAATTTACAGCAGATCAGCCGCCGCAACGCTTGGCTGCATCCTCAACCGCCGCAGTGAACCCCAGCAGCGAGAACTTATCGCTGGTCTGTGTGCCGCGCGATGAGCGGCCGACCAAAGTGGCGTCCGCGCCGCGTTTCATAGCGGCGATGATCTTGGCGTCATCCGACGTGGTCGCAGGCCATGCCCACTCTCCTTCGGTGAACAGCTCATAGCTATCGCCCGATATATCCATCGTCACGGTCGAACCGGATGCGAAAGGATAGCCGCCGGTGAAAGCAACCTGGCCCTTGGCCTCAGCCGAGGGACGGTAGAACACCATCAGCAATGTCTGACCCCGGTTCACTGCAACCACCCGCCCGTCGCGGGTGTTTACGACTTCTTTGGGGGTCGAGACGCCCCAGCACTCCGTCGGGTTATCTTCTACAAAGACGCTCCAGTCGGTCTTGGCAGCCACCCGATTGGTGCTCTGCTCCTGCGCCACTGCGCCACTTGCCACAAGGGCGAGCGCCCCAAGTGCAAGACCACATGTCTTCATCATTCCCATCTGTCCAGCCTCCAGCCGTCCTTGACCTCAACACGTCCACAGACCCCAATCGGGCAACCTCGGGCGGGTTGCTCTCTTGCGGGCGTCTGTTATCTGTTCGACACCAACCACAATAACGGCAAACGCGCGACCGACGAAACCCTGATTGGCAGGATTTCGCCCAGAAACAGGAAGAACCTCATGACCAAAGCAGCCCCATTTGCGGAAATCTGGCGCGGACCCTTTCTGGAAAGCGTGCATTCCGGGCATGCCGTGATCTGCGACGACAGCGGCCAGATCGTCGAGGCTTGGGGCGATCCTGAGAAAGTGATCCTGCCGCGTTCTTCGTCGAAGATGATCCAAGCGCTACCGCTGATCAATTCCGGCGCTGCCGACAAGGCGGGGCTAAGCACCGAACAACTCGCCCTCGCCTGCGCCTCGCACCAAGGGGCGGCGATCCACACCGACCGTGTTGGCGTCTGGCTCGACACGCTGGGGCTGAATGATGGTGATTTCCGCTGCGGCGCACAGGAACCCAATGACCGTGACGCCATGGAAGCGCTGATCCGTGCCCATGAAAAGCCCTGCCAAATCCACAACAACTGCTCCGGCAAACACGCGGGTTTTCTTACCTTGAACAAGCATCTCGGCACCGGACCGGATTATGAAAAGCCCGACCACGCGGTGCAAAAAGCCTGCCTTGAGGCGTTTGAAGCGGTCACGCAGGAAACCTCCCCCGGCTATGGCATCGACGGCTGCTCGGCCCCCAATCCCGCCTGTACCCTGCACGGCATGGCCCGCGCGATGGCGCATTTCGCCGCCGCCCCCGAAGGTTCTGCCGAAGCACGCCTGCACGAAGCAATGCGTCTGCACCCCGAACTTGTGGCGGGCAAAGGCCGCGCCTGCACGGAACTGATGCGGGCGATGGACGGCAAGGTCGCCCTGAAGACCGGGGCTGAGGGTTTCTTCATTGCCATCTGGCCCGAGCGCAAACTGGGCATCGCGCTCAAAGCCGCCTGCGGCACCACCCGCGCCGCCGAATGTGCGATCACCGCGCTTCTGGTCAAACTAGGTGCGCTGGATGCAAACCACCCTGCCGCGCTCAAGCGGATGAACGCGCCGATTACGAACTGGCGCGGGCTTCAGACCGGCATGTTGAAACCGGCGGCCGAACTGACTTAATCCGAGAAAGCAGGTCGCGCCTACATTTCGATGATGGGCGCGACCTCGACCGATCCGGTCCCATCCGCAACCATCGGACAGCCCTGCGCCATTTTGCAGGCGGCATCGATGTCATCCGCGCGCACGACCGTGAAACCTGACAGCGGATTGGCCCCGCCGTTATCGGCGACCCCATCCCCGCTTACGGTCTTGGACATCCCCACCGGATTGCCGGGATTCACGATCTGTGGCCCCATTTCCTCATACCACGCGCCCCAAGCGGCCATGGCCTTTTCGTCCTCTTCCTGAGAGTCTGGGGTCTTCCCCCCGTGATAGGCAAAGATAAAGTCCGGCATTGTTCGTCTCCCTGATTGCTGCGCGGCACTGGGATTGCGTATGGAGTCTGCCGTAAACATCGGACAGTGCGGTAGAAACCGGGGCAAGCTGTGCCTGCCCCATTACCGCCGCTTCCGCACTGCGAGTCAAATCAGGGTTTTGTGTTAGCCTGCGAATTCGCTGCGCGCATAGCCCTGCACAAAGAGCAGCGCAGTCAGATCACCGAAGTTGATGCGGATGTCACATTCCGCCGCGACAGAAGGCTTTGCATGCAGCGCCACCCCCATGCCAGCGCGGCCCAACATGCCCAGATCATTCGCCCCGTCGCCCACGGCAATGACCTGATCCTCGGTGATCCCCAGCTTCGCGGTGATCTCTTCCAGAGCGGCGACCTTCGCCTCACGCCCCAAAATCGGCAGCCCCACCTCGCCGGTCAGCGCGGCCTGATCGACCAGCAGCGTATTGGCACGGTTTTCGTCAAAACCCAGCATCTCGGCAACCTTGGCCGTGAAAGCCGTAAACCCGCCCGAGACCAGTGCAGCATAGCCACCGTTGGTCTTCATCGTGCCCACCAGCGCCCCGCCTCCGGGCATCAGGGTGATGCGCTCGGCCAAGACCTTGTCGATGACAGCGGCTTCCAGCCCTTTCAGCAGGCCGACACGTTCGCGCAGCGCGCCGTCGAAATCCAACTCGCCGTTCATGGCGCGGGCGGTGATCTCTTTCACATGCGCGCCAACGCCCGCTTCGTCGGCCAATTCGTCGATACATTCCTGCTGGATCATCGTGCTGTCCATATCGGCCAGCAGCATATTCTTGCGGCGGCCCTCGGTTGGCACGATCACCAGATCGACTCCCATCGACTGGCAGCTTTCCCAGACGTCCCAGCGGTTCTCCGGCATCTGGGTCAGCGAGAACTCCGCCGCCTCATCCGGGGCCAGCCAAAGCGCGCCACCCCCGCCCCATGCGTTGCGCAGGCTCTCGACCAACGCCGGGTCGAGGGAGGGGGTGGAGGGGGAGGTCAACAAGATTGCCGTGAACATAAGTTTCCGATCCGCATCATTCGCGCCGCGCAAAGCGACATGACCGGCGTCCTAGCGTCATTTTGCGACTTGTGCCAGCCC
Organism: Sulfitobacter sp. W027; assembly: GCF_025143985.1. Classification (NCBI taxonomy): domain Bacteria; kingdom Pseudomonadati; phylum Pseudomonadota; class Alphaproteobacteria; order Rhodobacterales; family Roseobacteraceae; genus Sulfitobacter; species Sulfitobacter sp. W027. The sequence goes on from NZ_CP083564.1 coordinate 3,347,406, forward strand.
GGCCTCCCCGCGTATCTCGGCAAGTGGGACACCCTTCCCCAACGAAGGGCGATTATCTGAGAGGGTAGCATAAATGGCTATTGAACAACCGGCACTGCGCCCGGACGCGAAACCTGTTGCCGTACCGGCAAACCCCCGTTTCTCCTCCGGCCCCTGCGCCAAAATCCCCACATTCGATCTGACCAAGCTTGGCGACGCACCGCTGGGCCGCAGCCACCGTGCCGCGCCCGGTAAGGCGAAACTGCTCAAGGCGATCGAGACCACCCGCGAGGTGCTGGGCGTCCCTGCGGACTACCGCATCGGCATCGTGCCCGCCTCTGACACCGGCGCATTTGAGATGGCCATGTGGTCGCTCTTGGGCGAACGCCCGGCTGAGATGGTCGCTTGGGAATCCTTCGGCGCAGGCTGGGTCACCGATGTGGTCAAACAGCTGAAAATCGACGCGCAGGTCCACACCGCCGAGTATGGCGAGATCGTCGACATGGCGGCGCTGAACTATGACAACGACGTTTGCTTTACATGGAACGGCACCACCTCTGGCGTGCGGATGGCGAACGGCGATGCGATCCCCGCTGACCGCGCCGGCCTGACGCTTTGCGACGCCACCTCGGCGGCCTTTGCGATGGACCTGCCTTGGGACAAGCTGGATGTGACGACCTTCTCTTGGCAGAAGGTGCTGGGCGGCGAAGCGGCGCATGGCATGCTGATCCTCAGCCCCCGCGCAGTTGAGCGGTTGGAAAGCTACACCCCCGCATGGCCCCTGCCGAAAATCTTCCGTCTGACCAAAGGCGGCAAGCTGATCGAAGGCATCTTCAAGGGCGAAACTATAAACACGCCTTCGATGCTCTGCGTCGAAGACTACCTGCAGGCGCTGGACTGGGCGAAATCCGTGGGCGGCCTCAAAGGGCTGATCGCGCGGGCCGATGCCAACACCAAGGCGATTGCCGATTTCGTTGACGCGCATGGCTGGATTGATTTCCTCGCCACCGATCCCGCGACAAGGTCCAACACCTCGGTCTGCCTCAAGTTCACTGATAACCGCATTCAAGACGGCGCAGCCTTCGCCAAGGCCGTGGCCAAGCGGCTGGAAGCTGAAGGCGCGGCCCTCGACGTCGGCGCTTACCGCGATGCCCCTCCGGGCCTGCGCATCTGGTGCGGCGGCACGGTTGAAACGGCTGATATCGAAGCGATGCTGCCGTGGCTCGCATGGGCTTTCGAGACTGAAATCAACGCCTGAAGCATTCCGGCAGGCGCGTAACCCCACGCGCCGCCCCTGCCCCTATATTATTGAAAAGGACCACAAACATGGCTCCCAAAGTACTCATCTCCGACAGCCTGTCGGAAGCCGCCGTTCAAATCTTCCGTGACCGTGGCATCGATGTCGATTTCCAGCCCCAACTGGGCAAGGACAAAGACAAACTGGCCGAGATCATCGGCAACTATGACGGTCTCGCGATCCGCTCCGCCACCAAAGTGACCGAGAAAATCCTCGCCGCTGCGCCGAACCTCAAGGTCATTGGCCGCGCGGGCATCGGCACCGACAACATCGACAAGGATGCCGCCTCGAAACAGGGTGTGATCGTGATGAACACGCCCTTCGGCAACATGATTACCACTGCCGAACATGCCATCGCGATGATGTTCGCCGTGGCGCGCCAGATCCCCGAAGCGTCGGCCTCGACCCACGCGGGCAAATGGGAAAAGTCCAAGTTCATGGGCGTTGAGCTGACTGGCAAGACCTTGGGTGTGATCGGCGCGGGCAACATCGGTGGCATCGTTTGCGACCGGGCGCGTGGGCTGAAGATGAAGGTCGTGGCCTATGACCCCTTCTTGGGCGAAGAAAAAGCCGAGGAGATGGGCGTTGAGAAGGTCGAGCTTGATGATCTGCTTAAGCGTGCCGATTTCATCACGCTGCACGTGCCATTCACCGACCAGACAGCGAACATTTTGGGGCGCGAAAACCTTGCCAAAACCAAGCCCGGCGTGCGCATCATCAACTGTGCCCGCGGCGGTCTGGTAGACGAGGAAGCGCTGGCCGAGCTGCTGAAATCGGGCCATGTCGCCGGTGCGGCCTTCGACGTCTTCGCCGAGGAACCAGCCACGGAGAACCCTCTCTTCGGCCTGCCAAACGTGGTCTGTACACCCCACCTTGGTGCCGCGACCACCGAAGCGCAGGAAAACGTGGCCCTGCAAGTCGCCGAGCAGATGTCGGATTACCTGCTGACCGGGGCCGTGACCAACGCGCTGAACATGCCTTCGGTCACCGCTGAAGAAGCCAAGGTCATGGGCCCATGGGTCAAGCTGGCGGGCCATCTCGGGGCCTTCATCGGCCAGATGACGGACGAGCCGATCAAGGCGATTAACATCCTCTACGACGGCTCGGTCGCCAAAATGAACCTCAAGGCGCTGAACTGCGGCGTCGTGGCAGGCATCATGAAGCGTGCCAACCCGGATGTGAACATGGTTTCCGCCCCTGTGGTCGCCCGCGAAAAGGGCATCCAGATCAGCACCACGAACCAAGACAAATCCGGCGTGTTCGACGGCTATGTCAAAGTGACGGTTGTGACGGAGAAACGCGAGCGCTCCATCGCCGGCACCGTCTTCTCGGACGGCAAGCCGCGCTTTATTCAGATCAAAGGCATCACCATCGACGCCGAGATCGGTGAACACATGCTCTACACCACCAATGAAGACGTGCCGGGCATCATCGGCACGCTGGGTCAGACCATGGGCGAGAACGGCGTTAACATCGCCAACTTCACCTTGGGTCGGAGCGCCGCAAAGGGCGAGGCGATTGCCCTGCTCTATGTCGACGATCAGGTGCCCGAGCCCGTGATCGGCAAACTGCGTGACACTGGCATGTTCCGGCAGATCAAGCCGCTGCAGTTCGACGTGGCTTGAGCCTTACCCCTGATGAACCGAAAGCGCCCCCGACCGGGGGCGTTTTTACGTTAGGGCGTGGTCAAGCGGCTGCGCCACAGGACGACAAGAAAGACCAGCGCCGAGAGCAGCGTCACCAGTGATCCGACCTTGGCCAAAGTCTCTCCGCTGCCGCTTACCGCCATAGCGATGCCCGGCACGATTAAGACCAACCCTAACAACGCTAAACCAAAATGCACCCACGCCAGTCGGCTGGCCGAGGCGGTTGGCACGAGATGGTAATAGAAGCCATAGATCGCAAAAGTGACCCAACCCAGCAGGTTGAGATGGGCATGGGCGGGCGACAGACCATGATCCCCGGTCGCCGCCATCTGGATACCCCAAGCCATGCCGATCAGCACCGCTACCGTGCCACAGAGAAGAAAGGCAAATGATAAACCACGCATTCTGCGCCCCCTCTCACATCGCCGCCAAGGGCGGGCCGGTAAAGCTTAGATGATATTGCGCCGCGCGTTTGGTAATTTCTTCCATATCCTCCGGGATCGCCAATTGGTCGCGGCCCATCTCGACAAAGAACCCCTCAAATCCGCCCGGCGTCAGGATCACCAGATGGCGTGAAGGGGCATCCCCTACCACGCGGAAGGTATGATGCTGTCCCCGGGGAACGAAGATCGTCTCGCCTGCCTGCAGGGACTTACGCTGACCGTCCAGCACAAACTCCGCCTCGCCGCTGAGCATCACGAATGTCTCATCCGCATCGTGATGCACGTGCAGGGGCGGTCCGCTATCGGGCGGCGCTTCGGAACGGACGATCGACATGGCCCCGCCACTCGCCTCTTTGGACAGGATTATTTCATACCGCGTGCCAAGCCATTCGACCGGCTCCAACTCCTTTGCATCGCGTGTCATAGTACTTCCTCCCTATGCCCATCATGCTGTCAGGGTCTCATGCCGCGTTTAATTGTGGAAACTCATAGATCTTATTACTAATATCCATGGCATGAATTTATCCGGCTTCGACCTCAATCTGTTGCGGGTGCTGGACGCGCTGTTGCGTGAGAATTCGACCGTCGCAGCGGGTCGGCGCATCGGACTGTCTCAACCAGCAGTCTCTGCCGCGCTCGGGCGCCTTCGGGTGGCGCTGGCCGATCCGCTCTTTGTGCGGGTGGGGCAAAGGCTGGAGCCTACGCAATTCGCGCAAAGCCTGTCCGACCCCCTACGCCGCGCCTTAGATGAGGTGGAGGTCCTGCTTTCCGGCCCGCCCCAATTTGATCCAGCCTCTGCCGTTGACAGATTTGTGTTGTCGGGAAGCGATTTCTTTGCCGAGATGTTGATGCCACCACTTGGTGACCACCTTGCAAAGCTCGCGCCCGGTATCCTTCTGCAACTGGTCGATCTGATGCCCGACAACTACATCGGTCCACTTAAGAGCCATGAGGTTGACCTTGCCCTGATCCCGCAGCTGGACTGCCCCGGCTGGGTCGACTGGCAGCCGCTGTTTAACTCTAGCTTTGCCGTCATCGCACGTCGCGCCCATCCGCAGTTAGATGCGGCCGGGCTTGCCCCCGGTGCCGCCATTCCGCTCGATCTGCTGTGCACCCTTGGACATATCCTTTTCTCACCCGAAGGGCAGACTGCGGCCATGGGGGATGCCGCGCTGGCGCGGGTTAAGCGGAAACGTCGGGTCGTGATGACGCTGCCGGTTTTCTACGGTGTGTTCAGCGCGGTTGCGGGCAGTGATCATGTTGCCTTGGTGCCGCAGCAGATGGCGCATCGCATGGCGGGCAAGCTGAACATTGACGTCTATGCCACGCCCTTCCCCATGCCGACGCCCCTGATCGGCATGTATTGGCACAAGCGCGCCACCAACGCCCCCGCGCACCGCTGGCTACGTGAGCAGATTGCCACGCTGATGCTGCCGCTGAACAAAGGCGAGGCCGCGCTACCCCGCTGAGCCTTCCCTTCCCCGCCCCTTTGCGGCATCACGTGGGGGCGCAGAAGGACAGGAATGATTATGCCCAGCCCCATCTATGCCATCGGAGACATCCACGGCTACGCCGCCGAGCTTGAGCGCGTGCTAACCTTGATCGAAGAAGATGGCGGGCCAGACGCGCGCATCGTTTTTCTAGGCGATTACACTGATCGCGGTCCTGATAGCAAAGCGGTTATTGAGCGATTGGCTACCGGCAAGGCTGAGGGCCGCAACTGGACCTTCCTCATGGGCAATCATGACCGCATGTTCAGCTGGTTCATGGAGGATTTCCCGCGCCACGATCCGCTCTTGCTTGTTGAACTCAATTGGCTGAACCCGCGTTTGGGCGGGGACACGACGCTCGGCTCCTACGGTGTCTCGGTCAGCGGGCGTGACCGGCTGTCTGATGTCCATGCCAAGGCGCGCGAAGCGGTGCCGCAGGGACATGTGGATTTTCTAAGAACCCTCGCGCTGAGCCATCAAACGCCCGATCTTTTCTTTGCCCATGCAGGCATCCGCCCCGAAGTACCGCTGGACGAACAGCGCGAGAATGACCTGCTGTGGATCCGCAAAGAGTTTCACAATTTCACCGCCCCACATCCCAAGCTGATCGTGCACGGCCATACCCCGGTAGACAGCGCCACGCATTACGGCAACCGGGTGAACCTCGACACCGGGGCAGGCTATGGCAAACCGCTTTGCGCGGCGGTGTTTGAGGGTGACGATGTTTGGGTGCTGACACAACAGGGGCGCAATAGCCTGCGCCCCTGATAGGTTCACGTCCAGTCGAGGACTACTTTCCCCGACTGGCCGGACTTCATCGCGGCAAAGCCCTTCTCGAAATCATCCACGCCGAAGCGATGGGTGATGATCTGCGAGACGTCGAGACCGTTTTCCAGCATGGCGATCATCTTGTACCACGTCTCGAAGATCTCGCGGCCATAGACGCCCTTGATGGTGATGGCTTTGAAGACGATGCGGCTCCAGTCCACCGGCGACTTACCCGGTGGGATGCCCAGCATGGCGATACGCCCGCCCATGGTCATGGCCTCGACCATCTGATCGAGCGCCTGTTGGTTGCCGGACATTTCCAAACCGACGTCAAAGCCCTGCTTCATTTTCAATCGGGGAATCACGTCCGCCAAATCCTCTTCGGCGACGTTCACTGTCACCACATCGGCGACCTTATCCGCCAGCGCCAGCCGTGCGGGGTTCACATCCGTAATTACCACATGCCGCGCGCCCACATGCCGCGCGACAGCGGCGGCCATGATGCCAATGGGGCCCGCGCCTGTGATCAACACATCCTCGCCCACCAGATCGAAACTCAGCGCCGTATGCACCGCGTTGCCCAAGGGATCGAGGATCGCGCCGATGTCGTCCGAAATCTCGTCTGGCAGCGGAACAACGTTGAAGGCAGGCAGCTTGAGGTACTGCGCAAAAGCCCCCTGCTCGTTCACTCCAATACCCCGCGTCGCGGGATCGAGGTGGAACTTGCCCGCCCGGCTCTGGCGCGACTGCTTGCCGATCAGATGCCCCTCGCCCGAGCAGCGCTGGCCGATCTCCAGTCCTTCGACGTTGCGGCCCAATTCCACGATCTCGCCCGCGAACTCATGGCCGGTGATCAGCCCCACCGGCACGGTCCCGGCGGCCCAGTCATCCCAGTTCCAGATGTGAATATCGGTGCCGCAGATGCCGGTTTTGTTGATCTTAATCAGCACGTCATCCGGGCCGATTTCCGGCACCGGGGCGTGGGTCATCCACAGCCCCTCGCGGGCATGAAGCTTGGCCAGTGCCTTCATTTCATTCGTGGTCATTCGATCACCCCACAGGCTTTGCCCGCCACTTCAAAGGCTTTCAGCGCCCGGTCCAGCTGCTCGCGCGTTAAGGCTGCGTTCATCTGGGTGCGGATGCGCGCCTGTCCGCGTGGCACCACCGGGAAGAAGAAGCCGGAGACATAGACCCCCTCTTCAAACAGTTTCGCCGCCATATCTTGCGCCAGTTGCGCCTCGCCCAGCATGACCGGAACAATCGGATGTTCTCCCGGCAGCAGATCAAAGCCGAGCCTTTCCAGCCCCGCACGCCAGTAAGCGGTATTCTCAAACAACTGCGCCCGCAGATCGTCGCCTTGCTCCACCAGTTCCAGCGCCCGCATCCCTGCCATGACAATCGATGAGGGCAGCGAGTTGGAAAACAGATAGGGCCGCGCGCGCTGGCGCAGCAGGTCGATCACCGCCTGCGGCCCGGCGATATAGCCGCCAATCGCCCCGCCGAGCGCCTTGCCCAGCGTTCCGGTCACGATGTCGACCTTGACCCCGTGATGCGCCGGGGTGCCTTCGCCCTTCGGCCCCATAAAGCCGGTGGAGTGGCAGTCGTCCACCATCACCAGTGCCTCATATTTCTCGGCCAGCGCCACAATCTCGGGCAGGTTGGCGAGGTAGCCGTCCATGGAGAAAACGCCGTCCGTGGCGATCATAATGAAACGCGCACCGTCTTCGCGGGCCTGTTTCAGCTTGGCCTCCAAATCTGCCATGTCGCTGTTGGCATAGCGGTAGCGCTTGGCCTTACACAGGCGTATGCCGTCAATGATCGACGCATGGTTCAGCGCGTCAGAGATTACCGCATCCTCTGGCCCTAATAGCGGCTCGAACAGCCCGCCGTTGGCGTCGAAACAGGCGGCGAAGAGGATCGAATCGTCGTGCCCAAGGAAGCTCGCCAGCTTCTGCTCCAGCTCGCGGTGAATGTCCTGCGTGCCGCAGATGAAGCGGACCGAGGCCATGCCGAAACCTTTATCATCCATCGCCTGTTTCGCCGTGGCGATCAATTCGGGGTGGTCAGCCAGTCCAAGATAGTTGTTGGCGCAAAGGTTGATGACCTCGAGGGTGCCAACCTCAATTTCCCCGCCCTGCGGCGTGGTAATCAGACGCTCGCGCTTCATCATGCCCTCGGCGTCAATCTCGGCCAGGGTGTCGGTGATGTGGTCCAGAAATGCTTTGGTCATGAGACTCTCCTTTTGAGGCTCATCTACCATAGCGGAAGCTATTCCGGAATAGAGGATTTCTTGAATAGCGGATTTTTTCCGATATACCGGATATCAGGCGTCCTGCACGACCAAGAAGGCCCGTACCGGTCCCGCCGTGGCGCGGATGGCGTGGGGTACATCGGCAGCATAACGGGCGGTGTCTCCGGCCTGCAATTGCTCGGTCCCCGCGCCGCTTGTGACCTCGACAGCACCTTCAAAGACGCTCAGATGCTCACGGGCACCACGGGTATGCGGGGCGCTGTCCAACATGCCGCCCTCGGCGATGAGCAGCTCATACACCTCATGATGCCCGGCTTCTTCGGGCGGAGATAGGATGCGGATGCGACAGCCGGAGCCAAGATTGTTGATCGTCGGCACCGCAGCACTGCGCAGCACTTCGATCTGCGCTTCGGTTGGCGCGCCATCTAAAAGCCCCGCGAAATCCACCTGCAAGGCCCGGGTCAGGTTCCACAGCGTGGCGATGGTCGGGCTCGATTCCCCGCGCTCAATCTGGCTCACCATAGAGCGTGACACGCCCGATAGCTTGGCCACGGCATCAAGCGACAGCCCCTGCCCCTGCCGCGCTTCTTTCAGGCGGGCGGGCAGTTGCGTCAGGATCTTGTCATTATTTTCCGTCATGGCGGATATGTCGCGCGGCGCACTGCCCCTGTCAAGCGGCGCTTTGACGGGACGTTTCGCCTGACAATGGGTCATCTCCGCCTCATAGTGCCGCCAACGGATAGAGGAGAGCTTCATGTCAAACGATATCGTCATCTTGGGCGGCGCCCGCACCGCCATTGGTACTTTCGGCGGCAGCCTGGCCGCGACCCCGCCAACCACCCTGGGCAGCATCGTGGCCCGCGCCGCGATGGAGCGGGCGGGCGTTGACCCGGCGCAGATCGGCCATGTGGTTTTCGGCAATGTCATCAACACCGAGCCGCGCGACATGTACCTCAGCCGCGTCGCCGCGCGGGAGGCGGGTGTGCCTGATGAAGTGCCTGCGATGAACGTGAACCGCCTATGCGGTTCCGGCGTACAGGCGCTGGTCTCGGCCACCCAAAGCCTCATGCTCGGCGACGCGGATTTCGCCCTTGCCGGGGGTGCCGAGAGCATGTCCCGCGCGCCCTATATCCTGCCCGACGCCCGCTGGGGCCAGAAGATGGGCGATGCGCGTAGCCTAGATATGCTGCTTGGCACGCTCAACTGCCCCTTTGGCACCGGCCACATGGGGGTCACGGCAGAGAATGTGGCGGATGAGCATAGCATCACGCGCGAGCAGATGGATGATTTCGCCCTGCAAAGCCAAGAGCGTGCAGCAGCGGCCATCGCGGCGGGGCATTTCACGGATCAGATCGTGCCGTTCGACGTAAAGGTCAAGCGGGACATGGTGCCGTTCGACACCGACGAACACCCCAAGGCGACCACCGCCGAAGCGCTGGCCGGGCTGCGTCCGGTGTTCCAGAAAGATGGACGTGTCACCGCCGGTAATGCCAGCGGCATCAATGACGGTGCGGGAGCACTGGTGCTGGCCCGCGCCGAAGCGGCTGAGGCCGCTGGGTTGAAACCCCGTGCGCGCATTATAGGCTACGCCCATGCTGGTGTGCGGCCTGAGGTGATGGGCATCGGGCCGATCCCTGCCGTGCAGAACCTTCTGAAACGCACCGGGCTGAAAGCCAGCGACTTCGACGTGATCGAAAGCAACGAAGCCTTTGCCAGCCAAGCGCTGGCGGTGAGCAAAGAGCTGGGCTTTGATCCTGCGAAGGTGAACCCCAACGGTGGGGCGATTGCGCTTGGCCATCCGGTCGGCGCGACGGGGGCGATCATCACCGTAAAGGCGCTTTATGAGCTGGAGCGGATCGGCGGCAAGCGCGCGTTGATCACCATGTGCATCGGTGGCGGTCAGGGCATCGCGATGGCAATCGAACGCATCACTTAAACCAAGGCGGGGCCCCATGGCCCCCTACCCTATAGAAGCGCGTCAATCAGCGCGATGGTGGTGGCCCCGGCCATGCCGGACATCACCGCAGTCGCCGCGATATAGCGCCAGAAACGGGGGCGGCGCTGCGGCTGCTCTTCAGCTTGACGGTTCAGCGCCTGTTCGACCAGCCCCGGCAGGCGCGGGCCAAAGCGGGCCATGACCATCGCCGTATCGCGCAGGTCCGAGAGCATGGCGCGGGGACCGAGCGATTTGGTGATATAGTCGGTCACAATCGGGCTGGCGACTTCCCAGATGTTGATATGCGGGTTGAGCGAGCGGGCGACCCCTTCGACCACGACCATGGTGCGTTGCAGCAAGATCAGCTCGGTCCGGGTTTCCATGCCGAAACGCTCGGTCACCTCAAAAAGGTAGGTCAGCAACCGGGCCATGGAGATGCGGGTGGCGTCCATGCCAAAGATCGGCTCGCCTACCGCACGCAGGGCGCGGGCGAATTCATCGACGTCCTTGTCGGCGGGCACATATCCCGCCTCGAAATGCACCTTCGCCACACGCAGATAATCGCGCCGGATGAAGCCATAGAGAATTTCTGCATAAACCCGGCGGGTGTAGCTGTCGATATGGCCCATGATGCCGAAGTCATAAGCGATGATATCGCCATTGGCCGCAACCTTGAGGTTGCCTTGGTGCATGTCCGCGTGGAAATAACCGTCGCGCAGGGCGTGTTGCAAGAAGAGTTGCAGCACCCGCTCTGAGAGCGCCACACGGTCATGCCCAGCAGCGTCGATTGCAGCGTTATCGCCCAGCGGCACGCCATCGGCCCAGCCCAGCGTCATCACCCGACGGCCCGAATAGTTCCATTTGATCTCGGGCAGTTGGAAACCGGTATCTTCTTTGGTGTTGGCCGCAAATTCAGAGGCGGCCGAGCTTTCCAGCCGCAGGTCCAGTTCCCCGCGCACCACACCGTCGAAATGCTCAATCACCTCCGTTGGGCGCAAACGGCGCGAACCGGGCGAGAAGATTTCAGCCATGCGGGCAGCGAGGTAGAAGGCGTCGATGTCCTTGCGGAAGGCTTTTTCAATGCCGGGGCGCAGGACTTTGACAGCGACTTCTTCGCCCGTTTCGGCCAGCCGCGCGTGATGCACCTGCGCGATGGAGGCGGCTGCGACGGGTTCGCTGAACTCTGAGAATATCGTGCTGACCGGCTGGCCAAGCTCCTGCTCCACCGAGCGGCGGGCCAGCGCGGTGTCAAAGGGCGGCAGCTTGTCTTGCAAGACACGCAGTTGCACGGCCAGTTCATCGCCCACCACGTCGGGCCGGGTGGACAGCACCTGTCCGAACTTAATGTAGGCGGGGCCAAGTGCCGTCAGCGCGCGTGTCGCGGGCGGCATGGTCGGGTCACCTTTGTAGCCCAGCCATTTGAACGGCAGGCCAAGCGTACGGGCCACGAAACGCAGCGGCGCGGGCGCGTCGAAGGCATCAAGCACCACATTCATCGCACCAGTGCGTTCGAGCGTCGCCCCGGTGCGGATCAACCGCCAAATATTGTGAGGTCCGCGCATCAGATTTTCCAGCCGGAGTGCAGCGCCGCGATGCCCATTGTCAGGTTGCGGTACTTGGCCTGACCAAAGCCCGCCGCCCGCACCATCGACAGGAAGGTCTCCTGATCGGGGAAGTTACGGATCGATTCGACCAGATACTGATAGCTATCGCGGTCACCTGCGATAGCTTGGCCCATGCGCGGGATCACATTGAAGCTGTAGAGATCATAGGCTTTCTGCATCGCCGGGTTGGGCAATTGGCTGAATTCCAGCACCATCAGGCGCCCGCCGGGGCGCAACACGCGGTAAGCCTCGTTCAGCGCTTCTTGGGGGCGGGTCACGTTACGAATGCCAAAGCTGATCGTGTAGACGTCGAATGTATTGTCAGGGAACGGCAGCGCCATAGCGTCGCCCACAACCCAGTCGAGACTGCCGCTCAGGCTGTCGGCCTCGGCGCGTTTGCGGCCTTCGACGAGCATCGGCTCGGTCAAGTCAAGCACCGTCGCATGACCGTGGCCCGCGCGGCCCAGAAATTTGAAAGACACATCGCCCGTGCCCCCTGCCACATCGAGCAACTTCTGACCGGGACGCGGGGCGAGCCAATCCATCATCGCTTCTTTCCAGACGCGGTGGATCCCCATGCTCATCACATCGTTCATGATGTCATATTTGCTGGCGACGGAGTTGAACACACCCTGCACGCGACCTGCTTTTTCATGCTCGGGCACGGTCTCGAACCCGAAATGGGTGGTTTTGTCGGCGTCCTGGGTCATCTGCTCTTGCGATCCTCTGGTTCAGTCCCTTGTTATAGGGTGCCGTAGGCTGGGGACAATGCGTGCCTTTTGTCACAGGCAAGCCAGAGGGGAAACCGAGATGCCGGAACTGCCAGAGGTCGAAACCGTCCGCCGGGGGCTGGCCCCCGCGATGGAGGGCCAAGTGATCGCCCGCGCCGAGGTCAATCGCCCCGACCTGCGCTGGCCCTTCCCCGAGCGGATGGCCGACCGGCTGACCGGGCAGCGCGTCGGCCTGCTGCGGCGGCGGTCGAAATACATCCTCGCCGATCTGGCGAGCGGGGAATCGCTGCTGGTGCATCTGGGCATGTCCGGGCGGATGCTGGTCTCGGGCGACCCACTGGGGCAATTTCAGCACAACCACCCCGCGCCCGAGAAACATGACCATGTCGTGTTGCATATGGGTAACGGTGCGCGGATCACCTTTAACGACCCGCGCCGCTTTGGGGCGATGGACCTGCTGAACACCGCGAGCGCTGAGGCGCATAAGCTGCTTGCCTCGCTCGGGCCGGAGCCTCTGGGCAACGACTTTCACGAAGCGCATCTGGTGACCGCACTGAAGGGACGCAACATGCCGATCAAATCGGCGCTGCTGGATCAACGAATCGTGGCCGGTTTGGGAAATATCTATGTCTGCGAAGCGCTTTACCGGGCGGGCATTCATCCGGCGCGCAAGGCCAGGCAGATCTCTGCAAGCCGCATTGCCGGGCTGGTGCCGATCATCCGTGGGGTGCTGGCCGCTGCGATCACAGCGGGGGGATCGTCGCTGAAAGACTTCCGCCAAGCCCACGGCGAATTGGGCTACTTCCAACATAGCTTTGATGTCTATGGCCGGGAGGGCGAACCCTGTCGCAGACCGGGCTGTGATGGCACCATTGGCCGCATTGTTCAGAGCGGGCGGTCTTCCTTCTATTGCCCGCGTTGCCAAAGATAACTTGAAACATGGTTGCCGCGTGGTATGCACATTCCCCTGAGCGCAACAACAAAGAGCATTCTTGATGGCTTACGAAACGATCACCGTGGACGTGGACAACCATGTGGCCCTGATCACCCTCAACCGCCCGGATGCGCTTAATGCGCTCAACGACGCGTTGCTGGGTGAGTTGGCCAAAGCGCTGAAGGGCGCGCAGGAAAACGACAAGGTGCGCTGCATCGTCATTACCGGCTCGGAAAAGGCATTCGCTGCCGGGGCCGACATCGCAATGATGCGCGAGAAAAGCTTTGTCGACGTCTTCATGGGCGATCTCTTCACCCCCGAAACCGATCAGATTCTGCGCATCCGCAAGCCGATCATCGCGGCGGTGTCGGGCTATGCCTTGGGCGGTGGCTGCGAATTGGCGATGATGTGCGATTTTATCATCTGCTCGGAAAGCGCCAAGTTCGGCCAGCCCGAGATTAACCTTGGTGTTGTGGCAGGCATCGGCGGCACCCAGCGTCTGACGCGTTTGGTGGGCAAGTCCAAGGCGATGGACATGAACCTGACAGGTCGCTTCATGGACGCCGAAGAAGCAGAACGTTCGGGCCTCGTCTCCCGCGTTGTGCCGGTGAAAAAGTTGATGGAAGAAGCCATGGCCGCCGCAGGCAAGATCGCCGAGAAATCCATGATCTCTGCCACCGTGGTCAAGGAATGCGTGAACCGCGCCTATGAGGTGCCGCTGAGCGAAGGCCTTCTGTTTGAACGCCGCATGTTCCATTCGCTGTTCAACACCGAAGACCAGAAAGAGGGCATGTCGGCCTTTCTTGAAAAGCGCGAAGCGCAGTTCCGCGACAAGTAAGCGATTCCAGTGGCGCGGCTTGCATTGCCGCGCCTGCTGTCTTATAGGCAGCCCCAATACATGCGCGTGCAGCCCGCTCTGGCTAGAATCACCTGCCCTTTTGGGGCCCGGATTTCCGGTAGGGTTGGCGTCACGCATTGCAACGCAACGAAATGAACCCGAAGGCTGATACTCATGGCAAATACAACACAATCCGCAAAGCGCGCACGTCAGAACGAGAAGCGTTTTGCGATCAACAAAGCCCGTCGTTCGCGCATCCGCACCTACCTGCGCAAGGTCGAAGAGGCGATTGCGTCTGGCGATAAAGAAGCGGCAACAGCCGCTCTGAAAGCTGCCCAGCCCGAACTGATGCGCGGCGTCACCAAAGGCGTTTTCCACAAGAATACCGCATCGCGCAAAATGTCGCGCCTTGCTGCACGGGTCAAAGTACTGGGTTAAGCTGGCACCACAGCCAACCTACTGAAAGACAAGAGGCGCCGCATTGCGGCGCCTTTTTTCGTGCAAGTGCAGCGGGAAAACCACGGCGGAGATTCTTTTTAGACAATACATGAGTCAAGATGGAAGATATGTTGAAGCGGACCTGAAACACTTGCTACCAAAGGTCCAGCGATTCATTTCGCTTGGGGGGACAGGCCCTGAACGCGGCGTCAGCCAACTGGCAGAATGCCAACTTCGGGGGGGTGCAAGTGACCGGTAAGAAACGGTTTCGCGCACCGTCGTGAATGCTGCTGCCAGCACGTTTACCCTGTCGATGAGAACACGAACGGTTCGTTCAGCGCTTCTTGCGCCGGTTTACGGTGCAGCGGGCTAATGGGCAGGCCATTCTTTAAAAGTCCGAAGGACACAGGTCGGTCATCCGCGTGGGACCGGGTGGATGACCTGTTGCCGGGTGAAACGAAAATATGGGCCGGGATCCACTCGGCCTTTGTGCGATAAGCAAAGCGGGACGTTAGGCACG